>NZ_CDRVEU010000024.1:0-504 GCF_977070315.1 Plantibacter cousiniae (nom. nud.) | reverse complement strand
ACTGGGGTGAAGTCGTAACAAGGTAGCCGTAGGGGAACCTGCGGCTGGATCACCTCCTTAATCGACGACTCAGCTGCACCATAAGCACCCACACGAATTGCTTGATTCATTGAAGAAGACGATTAGAAGCAGCTTTAAGCTCCAAGCTGATAGCTCAATGCTAGCGGCTACAAGCTCGAAATTGGGTCTGTAGCTCAGTTGGTTAGAGCGCACCCCTGATAAGGGTGAGGTCGGCAGTTCGAATCTGCCCAGACCCACCAATTTTGTGTGGGAAACACCTGTAGAAATACGGGGCCATAGCTCAGCTGGGAGAGCGCCTGCCTTGCACGCAGGAGGTCAGCGGTTCGATCCCGCTTGGCTCCACCACTTACTGCTTCTGTTTGAAAGCTTAGAAATGAGCATTCCACCCTGCAAAACAAAGGGTGCGTGAATGTTGATTTCTAGTCTTTGATTAGATCGTTCTTTAAAAATTTGGGTATGTGATAGAAAGAAATATAGACCGGG
>NZ_CDRVEU010000023.1:0-1780 GCF_977070315.1 Plantibacter cousiniae (nom. nud.) | reverse complement strand
GACTCACGCCACCCCGGCGAGGAATCCCCATGTCTCCCTACAAAATGTCCGGGACGACGGTTGTCAGCTTTTCCGGTGGCCGGACCAGCGCCTACATGCTGCGCCAGGTGCTGGACGCCAACGATGATCTGGACGATCTGATCGTCACGTTCGCCAACACCGGCAAGGAACACCCCGCCACCCTCGACTTTGTGAACGAATGCTCACGGCGCTGGCAGGTTCCCATTGTCTGGCTGGAGTACCGCGACGATGATCGCGGCTTCGCTATCGTCACCTACGAAACCGCCAGCAGGGACGGCGAGCCGTTCGAAGCGCTGATCAGGAAACGCAGCTACCTGCCGAACCCGGTAACAAGGTTCTGCACCATCGATCTCAAGATCAGAGTAATCCACAAATATCTGCGGATGGTTGGATGCTCCACCGAAGAAACGCCGGTCGACATGATGACGGGCATCCGAGCTGATGAACCGCGCCGGGTAGCCAAGATACGGCACCGCAAGACTACGACAGAGAGCAAGCATGCCACGATGGTGATGCCGCTGGCAGATGCGGGCGTCGGCGTGCAGCAGGTCGGAGAATTCTGGAAGTCGCAGCCGTTTGATCTGGAGCTACCGACGATCAATGGCCGCACTCTGGAGGGCAACTGCGACCTGTGCTTTCTCAAAGGTGCAAAGCAGGTCTACTCGATCATTGCCAGCGACCGGAGCAAGGCCGACTGGTGGGCTCGGATGGAACGCACCGCCACCCAGAGCAGCGCCGCCACAATAGACGGCGCGCTGTTTCGCTTCGACCGACCGAGCTATCAGCAGATGCTCGATTACTCGGACACCCAGTTAGATATGTTCGCCGACCATGAAGAGGCCATTGCGTGTTTCTGCGGCGACTAGATTAAATCATTCAAGCAAGCTTTGGTCTAAGATAGTTTTCAATTACAGCTATCTGCCGATTGAAATCTTTTCTAAATTCATCTCCTTCGTCACCAAGCGCATCGTATATTATGTTCGGTTCATCTTTGATAATATCGTAAAATGCTCGCCGATAGTCATCGTCCTCTCGCGGATCAGAAGACATTAAAAAATATTCAACGTAATGAACGAAATCGTACTCCATTGAGAATAGAGGTTTAATTAGATCACGCAGATCCTTACCCCATAGCGCCTCGCTTTCAATAATTATCGCCTGAATTGAGGCTCTGCCGCCCGACATATTCTCGAATCTTCTTTCGTATGCCCTGCATTTTCTTAGATAGTTTTTTCCAACAAACGACAAGTCGGCCTCTTCATCTTCGTTTGGCTGAAGCTCGTTACCGAACATAACAGGCGATCGAGCGCGCTCCACTGACTCTCGGTACTTATACAATTCCACAAGCGCTTTACGTGCCAGCTCATGGTGCGCAGCCCCCCGTAATTGCCGCTTCCATGTCGCCAGCCCTTTAAGGCCTACGTAAAACGCCAGGCCTACTCCTGCAGCGCTGGCGATACTCCCTACAATTGCAAACACATCTTTGGTCAAAGCCAAATCAGCACTTGTCAAAGCGATACAGAATGACATCCATTTAACCCTCAAAGTGTAGGCGGCAATATACCGCCATGGTGCTTCTATGCCTACATGACGCTTGGACAGCCTGCCTGAAATCTTGGTAGCTCAGGATTTAGCCCTGCGTTACCCGCCCTCCTTTCCAATCAATTCAATATCAGCCGCCTGTGCGGCAAGGACTAAGTCATGCCCGAAGAAAAGTTGATAGGCGCTGTCGAAGTCGTCCGTGACGAGGACGGCTACT
>NZ_CDRVEU010000021.1:0-2600 GCF_977070315.1 Plantibacter cousiniae (nom. nud.) | reverse complement strand
TCTTCACAGTCACCGCAATCTGGTCATTCGACGCAAATTGCTTGGGTGTTATATGGTCAAGCCTCACGGGCAATTAGTATTGGTTAGCTCAACGCCTCACAGCGCTTACACACCCAACCTATCAACGTCGTAGTCTTCGACGGCCCTTTAGGGAACTCAAGGTTCCAGTGAGATCTCATCTTGAGGCAAGTTTCCCGCTTAGATGCTTTCAGCGGTTATCTTTTCCGAACATAGCTACCCGGCAATGCCACTGGCGTGACAACCGGAACACCAGAGGTTCGTCCACTCCGGTCCTCTCGTACTAGGAGCAGCCCCTCTCAAATCTCAAACGTCCACGGCAGATAGGGACCGAACTGTCTCACGACGTTCTAAACCCAGCTCGCGTACCACTTTAAATGGCGAACAGCCATACCCTTGGGACCGGCTTCAGCCCCAGGATGTGATGAGCCGACATCGAGGTGCCAAACACCGCCGTCGATATGAACTCTTGGGCGGTATCAGCCTGTTATCCCCGGAGTACCTTTTATCCGTTGAGCGATGGCCCTTCCATACAGAACCACCGGATCACTAAGACCTACTTTCGTACCTGCTCGACGTGTCTGTCTCGCAGTCAAGCGCGCTTTTGCCTTTATACTCTACGACCGATTTCCGACCGGTCTGAGCGCACCTTCGTACTCCTCCGTTACTCTTTAGGAGGAGACCGCCCCAGTCAAACTACCCACCATACACTGTCCTCGATCCGGATAACGGACCTGAGTTAGAACCTCAAAGTTGCCAGGGTGGTATTTCAAGGTTGGCTCCACGCAGACTGGCGTCCACGCTTCAAAGCCTCCCACCTATCCTACACAAGCAAATTCAAAGTCCAGTGCAAAGCTATAGTAAAGGTTCACGGGGTCTTTCCGTCTAGCCGCGGATACACTGCATCTTCACAGCGATTTCAATTTCACTGAGTCTCGGGTGGAGACAGCGCCGCCATCGTTACGCCATTCGTGCAGGTCGGAACTTACCCGACAAGGAATTTCGCTACCTTAGGACCGTTATAGTTACGGCCGCCGTTTACCGGGGCTTCGATCAAGAGCTTCGCTTGCGCTAACCCCATCAATTAACCTTCCGGCACCGGGCAGGCGTCACACCCTATACGTCCACTTTCGTGTTTGCAGAGTGCTGTGTTTTTAATAAACAGTCGCAGCGGCCTGGTATCTTCGACCGGCATGAGCTTACGCAGTAAATGCTTCACCCTCACCGGCGCACCTTCTCCCGAAGTTACGGTGCCATTTTGCCTAGTTCCTTCACCCGAGTTCTCTCAAGCGCCTTGGTATTCTCTACCCAACCACCTGTGTCGGTTTGGGGTACGGTTCCTGGTTACCTGAAGCTTAGAAGCTTTTCTTGGAAGCATGGCATCAACCACTTCGTGTTCTAAAGAACACTCGTCATCAGCTCTCGGCCTTAAGATCCCGGATTTACCTAAGATCTCAGCCTACCACCTTAAACCTGGACAACCAACGCCAGGCTGGCCTAGCCTTCTCCGTCCCTCCATCGCAATAACCAGAAGTACAGGAATATTAACCTGTTTTCCATCGACTACGCTTTTCAGCCTCGCCTTAGGGACCGACTAACCCTGCGTCGATTAACGTTGCGCAGGAAACCTTGGTCTTTCGGCGTGGGTGTTTTTCACACCCATTGTCGTTACTCATGTCAGCATTCGCACTTCTGATACCTCCAGCAAGCTTCTCAACTCACCTTCACAGGCTTACAGAACGCTCCTCTACCGCATCATCAAAAGATGATACCCGTAGCTTCGGTGCATGGTTTGAGCCCCGTTACATCTTCCGCGCAGGCCGACTCGACTAGTGAGCTATTACGCTTTCTTTAAAGGGTGGCTGCTTCTAAGCCAACCTCCTAGCTGTCTAAGCCTTCCCACATCGTTTCCCACTTAACCATGACTTTGGGACCTTAGCTGACGGTCTGGGTTGTTTCCCTTTTCACGACGGACGTTAGCACCCGCCGTGTGTCTCCCATGCTCGGCACTTGTAGGTATTCGGAGTTTGCATCGGTTTGGTAAGTCGGGATGACCCCCTAGCCGAAACAGTGCTCTACCCCCTACAGTGATACATGAGGCGCTACCTAAATAGCTTTCGAGGAGAACCAGCTATCTCCGAGCTTGATTAGCCTTTCACTCCGATCCACAGGTCATCCGCTAACTTTTCAACGGTAGTCGGTTCGGTCCTCCAGTTAGTGTTACCCAACCTTCAACCTGCCCATGGATAGATCGCCCGGTTTCGGGTCTATTCCCAGCGACTAGACGCCCTATTAAGACTCGCTTTCGCTACGCCTCCCCTATTCGGTTAAGCTCGCCACTGAAAATAAGTCGCTGACCCATTATACAAAAGGTACGCAGTCACCCAACAAAGTGGGCTCCCACTGCTTGTACGCATACGGTTTCAGGATCTATTTCACTCCGCTCTCCGCGGTTCTTTTCGCCTTTCCCTCACGGTACTGGTTCACTATCGGTCAGTCAGTAGTATTTAGCCTTGGAGGATGGTCCCCCCATATTCAGACAAGGTTTCTCGTGCCCCGTCCTACTCGATTTCATTGCAAAG
>NZ_CDRVEU010000020.1:0-14054 GCF_977070315.1 Plantibacter cousiniae (nom. nud.) | reverse complement strand
TCCGGAAAGGCATGCGACGCGGAGCGCCGCACGATAGTTGTGATGATCGTTCCTCACGCTCCAGCGTGGGAATGCAGTTCTCGACGCTCTGCGTCGTCAAGAGGACGCGGAGCGTCCGGAAAGGCATGCGACGCGGAGCGCCGCACGATAGTTGCGATGATCGTTCCGCACGCTTCAACGCGGAATGCCGAGGGCACGCAAACGTCGGTACAGGGTGCGTTCGCTCAGTCCCAGCTCTCTGGCCAGCTCACTGCGCGAGCCATTGAACACTCGCAGTGCATGGGCGAGTTTCTCCAGGCCGTCGTCCTGCTGGCGGTACGTCACACCACCCGCTTCGCCCTGGCCGCGCACCTCGGCGGGCAGGTCCTGCGCGCGAATGATGCCGTCGTCGGTAAATAAACGGGCGCGTTCGAGTATGTTGCGCAGCTCGCGAATGTTGCCGGGGTAACTGTACAAACTCAGCCGCTTCATGGCCTCGGCGTCGACACGCGGAGCAGCGCCGGGCGCGATGCGTTGCAGCAGGCTGTCGATCAGCAGCGGCAGGTCATCACTGCGTTCACGCAGGGCCGGCAGGCGAATCGGAAAGGCGCTGATGCGGTAAAACAAATCCTGACGAAAGCTTCCGTCGGCGACCATCTCCCGGAGCGGTTTGTGCGTGGCCACCACCAGCCGAAAATCCGAGTGCACCGTGCGCAGGCTGCCCACCGGACGAAAACTGCCCGATTCGATCAGCCGCAACAGCTTGACCTGCATGGCCAGCGGCACCTCACCAATCTCATCAAGAAACAGCGTCCCGCCATGAGCGGCTTCAGCCAGACCGGTCTTGCGCTGCAATGCGCCAGTGAACGCGCCCTTCTCATAGCCGAACAGCTCGCTCTCCAGCAGGGTTTCGGTAAGCCCCGTGCAGTCGACCACCACCAGCGGCCCGGCGGACCTGGCGCTGCTGGCGTGCAGTGCGCGCGCGAACAATTCCTTGCCGGTCCCCGACTCGCCCTGCAGTAACACCGGAATCTGCGCGGGCGCCGCACGTTGCAGAGCGCTCAACACCTCCTTGAACGCCGCCGAGCGCCCTACCAGCCCATGTTGCTGCGGCTGGACGGATGCCACCGCCACCGAGCTCAGTCGCTCGACATAAGCGATCACCTCACCCTGATCATCGAGAATCGGCCGCAGCTCGACATCCACATGCTCGGGGCCGCGCGGTGTGTGATGAATGTGCAGCAGACGCTCCGGAAGCCGTGTTTCATGGGCCTTGCGCATCGGGCAATGCTCGCCGGCCTGATCGCACGGCACCGCAAACTGATGCGACACCCGATAACACTTCTCGCCCACATGCGGCGTGCCTTCGACGCCGAACTGGCGCTGGTAGGCGGTGTTGGCGGCAATGATGTTGTAGTCGGTGTCGAGCACGATGGTCGGTCGCAGATCATGTTCGAGGTATGACACCAGCGACTGCATGCGACTGCCGGGAAAATCGGTGGCGATGAGGTTCATGGGTGCTCCTGTGGGCTGGGCGCAGCTTAACCCATCCGTCTGCCAGCGTGTGCCATGGACTGCCAAATGACTGCCAGAATGTGGCAGTCCGCAGGTTTGTCAGTTGATCCAGGTGCTCTTAAGAATTCCTAATGCCTTTATTTACTGGGCTGAACAGGCTTTGCAGTGATTGGCATGGTTATTGAGACATCATGGCAACGACTGCCAACCGTCCGGCCTGGCCAAACGGGCCTTGAGGCGATTTACAGCCATGGGAATTGCACATGATCATCGGTGAAAAACTCCATGTCGAAGCGCTCTTCGACACGCATACCTGGACCATCAGCTATCTGGTGATGGACCTGCACAGCAAGCAATGTGCGCTGATCGACAGCGTGCTCGATTACGACCCCAAGTCCGGCCGCACCAGGACCGAGTCTGCCGACCGGATGATCGAACGGGCGCAGGCGCTGGGCGCCTCGGTGCAGTGGATTTTCGAAACCCACGTGCACGCTGATCACCTCTCGGCAGCGCCGTATCTGAAACAGAGGCTGGGTGGGCAAATTGTCATTGGCAGCCATATCACCGCCGTGCAGGAAACCTTCGGCACGCTGTTCAACGCGCCGCCTGACTTTGCGCGCAATGGCAGCCAGTTCGATGTGCTGCTGGAAGACAACGCGTCGTTCGCCCTCGGTACGCTTGAGGTCAAGGCCATGCACACGCCCGGGCACACGCCGGCGTGCATGAGTTATCTGGTGCAAGTCGGTGACGCCACGGTCGCGTTTGTCGGCGATACGCTGTTCATGCCTGATTACGGCACCGCCCGGTGTGACTTCCCGGGGGCCGATGCGCGCACGCTGTATCGCTCGATCAAGAAACTGCTGGCGCTGCCGCCGGAGACCCTGCTGTTCATGTGCCACGACTACCTGCCCAATGGCCGTGAGCTGAAATACATGACCACGGTTGCCGAACAGCGCGCCAGCAATATCCATGTGCACGACGGTGTGGATGAAGACGCGTTCGTCGGCATGCGCGAAGCCCGCGACGCGACGCTGGACATGCCGGTGCTGATGCTGCCTGCGGTGCAGGTCAACATGCGCTGCGGACACTTTCCCGAGCCGGAAGACAACGGCGTCGTCTACCTGAAGATCCCGCTCAATGCCCTTTGACCGCTGCCCGCCTTGGGAAACCCTGTGATGAATGCTTCGACAACAACCTGTCAGATCCTGATCGTCGGTGGCGGTGCTGCCGGTATCGCCACTGCCGCAAGCCTGCTCGCCCGGGACGCTACCCTGCAAATCACTTTGGTCGACCCTGCCGATACCCATTATTACCAGCCCGGCTGGACCATGGTCGGTGCGGGGATCTTCACCCCGCAGTCGACGGCGCGCAGCATGGCTTCGCTGATTCCAAAAGGCGTGCAGTGGATCAAGGCTGCAGTAGCGACCTTCGAGCCGCAGCACAATGCGCTGACGCTGGGCGACGGCCGCGTGCTCGGTTATCAGCAACTGGTGGTCTGCCCCGGCCTGAAGCTGGACTGGTCGGCCATCGACGGGCTGGTGGAAACGCTCGGGGCCAATGGCGTGACCTCCAACTATCGCTATGACCTGGCGCCCTACACCTGGAAGCTGGTGCAGAACCTGAAACAGGGCCGCGCGCTGTTCACTCAGCCGCCCATGCCGATCAAGTGCGCCGGTGCGCCACAGAAGGCGATGTACCTGTCCTGCGATCACTGGTTGAAAAGCGGTCGTCTCGCGCAGATCGATACGCAGTTCTACAACGCCGGTGGCGTGCTGTTCGGTGTCGCCGACTATGTGCCAGCGCTGATGAAGTACGTCGAGCGCTACGCCATCGACCTCAAGTTCAGCCATCGGCTGGTCGCCGTCGACGGGCCTGGCAAGCGCGCCACGTTCATTCGCACACAGGCCGATGGCAGCAGCGAGACCGTCGAGCAAAGCTTCGAAATGTTGCACGTAGTGCCGCCGCAGATTGCCCCCGACTTCATCCGCAGCAGCCCGCTGGCCGATGCCGCAGGCTGGGTGGACGTGGACCCTGCCACGCTGAAGCACCGCCAGTTCGCCAATGTGCATGGCTTGGGCGATGTCACCAATACCAGCAATGCCAAGACCGCTGCAGCGGCACGCAAGCAGGCGCCGGTGGTGGCCAACAATGTGCTGGTCGCGCTGGGTCGTCGGGGTGAATCCGCTGTGTATGACGGTTATGGCTCGTGCCCGTTGACGGTCGAGAAAGGCCGCATTGTGCTGGCCGAATTCACCTATGGCGGCAAGGTCGCGCCGAGCTTTCCGCGCTGGCTGCTGGAGGGTCGCCAGCCGACCCGACTGGCCTGGTGGTTGAAAGCGCGAGTGCTGCCCGCGCTGTACTGGCATGGCATGCTCAAGGGCCGTGAATGGCTGGCCAAACCGAAAAAGGCTGACACCCGGCATGGATGAGCATCAGTTACTGGGCGTTGGTCTGGGAACCATCATCGGCATGGTACTGGCGCTGACCGGAGCGGGGGGCGGCATTCTCGCCGTGCCGCTGCTGGTCTTCGGTCTCGGTCTGTCGATTGTCGAAGCCGCGCCTGTCGGTCTGCTGGCCGTAGGGCTGGCGGCGGGGATCGGTGCGGTGCTGGGGCTGCGCCAGGGTATAGTCCGCTATCGTGCGGCCGGGTACATCGCGTCCATTGGTGTACTGATGGCGCCTCTGGGCCTGTGGCTCGCTCATCGACTGCCCAATACGCCGCTGGCCTTGGTCTTTTCGGTTGTGCTGCTGTACGCCTGTGGACGCATGTTCATCAGGGCCAGCCGCGAACTGCGCCACGGAAAGCCGGCGCCGCGCGCAGAGATCCTGCCCTGCGTGCTCAACCCGTTGCAGGGCCGCCTGCGCTGGACCATGCCCTGCCTGCGCGCACTGACGCTGACCGGCGTGGGCTCCGGGTTGCTGTCTGGTTTGTTGGGGGTTGGCGGCGGGTTCGTGATCATTCCGGCGTTGACCCGCTACAGCGACCTGGACATGAAGAGTGTCGTGGCGACGTCACTGGCCGTGATCGCCCTGGTTTCGATGGGTAGCGTTATCACCGCGTCACTGAGCGGGATGATACACTGGGCGGTTGGTGCGCCGTTTGCGCTGGGTGCAGTCGTCGGCCTGATCATCGGCAGACAAGTCGCCCGCTACCTCGCCGGCCCACGCCTGCAACAACTGTTCGCCGTGTGCGGCATCGTCGCGGCGTTCATGCTGGCGTTGTCCGTGCGATAACAGCCCGAGGACGCAGAGCGTCCAGAAGGGCATTCCCACGCGGAGCATGGGAATGATAGCTGGAGGGCGGGCTTAAAGCTTCTGCCAGACCTTCGGTTTGAAGAACAGCGTCTCGCCCTTGGCCAGGCCCACCAGGCTGTCGTGGTCTTTCACCACTTCGGCCTCGATCAGTTCGCTCTGCCCTTCCACTTTCAGGGTGACCCGCGTCGTCGCGCCCAGTGGGCGGATGTCGCGGACTTCGGCGGCGTGATGGTCTTCGATTTCCTGGCGGGACAGCGACACCTCATGCGGACGGAACAGCAGGTGACCCTCCTCGCCCAGGCTTAGGCGATTGGAGTCGCCGAGGAAGTGGTAGACGAAGTCGTTGGACGGGTTCTCGTAGACCTCGCCCGGCGAGCCGATCTGCTCGATCACGCCCTTGTTCATCACCACGATGCGATCGGCCACTTCCATGGCCTCTTCCTGATCGTGAGTCACGAACACCGAGGTCAGGTTGATGTCCTCGTGCAGGCGCGCCAGCCAGCGACGCAGCTCCTTGCGGACCTTGGCGTCCAGCGCCCCGAACGGCTCGTCCAGCAGCAGCACTTTTGGCTCGACCGCCAGGGCGCGGGCCAGGGCGATGCGCTGGCGCTGTCCACCCGACAGCTGCTCCGGATAACGGTCGGCCAGCCAGTCCAGCTGCACCATGTTCAGCAGCTCATGGACCTTCTCGGCGATCCGTGTCTCGTTCGGGCGCTCGCGTTTAGGCTTCATGCGCAGGCCGAACGCGACGTTATCGAACACCGTCATGTGGCGGAACAGCGCGTAATGCTGGAACACGAACCCGACGTTGCGATCACGCACGTCGTGGCCGGACACATCCTCGCCATGGAACACGATGCTGCCGTCATCCGGGGTTTCCAGACCGGCAATGATGCGCAGCAGGGTGGTCTTGCCGCAGCCTGACGGGCCGAGCAACGCCACCAGCTCGCCACTCTGGATGTCCAGACTGATGTTGTTCAGGGCCTTGAAGGCGTTGAAGTTCTTGCTGACGTTACGGACTTCGATCGACATGATTATTCCTCCGCCGCGTTATGGCGCAGACGGTTAATGCGGGATTCGCTCCACTGCTTGAGCAGCAGGATGAACAGCGCCAAGATCAGCAACAGGCTCGCCACGGCAAAGGCGGCAACGTGGTTGTACTCGTTGTAGAGGATTTCGACGTGCAGCGGCAGGGTGTTGGTGACGCCGCGAATGTGCCCGGAAACCACCGACACCGCGCCAAACTCACCCATCGCCCGTGCCGTACACAGCACCACGCCGTAGATCAGGCCCCATTTGATGTTCGGCACCGTGACGTGCCAGAACATCTGCCAGCCATTGGCGCCCAGCAGCCGTGCGGCCTCTTCTTCCTGAGTGCCCTGCTCCTGCATCAGCGGGATCAGTTCGCGCGCAACGAACGGCACAGTGACGAAAATGGTCGCCAGCACGATGCCCGGCAGGGCGAAGACGATCTGGATGTCGTGATCCTGCAACCACGGCCCGAACAGCCCCTGCGCGCCGAACATCAGCACGTAAACCAGACCGGCGATGACCGGCGACACCGAGAACGGCAGGTCGATCAGCGTGACCAGAATGCTCTTGCCACGGAACGAGTATTTGCTCACGCACCATGCGGCGCTGACGCCGAACACCAGATTGAGCGGCACCGAGATCAGTACCGCAATAACCGTCAGCTTCAACGCCGACAGCGCGTCCGGCTCGAGGATCGCGGTAAAGAACGCGCCCAGACCGTTTTTCAGGCCCTGGGACACCACGATGAACAGTGGCAGCCCCAGAAACAGGACGAACACCAGCCAGCACAGGCCGATCAGAATGCGTCGCGACACCGCGCTGCCACGACGGGCGGCGTTGGCAGAGGCGGCGGCTGAAACAGATGGATAAGACATGTTCTGCGCCTCCTCAGGATGGGGTTTCAATGCGCCGCTGCAGCAGGTTGATCAGCAGCAGCAGAATGAAGGACACCACCAGCATCATCACGCCGATAGCGGTTGCGCCGGTGTAGTCGTACTGGTCGAGCTTGACCATGATCAGCAGCGGCAGGATCTCGGTTTTCATCGGCATGTTGCCGGCGATGAAAATCACCGAACCGTACTCGCCCACGCCACGGGCAAACGCCAGGGCAAAGCCGGTCAGCCAGGCAGGCAGCAACGCCGGCACGAGGATGTGGCGAAACACCTGTAACGGACGCGCGCCCAGGCAGGCAGCGGCCTCTTCGACTTCCTTGGGAATATCGGCCAGCACAGGCTGCACGGTGCGCACCACGAACGGCAGGGTGACGAAGGTCAGCGCCAGGGTGATACCCAGCGGGGTGTAGGCGATCTTGAAACCCAGATCAGCCGCGAACTGGCCGACCCAGCCGTTGGGCGCGTACAGCGCTGTCAGGGCGATACCGGCCACTGCGGTGGGCAGGGCGAATGGCAAATCGATCATCGCATCGATGACCTTGCGCCCGGGGAAGGTGTAGCGCACCAGCACCCAGGCCAGCAGTGTGCCGATCACACCGTTGATGAGGGCTGCGTAAAAGGCGGTGCCGAAGCTCAGCTTGAGTGCCGCGATCACGCGTGGTGCCGTGATGATGGTCCAGAACTGATCCCAGGTGAGCTGCGCGGCATGTACGAACATGGCGGCGAGCGGTATTAGCACAATCAGACTGAGGTACACCAAGGTGTAGCCCAGCGTCAGCCCGAAGCCGGGTATGACGGGGGAAATACGACGCGACATAAAAGTCCCTGGTTTCACTTGCACGAAGCCCGGAGGTTAATCCGGGCTGTTTGGCCAAGCCTGCGATGCCGCTCGGGCGGCATCCTCATTTCGGCTTATTGCGCCTGATAAATCTGGTCGAAAACGCCGCCGTCATTGAAAAACTTCGGCTGCGCAGTTTTCCAGCCACCAAAGTCTTTGTCGATAGTCACCAGATCGAGTTTCGGGAATTGCTTCTCGTACCTGGCGGCCACTTCGGCATCACGTGGACGATAGAAGTTTTTCGCAGCAATTTCCTGACCTTCCTTGCTGTACAGGTGCTTGAGGTATTCAGTCGCGATTTCGGTGTTGCCCTTCTTCTCGGCGTTCTTGTCGACCACGGCGACGGGAGGTTCGGCAAGGATCGACAGCGAAGGTACGACGATGTCGAACTTGTCCTTGCCGCCGTCTTCTTTCAACGCCAGGAACGCTTCGTTTTCCCACGCCAGCAGCACGTCACCCTGACCGTTGTTGACGAAGGTGATGGTCGAACCGCGTGCGCCGGTATCCAGGATCGGCACGTGCTTGAACAGTGTCTGCACGTATTCCTTGGCCTTGGCTTCGTCACCGCCGCCCGCTTTCAGGCCGTAGGCCCAGGCGGCCAGGAAGTTCCAGCGCGCACCGCCGGAGGTTTTCGGGTTCGGTGTGATCACCGAGACGCCTTTCTTGGTCAGGTCGCCCCAGTCCTTGATGCCTTTCGGGTTGCCCTTGCGCACCAGAAACACGATGGTCGAGGTGTACGGCGTGCTCGCGTCCGGCAGACGGGTCTGCCAGTTTTCGGGCAGCGTCTTGCCGAGCCTGGCGATTTCGTCGATATCACCGGCCAGTGCCAGGGTCACTACGTCAGCGCGCAGGCCATCAATCACGCCACGCGCCTGCTTGCCCGAGCCGCCGTGGGATTGCTTGATCTCGACCTTGTCGTCCGGATGGGATTTTTTCCAGAAATTGACGAATTCTGCGTTGTAATCCTGGTACAGCTCGCGGGTCGGATCGTAGGACACGTTGAGCAGTTCGTAATCCTTGGCGACAGCCGAGCCTGCGAAAACAGCACTGGCGAGAGCCGCCAGCGCAAAACGGCGAATGGACATAGATTGAAGCTCCTGGAAATGCTGTGTGTTGGCTTTTTTGATTTCTTGGCGCGTCAGAACGGCATTCGCACGGGCGCGTTGCTGTTTTTCAGGGGGGTATCAGGAGTCAGGATGAAACCCTCCGGTTGACCAGTCGGGTGATTGCCGCTTCAGTTGTGTTTGGCAGGGTTCTGCAAACGAAACTTTTCCTTGCGCTCGATCTGCACCACCTGTGCGTTGTGCACGGTGATTTCGACGGCACCAAAACGCAGGTCACGCAACGCACTCTGAATTTCACGCAGAATGGCTGCTTCGTCCTGACCGTCAACACTACGTAGAGATGCGCTCATTGTCTTAATCCTTGAGAAGTGAGGGGCCTGCCGTCGCGACTGGGGGCGATGGCGTATGGCGGTGAGGCAATAATAGTGAGGTGCGGATATTCTTAAAAAGACTATTTAAGAATGCAGATATAACCAAAAAGACTTTATAAGGGTGGGAGCCACTCAGGGTGCATTGCACACCCTGACCCGCGTTATCAGTGAGGGCCTGAACTAGTTGAACGCGGGCGCGTGCGTCCAGTCAATCGACTGTGCCGCCATGGGCCGGGCAAACCAGTAGCCCTGGCCCAACTCGCAACCGTTGCTTAACAGGAATGAAGCCTGACTGGCGTGTTCGATCCCCTCCGCCAGTACACGCATGCCCAGGCTCGAAGCCAGCGCGATGACCGTCCGTACAATCGCGATGTCATCCACGTCGCCCGGCAGCCCGGCCACGAAACCCTGGTCAATCTTGAGCTTCTGCACCGGCATGCTCTTGAGCCGCAGCAGCGATGAGTAGCCTGTGCCGAAGTCATCGATGGCCAGACTCAGGCCCAGTTCACGCAGGCGATGCAATTGCTTGATGGCCTGTTCAGGGTCCTCCATGACTGCACTTTCAGTGACTTCCAGCTCAAGAAATGCCGGATCGAGGCCGGTCTCGTTCAAGACCTCAGCCACTCGCCGATCGACATCACCACGACTGAACAGGCGGCTGGACACGTTGACCGCGACGGACGCAATCGAGACGCCTTCTGCCAGCCATGCCTGCATTTGCCGACAGGCAGTATTCAATACCCAGGCATCGATATCGGCGATGAGCCCGTTCTGCTCGGCGATAGGGATGAAATCGCCGGGCGAAACCATGCCACGAGTCGGGTGCTGCCAGCGCACCAGCGCTTCGACCGCGCAAATACGTCCGGTTACCAGGTCGTAAACCGGTTGGTAGAACACCCGCAATTGGTCCTGCTCGATGGCCTGGCGCAGCTCGCTGGCCAGTTGCACCCGCTGCTGGGCGTGGGCGGTCAGCTCTTCGGTGTACAGCGCAAACCCTTCGCGGCCATCGGTCTTGGCCTTGAACAGCGCCGAGTCGGCATTGCGCAACAATTGCTCGGCCGTCAGCGCGTCACCGGGAAACAGGCTGATACCGATACTGGCAGTGACGAACAACTGATGCCCGCCAATCGGGTACGGCGCTTTGAAGGCACTGATCACCTGCTGCGCGAGCGCTGCGGCATGCACCATGTGCGTACAGTTTTTGACCAGCAGCGCGAATTCGTCACCGCCCAGCCGCGAGACCGTCATACCGCTGTCGGCCAGCGCATTGAGACGTTCGGCTGCCGCCTTGAGCACTTCGTCGCCGATGTTATGGCCAAGGCTGTCGTTGATGTTTCTGAAGTTGTCCAGGTCGACCACCAGCAGCGCACAGCCGCGCTTGCTGGAGCGCGCCGAGGTCAGCGCCTGGCTGATACGGTCGGTCAGCAGCAGACGATTGGGCAACTCGGTCAGCGCATCGTAATGGGCCAGTTGCGCCAGCTCCTGCTCGGAGCGCTTGATGGCGGTAATATCGGAAAACACCGCCACAAAATGCCTGGCCTGCCCGTCTTCACCCTTGATGCAGCGGATGGTTTGCCATTGCGGATAGATCTCGCCGCTTTTGCGCCGGTTCCAGATCTCTCCGCTCCACTGCCCGGCACTCTGCAGTGAGTGATACATCTGCCGATAAAACTCGGGGCCATGACGACCGGACTTGAACTTGCTGGGGTTGAAACCCAGCACCTCGTCGGCCTGATAGCCAGTGATGTCCACAAACGCACGATTTACATGGACAATACGCCCTTCGGCATCACTGACCAGCACGCCCTCACGCGTACTGTCGAACACTACCGCCGCCAGCAGCAGCCGGTCATAGTCCTGTTGTTGGCGCTCGAACAGCGCTTCGCCGCCGACGATGGCCTTCAATTTGTCACGTGCAATGAAGATCATGACGGTGCTGAGCAACGCCCAGCCGTAACCGATCATCTGTTGTCCGACGGACAGTCGAGCCGGATCCTTGACGAAAAAAGACAGCAGGGCGCTGCCTGTCGCGAACCACAGAATCGACAGCAGCCCATACAGAACGGCGGTTCGCAGCGCGTTACGGGAATAATCGGACATAAAAAACCGAGCCTTACGAAAGGTCTGGATTATAAAGCAAGAAACATCCTGCGACGCTTATCTGCAAGGGTGACTGGTTTTCTGAGCCATGTCAGTGATAATGCCGTTGCGACTTTTTTCTTCACAGGTATTTCTACGAGGGCCAAACAGCCTATGTGGTACAACGGTTTGCTCGACCTTTCCGTCTGGCAGTTAATAGCGGTCACGCTGGTCATGACCCATATAACGATCATTGGCGTTACGGTCTATCTGCACCGCTATTCAGCCCACCGCTCCCTGGAGCTCAATGCGGGTCTGAAACACTTCTTCCGCTTCTGGCTGTGGCTGACCACGGCCCAGAACACCCGCGAGTGGACAGCCATCCACCGCAAACACCACGCAAAATGCGAAACCGTCGACGATCCGCACAGCCCGGTCGTCAAGGGTCTGTCTACGGTACTGCGCAAGGGCGCAGAGCTGTACCGCGAGGAAGCGCAGAACCAGGACACCCTGCGGATCTACGGCAAGAACTGCCCGGAAGACTGGATCGAGCGCAATCTGTACTCGCGCTACAAGCTGCTGGGCATCGCTTTGATGGCGGTCATCGACGTGGCGCTGTTTGGCGCGCTCGGTATCACGGTCTGGGCCGTGCAGATGATGTGGATTCCCTTCTGGGCTGCCGGTGTGGTCAACGGGTTGGGTCATGCGGTTGGCTATCGCAACTTCGAGTGCCGCGATGCAGCCACCAATCTGGTGCCGTGGGGCATCGTGATCGGCGGCGAAGAACTGCACAACAATCACCACACCTACCCCAACTCGGCCAAGCTGTCGGTCAAGCCCTGGGAGTTCGACATGGGCTGGGCATGGATCAAAGTGTTTAGCTTCCTGGGTCTGGCCAAGGTCCAGCGGGTCGCGCCTATCGCCCATCGGGTCGAAGGCAAGGGCCATATGGACATGGACACCGCGATGGCGATCCTCAACAACCGTTTCCAGATCATGGCGCAGTACCGCAAGCTGGTCATCGCGCCGCTGGTTACTCAGGAACTCGGCAAGGCCGACGAGTCGGTGCGTCATCAGTTCCGTCGTGCCAAGCGCCTGCTGTCGCGTGAGACCAGCCTGCTCGATGACAGGCATCACCTGCGCATCCAGACCATGCTGGAACACAGCCATGCGCTGAAAGTGATCTACGAAAAACGCCTCGCGTTGCAACAGATCTGGGTCAAGACCAGCAGCAACGGTCACGACATGCTGTCGGCCATGAAAGAGTGGATTCACGAGGCCGAAGCCAGCGGTATTCAGTCCCTGCGCGAGTTCGCCGACCAGCTGAAAACCTACTCGCTACGCCCCGCACACGCCTGAACCGTTGATCGGCGCGCCATCCCCTGGCGCGCCGGTCCCGGAACTTATCCCCTCCCCGTCTATCTCATCAACTTTCTCGCCAATCGGGATAGGGCGCCTTACTGGCCGTAAACGTTTGAGATGGTTCTTATGGAAAAGCAGCCTTTCACTTCCCTACCCGGCTCACCGATCACTGATATGCCCGCAGCCGCAGAAACCCTGTTAGCCCTGATGCACGCTCAGGCAGAAGTCGCACGTCTGAGCGAGCGCGAACAATTGTTCAGCTCGTTGCTGGTGAGCGTGAACGCTGTTTTGTGGGCGTTTGACTGGGAAACCCAGCACATGATCTATGTCAGCCCGGCCTACGAGCGCATCTTCGGTCGTTCGGCGGGCCTGCTGCTGGCTGACTACAGTGAGTGGCGCGACAGCATCTACCCCGATGACCTGAACTACGCCGAGCGCAGCCTGAACGAGGTCATCGAGAAAGGCTCGATCGAGGACCGGGAGTACCGGATCATTCGTGCGGATGGCGAAGTACGCTGGCTCAGCGATAAATGCTTCGTCAGTCATCGCGCCGACGCCAGCCAGCGTCTGATCGTGGTGGGCATCGCCGAAGACATCACCGAGAAGAAGCACCTCGAGGATGAGCTGCAACGCCTGGCGACCACCGATGTGCTGACCCAGAGCAGCAACCGCCGGCACTTTTTCGAATGCGCCCAGCGCGAGTTCGAACTGGCTCGCCTCAACGGTACGCCGCTGGCGTTTTTGCTGCTGGACATCGATGACTTCAAGCTGGTGAACGACACCTACGGCCATCAGGAAGGCGATACCGTGCTGCAACGCATCGCCGAAAGCGGTCGTTCGGCATTGAGGCGTGGTGACCTGTTCGGGCGTATCGGTGGTGAAGAGTTCGCCGCAGTATTCCCCGGTTGCGCGCCGGACATGGCCATGCAGATCGCGGAGCGCCTGCAACGCGAGATCCAGCGTCAGAATTTCCAGTCCGGCGGCACCACCTTCAGTATCACCGCCAGCCAGGGCCTGACCAACCTGGGCGCGGACGACCCAAGCCTCGAAACCCTCTACGGCCGCGCCGACGCCGCGATGTATCAGGCCAAGCGCCAGGGCAAGAACCAGATCGTACTGGTCTGAAATGCCTTCTCGAATGTAGAAAGCACGACTGGCCCCTTCGCGAGCAAGGCGGATCGCCGCCCCGGTCGCTCCCACGGAAGCACGAGGTATCTTGTGGGAGCGAGCTTGCTCGCGAAGACGGTCTGCCTGATCAGTAAATCTTCAGTGGCTGTACCGGCCCCTTCGCGAGCAAGTGCGCACACAGCATCAAGCCCTGTGGGAGTCTGCGGTGCCCTGTAGGAGCGGACTTGTCCGCGAAGAGGGCGGTACATTCAATGCATTGGCTGCGTTTGGAATATAGCCTTCGCGAGCAAGCTCGCTCCCACGGGAGCGCACACAGCATCAAGTCCTGTGGGAGTCTGCGGTGCCCTGTAGGAGCGGACTTGTCCGCGAAGAGGGCGGTACATTCACTGCGTTGGCTGCGTTTGGAATATAGCCTTCGCGAGCAAGCTCGCTCCCACGGGAGCGCACACAGCATCAAGCCTTGTGGGAGTCTGCGGTGCCCTGTAGGAGCGGACTTGTCCGCGAAGAGGGCGGTACATTCAATGCATTGGCTGCGTTT
>NZ_CDRVEU010000019.1:0-58257 GCF_977070315.1 Plantibacter cousiniae (nom. nud.) | reverse complement strand
GGGAATAGCTCAGTTGGTAGAGCACGACCTTGCCAAGGTCGGGGTCGCGAGTTCGAGTCTCGTTTCCCGCTCCAAATTCACAAAAACGCCGCTCAACAGAGCGGCGTTTTTGTTTGTGCGTTTTAAGCCAGATGTTTTAACGTTATATAAAGGAACGCCACTCTAAGAGCGGCGTTTTTTCATTTCAGGCTCGAGGCATCTGCGGCAATTCGTTTGCTCGCATGTCGAACACCAACACCTCTGCGTCAACCCCTGCGCTCAGGCTCAGAATCTGTTCTTCGCGTACACGCACGCCATCCCCTTCACCCAGTTGCTCGCCGTTGAGCACCACACTGCCACGGGCAACGTGTACGTAGGCATAGCGGTTGGCTGCCAGCTTCAGGGTCGCGCTTTCATCGCCATCGAACAGACCGGCATACACTCGAGCGTCCTGGCGCACCTTGAGCGCACCGTTCTCGCCTTCGGGCGAAATGATCAGTTGCAAGCGGCCGCGTTTCTGCTCCGGGCTGAAATGCCTCTCCTGATAGTCGGGCGCCGCGCCTGCAACATTCGGCACGATCCAGATCTGCAGAAAATGCACGCCCTCGGTCTGCGAATGGTTGAACTCGCTGTGTGCCACACCCGTGCCGGCGCTCATCAACTGCACGTCGCCAGGGCGAATCACCGAGCCAGTGCCCAGTGTATCCTTGTGTTCCAGCGCGCCTTCCAGCACATAGGAAAAGATCTCCATGTCCCGGTGAGGATGCTGACCGAAGCCTTTGCCTGCACTGACACGGTCGTCGTTGATCACCAGCAGGTCGGAAAAACCCTGTTCCTGCGGATTGCGATAGCCGGCAAAGGAAAAGGTGTGAAAGGATTTCAACCAGCCGTGGTCGGCTGCACCACGATCAGAGGCTTTGCGAAGAGTCAGCATGATTCTTTCTCCATCTATCGACGCTGCACATTCAGCAATCGATCACGTAGGAGCAAGAGTACGGCTTATCGACTGTCGCAATAAGTAGCTGAAATATGAATAACTGTCTCGCTGAGGTTGACAGTACCCAGCGCTGCGTTACGCTCTGCCGAACGCCATTAGCGCTTGATCAGGTCGCAACATATGAACCCTTTCGAAGACATGCGCATGTTCTGCCAGGTGATGGAGTCAGGCAGCCTGACCGCCGCGTCCGACAAGCTGGGCCTGTCCAAGCAGTTTGTCAGCCGGCGCCTGATGCAACTGGAGGAGCGGCTGGGCGTACGCCTGCTCAACCGTTCGACGCGACGTCTGGATGTCACGCCGTTGGGGCAGAGTTACTACGAATCCGCCCTGCGCCTGCTGGCCGAGCTGGAACAGGTGGAGCAGGGCATCGCCGGGCAGAACAACGAACCGCGTGGCACCTTGCGCGTGAGTGCGCCGCTGTCGTTTGCCGTTACGCACCTGGCGTGCCTGCTACCGCTGTTTTTGCAGCGCTATCGCGAGGTGGCGGTGGAAGTGGACCTGAGTGATCGTCCGGTGGATGTGATCAGCGAAGGCTACGACGTGGTGCTGCGTATCGGGGTGCTGGAAGATTCCAGCCTGATCGCCCGGCGCATTGCCTCGATCGACCGGGTGTATTGCGCCAGTCCGGCGTACCTGGCCGAGCGCGGCACACCACAAAGGCCCGAAGACCTGCACACCCATGATTGCCTGCCCTATGGCCACAGCCGTCAGGCGCAATGGCGTTTTCAGGGGCACGACAAGCCTTTGACCCTCAATGTCAGCGGGCGCATGCGTGCCAATAATGGCGAGTTGCTGAGGGAATCGGCGATTGCCGGGCTGGGCATCACCTATTTGCCGACCTTCATTGTTGGCGCGGCGTTGCGCGACGGCAGCCTGGTGCGGGTGCTGGAGGAGCTGCGCACCGAGCCCTTGACGCTGTCAGCGGTTTACCCGCAACACCGTCAGGCGTCGCGACCGGTGCAGGCATTCATCGAGTTTCTGCGCGAGCGTCTGGAGTCAGGCATTGAGCTGAATGATCGGCCAGCTTGAAGCAGGCTGGCGGCCGATCTGTTGATGATTAATTTGCATCTTAGGCTAGAACAAAAATGAATTTAGCTAATTTTTGTTCGGGTGTTAGGGTCGTTTCCGATCATTTCGATTTGCCCAATGCCTGTGGAGAACATACCTGTGCCAACGACCCTCGTCCTTTGGAGCCAACGCTTGCTGAAGGGGCTGGCGCTGGGCCTTGTGGCCTCGCTCAATACCCAGGCGGCCAATCTGATCGTCGGCGATCAGAGCTACAGCGCGCGTACCGTGATGGAAGCCGCCGGGGTGCTTGAGAATTTGCCTTACGAACTGGAATGGAAGCAGTTCACCGCAGGCTCGCCGGTCGCCGAGGCCTTGAACGTCGGCAGCCTGGACATCGGCTTGCTGGGTGATTCGCCTGCGCTGTTCATGGGCGCGCTGGGCGCTCCGATCAAGGTGATCGGAGTGTCACGGCAGAATCTCGACGGCGTTGCCATCGTTGTGCGCAAGGACTCGCCGATCAAGACCGTGGCGGATCTGGCGGGCAAGAAAGTCGCCATCTGGAAAGGTTCGTTCAGCCAGCAACTGATGCTCACTGCACTGGACAAGGCAGGTGTCGCCCGCGATGCCGTTGAATATCGCTACCTCAGCGCACTGGATTCCTCCCACGCGCTGGATGGCGGCTCGGTGGATGCGATTGCCACCTGGGAACCCTATGTGACTCAACAGGAGCGGCAGGGCGCGCGGATTATCGCCACTGCCGAGGGCTTGATTCCTGCGCAAAGCTTCATCGTCGCCAACGATCAGGCGATCAAGGACAAGCGTACTCAGATCAGCGATTTCCTGCAGCGCCTGCAGGCCGCCCGCGCCTGGTCGGTCAGCGATCCGCAGCACAATGAACGCTATGCCAACGCCTGGGCCGCGCTGACCAAGGCCGATGCCGAGGTGGCTCGGCGCTGGTTCTCCCGTGCTCAGGTGGTGGTCGTGCCGATCACTGCACAAGTAGTTGCCGGTGCGCAGCAGACCATCGATTTTTTCAACAACGCGGGGCTCACCAAGCGTTATCCTGCTGCCAGCGTGTTTGACGAGTCGTTCAGTGCAGCACTGGCCGATCAGGCGCAGGCCGCGCGCTGACCGAGCGCCTGCCACTGCGCTTATCCGGGGGCCTTCACCATGAGTTTCACATCACTGCATTGGGGCGCTTATCGTCCACAAGTCGAGGGCGGCAAGTTGGCCGGGCTGCTGCCTGCAGAATGGGATAAGGACCCTTCTCCGATAGGCGATTCGGTTGCCGACGCCATTACCTCACCGACCCGCATCAGGCGCCCGGCGATACGCCGCAGTTTTCTTCAGCAGGCCGGTGGACGACCCGATCTGCGTGGTCAGGAGCCGTTTGTCGAGGTCTCCTGGGACGTCGCGCTGGATCTGGTCGCCAGCGAGTTGCAGCGAGTCAGGCACGAACACGGCAATCAGGCTATTTTTGGCGGCAGCTACGGCTGGGGCAGCGCGGGGCGCTTTCATCACGCACAAAGCCAGTTGCATCGCTTCCTCAACTGCATCGGCGGTTATGTGTTCAGCACCGACAGCTACAGCCTGGGTGCCGGGCGGGTGCTGATGCCGCACATCGTCGGCAACATGGACTGGCTGCTGGCGGCGCATACCTCGTGGAAGAACCTGGCCGAGCATTGTGAGCTGTTCGTCGCGTTCGGTGGCTTGCCCGCCAAGAATGCGCAGACCAGCCCCGGCGGTGCCAGCGACCATCTGTTGGGCGACGCGCTGCGACGCATGTCCGACGCGGGCGTGCAGTTCGTCAATGTCAGCCCGCTGCGTGACGATCTGGTTGGCCCGACGCATAACCAGTGGCTGGCGGTACGTCCCGGCAGCGACACGGCGTTGATGATGGCGCTGTCCTGGGTGTTGATCAGCGAAGGGCTGCACAACGAGGATTTCGTCCAGCGCCATACCGTGGGCTATGAGCGTTTTCGCGATTATCTGCTGGGCCACACCGATGGCCAGCCGAAAGACCCGCGCTGGGCCGAGGCGTTTACCGATATTCCTGCGCAGCAGATTGTCGAGCTGGCACGACGCATGGCCAGCAAGCGCACCATGATCAACGTCGCCTATTCATTGCAGCGCTCGATACACGGCGAGCAACCCTTCTGGATGACGGTGACCCTGGCCGCGCTGTTGGGGCAGATCGGTTTGCCCGGTGCCGGTTTCGGCCTGGGATATGGTTGCATGAACAACACCGGCAGTGGCCGCAAGGCGTTCTCGGGGCCGCGCTTTTCCCAAGGCAGCAACCCGGTCACGGACTTCATTCCGGTCGCGCGGGTGACGGATATGCTGCTCAATCCCGGCACACCCTTCGATTACAACGGACAGCAGCGCACGTACCCGGACATTCGCCTGGTGTACTGGGCGGGTGGCAATATCTTTCACCACCATCAGGACCTCAATCGGCTGCTGGAGGCGTGGCAGCTGCCGCAAACCATCATCGTTCACGAACAGTTCTGGACCGCCCAGGCGCGCTATGCCGACATCGTACTGCCGGCCACCACGGCTCTGGAGCGCAATGACATCGGCAGTTCGGCCTCCGACCGCTTCATGATCGCCATGCAGCAGGCGATCGAGCCGGTGGGCGAATCGCGTGACGACTACTCGATCCTGGCCGCGCTGGCCGAGCGACTGGGGGTGGCACAGGCGTTTACCGAAGGCCGGGATGCCCAGGAATGGCTGCACTTTATCTACGACGAGTCTCGGCAACGGGCCGAAACGTTTGGCATCACCCTGCCGGAGTTTGAGCAGTTCTGGCGTGACGGTTTACTGGAAATAGACTACCCGTACACCGACAACATACTGCTCGAATCCTTTCGCCAAGACCCAGACGCGCATCCGTTGCCGACACCGTCCGGGCGCATCGAAATTTTCTCCGAGCGCATCGCAGGCTTTGGCTATGCCGATTGCCCCGGTCACCCGGTGTGGCTGGAGAAGCCTCGGCCAACCCACGCGCTGCACTTGCTGTCCAACCAACCGAAAACCCGTCTGCATAGCCAGTACGACCACGGCAGTTACAGTCGCTCCTCGAAAATTCAGGCGCGCGAGCCGCTGACCCTTAATCCGCTGGATGCTCGCGCACGCGGACTGGTCGATGGCGATGTGGTCAAGGTGTTCAACGAGCGGGGCGCGTTTCTGGCCGGGGTGATCGTCTCGGACGGCATTCGCCCCGGCGTAGTGCAGATTGCCACCGGGGCCTGGTTCGACCCGCTGGTGCACGGCGAACGGGGCAGCCTGGAAAAACACGGCAACCCGAATGTGATCACTGAAGATGTGGGCGCCTCCAGCCTGTCGCAGGGCTGTGCAGCGCAGACGGCATCGGTGGACATCGTCAAATGGGACCAGGATCTGCCGCCGGTGACGGCGTTCGAACCGCCTTCACTGCTCTGACAGGGGGTTAATGGTCTTTGCTGCGCGCCGCAAAGGCCGCCTTGCCCACGCCCGTCAGTACTGCGTCGTTCTGTGGGGTGTGCACCCGACCGCACAGGACGTTGCGGTAGTGGCGCTGCAATGGGTTGCTGCGTGACAGTCCCGGATTTCCCGAAGCCTCGATGGCCAGCTCTACCGCGCGGATGGCGTTGCCGGTCACCAGGTATTTGATCTGCCCGGCGTGCTGGGCAGGTGTGTGCCCGTGGGCAGCCGATTGCAACAGGCTGCAATTGGCGAACAGCAGGGTATCGATCTGCCCGACGGTTTCCTGAAAGCGCGGCAAGGTCGACAGCGACGCGCCGAGGTTGGAGGGCGTGCGCTGTTCCAGCCAGTGCACCAGCCAGTCGCGGGCGGATTGAGCGATGCCGTCGTAGACCGACGACAGCAGCACCGACATCCACAGCAGGCCCGATCCATCCAGTTCGGATTGTGGGGCGCTCCACGGGCTGACGCTGACGGCGTGATCAAGTGGCACCAGCACGTTGTCGAATCTGACTTCGTGGCTGCTGGAGGCGCGCATGCCCAGATGATCCCAGTCCTCAACGACGGTGATGCCCGGCGTGTCCTTGTGGACCAGCCAGCTGCCCACCAGCGGGTCATCGTCATCGCTGCGCGCCCACACGGCAAACCAGGTCAGACCGTGGCTGCCGGTGGAGTAGATCTTGCTGCCGCTGATGCGCCAGCCTTGAGCGGTGCGGCGTGCGATGGTGCCTGGCAGGCCACCCCGCGCGGGCGTTCCCAGATCGGGCTCGACGCGCAGAGCGTTGATCAACGCGCCCTCGCGCACGGCTTGTTCGGCCACTTGCACGCGCAGATGGCTTGGCCAGTTGCGGTTCTCCTGCAGCCTTGAATGCTGCAGGTATTGCATGACCAGAATCAGCGCCGTCGACGGCTCTCCCCTGGCCACCGCACTGATCACCTGTTGAGCACGGGGCAAGTCGGCACCGCCGCCGCCCAGTTCGGTCGGAACGGTCAGGCCAAGCAGGCCGTGAGCGTGCAGCAACTGGAAGTTGGCATGGGGAAATTGCGCGCTGATGTCGTATTGCTCGGCGGTTTCGGCCAGTGCTGCGGTCAGTTCCGCCAGCCGTTTGCTGAAGTCCTCGTCGGACTCGGGCGCGTTATGCAACTGGCGCGGGATAGGGCGCAGGGGCGAGAGTGTCATGCGGTGTCCTTGTCGCAGCGTTTATGGGGCGGTGGCCTGCGCGATCTGCGCGCGCGACGCGTTGAAGCTTTTGTCGAAGCCTGTCGAAACGTCGATCCGTTTGCTCAGGATGCCTTCAGCCAGGTAAGTGTCGGCCGTGTTTTGCAGGCCTTGGACAATCTGATCGTCAATCGGCGTACGTTGCATTTTCGTCGCCTTGGCTACCGCCAGATGCACCGCCAGGGGCAGGCCGGTGACTTTCGCCTGGGCCGCTGCGTACTCCTCGGGATGGGCGTTGGACCAATTGAAGGCGCGTTCCACACGCGCAACGAAATCGTCCAGTTGCGCGCGCTTGCCTTCGATGGCCTTGCTGGTTGCGGCAAGGTAGAGGTGGTTGCTCAGCAGCTCGCTGCCGCTGACCAGCACCCGCGCGTCGCTTTGCGTGATGGAGATCGTGGTGTACGGGTCCCAGGTCGCCCAGGCGTCCGCATCGCCACTGTCCAGCAGCAGACGCGATTCACTGGGTAGCAGATTGATGAAAGTGACGTCACTTGTTTTCAGCCCGGTCTCATGCAGGGCGCGGATCGCCAGATAATGGCCGATGGAACCGCGTCCGGTAACGATACGCTTGCCCTTGAGGTCGGCAACGGTCTTGATCGGCGAGTCCTTGGGCACCAGCACAGCGGTGGTGAAGCGGCCCTGGGCATGGGTGATGCTGACCACTTTCAGGGGGGCACCCGCGCCCAGAGCGAATACATAAGGCGCATCACCCAGCGCACCGATATCCACCGCGCCCGCATTCAGTGCCTCTCCCAGCGGGCTTGCCGAGGGGAATTCGGAAAACTGGATCTCGTAAGGCACGTCTTTGAGCTCTCCGGAGACCTGCAGCAGGATTTTCAGCAGCGACTTTTGATTGGCGACCAGCAGCGGCGCCTGCTCGGCAGCCAGCACCTGCTGACCTGCCAGCAGGCTGAGCAGTGCGCCCAGCAGCAGGCTTTTAAAGGGGCGGGCGGATTTGAAAAAAAGCAGCATCGAGGTGTTTCTCCATTGAGTTGATTGGTCTTCCAGACACCCATCGTTCCTCACGCAGAGCATTGGCACGATGGTCGTTTGTCCGCTCAAATCACATAAAACCCGTGTGTGCCGTCACGTCCCAGCTGCTCCACCAGGCCGAATTCCCAGTCCAGATACGCCTGCATGGCTTCGCGCGGGGCGTCGGTGCCTTCGTACGGGCGGCGGTAGCGATCGATGCGTGGCGAGGCCAGTCGGCTTTCGCCGTGTTCCAGCGGCAGACCGGCCTTGATCCAGCTGGCGGTGCCGCCTTCGAGCAGAAACACCGGCTTGTCGGTCAACGCTTCGAGGTCGGCTACGGCAAAGCGCGCCAGACGGCTGCTGCTGCAGGTCAGAACATAACGGTCAGCGGGTGGCAGCTTGCCCAGCGCCTGTTTGAGGTCGGCGCGCAAGGTCCACCAGGCACCGGGAATGTGCTGTTTGACATAGTTGGCGCTGGCGGTGAAATCCAGCACCGCCACGTTGACCTGTGTCTGCCAGTGGGCGAGGGTCTCGACGCTGATCGCCTCCACCTGCGGTGGCGTCGGGAAGGGCGCGTCCCAGTCGCCCTGTTCGCTGAAGTCGGCTGCATCCAGGTCATCGAGCACCGAAACGTCCCAACCCAATTGCGCCAGCCAGGACGCCGACATGTTGGCGCGTACGCCGTCGTCGTCCAGCAGAGCGATTCGCGCACCGCGGACGCTGGCGAAATGATCGGTTTCCTGCACCAGTTGCCCGCCCGGTGTAGAGCGCGCGCCGGGCAGATGGCCTTTGGCAAACTCTTCCGGGGTGCGGACATCGAACAGGTAAGTGGTGCGTGACGCATCGGCTTGCCAGTTTTGCAGATCAGCACGGCTGGCACGTTTGACGCTGGCGCGATCGGCCACTTTGCGTGCATCGGCACTGGCGGTTTCGCGGGTCTCTTCACTGACGGCCGCAAAGCGCCGGTTCTGGCCATGGTCCAGCGTCTGGCCGGCCAACAGCCAGCCAATCGTGCCATTGCGCAGCGCGTTGATCGGATTGGGCAGGCCCGCGTTGACCAGTGACTGGGTGCCGATGATGCTGCGCGTGCGACCGGCACAATTGACGATGATTCGAGTAGTGGGATCCGGTGCCAGCTCACGTGCCCGCAGCACCAGTTCGGCGCCCGGTACGCTGATGCCGCCGGGAATGCTCATGGTCTGGTATTCGTCATAGCGCCGGGCATCGAGCACCACCACGTCGGCATTGCTGTCGAGCAGGCGCTTGACCTCTTCTGCGGCCAGCGACGGGGTGGCGCGGTGATGCTCCACCAGCTCGCCAAACGCCTTGCTCGGCACATTCACGTCGATGAACAGTTCGCCGCCAGCCGTGCGCCAGCCCTGCAGGCCGCCGTCGAGCAGCTTCACGTTGCTGTAGCCCAGTGTCTGCAGGCGTTGCAGGGCGACCTGCGCCAAGCCTTCGCCATCGTCGTACAGGGTCACGGCAGTGTCGCGTCGCGGAATGCGGGAGAAAACCTCCAGCTCCAGCTTCGACAGCGGGATGTTCACGGCAAACAGTGGATGAGCCTGGGCAAAGGGGGCCTCTTCGCGGACATCTACCAAGGCCAGCTCCTGGTGGTCCAGCAAGGCCTGGCGAATATCGGCGAATGATCGGGTGGCAGATGTGGTCATGGGGTCGGGCTCCCTGTTGGCTGATCCTGATGGGCAGTGGCTGCGGCGTTCGAATAGCCGGAAATGAACAGTTTTTCGGTGCCGTCGAGGTCATAGACCGCACGCTTCACGGTGCCGATATCGGCGCCGTAAACGTGGATGCTGATCGACACCTGATCGCTGAAGGCGTTGCTGACCTGATGAACATCGTTGCTGTGCGGTGACAGCGCCTCGACCTGGCCGGGTTGCAGGCGAATCGCCGGGCCGCTGGTTTCCAGGCGTCCTTGCGCGTTGCGAAGGTAACCCTGGGAATCTTCCGCGCCGCGCAACATGCCGATCAGCCCCCACACGCGATGGTCGTGAATCGGCGTGCGTTGCCCTGGCCCCCAGACGAAACTGACTACCGAAAAGCGCTGCTGTGGATCGACATGCAGCAAAAATTGCTGGTAGCGATTGGCATCGGGTACGGCGAACTCTTCTGCCAGCCAGTCATCGTGGCTGACCAGTTGCGCCAGCAGCTTGCCGCCGCGGCGCAACAGATCGCCTTCGTGCGGTTCGCTGCCAAGCAGTTCGGTGAGTGCATCGATAAAGGCCCCGAGTCGTTCCGGGTGTCGGTTCTGAGTCATGTCCATTTCCAGATCAAGGCCGGGCAATGGTTTGATATAAGCATAATATGGATATTTAATATGCTATTTTTTAATGATTAGGTTATAACGAAAACGTCTTTTACTTCTTTGTGGTAATCCGCGAAATCTACGCTCGGGCTATCCATGAGCGCCTGCTGGTACTATGCTTTTTCCCTATGTTTAATCTCTTCTTTATGTGCGGTCCGAATGAAAATTGATGATATCGATGCGTTCGTTGCAGTCATCCGCTGCCAGTCGATCAGCCACGCCGCTGAATCGCTGGACCTGACCCAGCCCGCCATCACGCGCCGGGTGCAGAATTTCGAGCAAGCCCTCGGGGTCGAGCTGTTCGACCGCAATACCAAGCCGCTCAAGCCGACCCCGATGGGTCTTCAGGTGTACCAGAAGTGCCTGGCAATCCTGCGCGAGATGGATTCGTTGCGCGAGCTGGTGGCCAGTGACACGCCGCCCAGCGGTCTGCTGCGTCTGGGCGTGCCACAAACCATCGGTGACGTGGTGCTGCTCGATGCGCTCAAGCAATTGCGTGGGGAATTTCCCGATCTGCGCGCCCAGGTCAGCACCGGTTGGGGCAGTCATCTGATCGGCAAGATCGAAAACGGCGAGCTGGATGCGGCGGCTGCACTGTTTCCGGCAGGCAAGATATTTCCGGACAACATCATTGGTCAGTCGATTGGCAAGATGGAGCTGGTGGTGGTCTGCGCCAAGGGCCTGGTGCCGAAAAAGCCCGGCAAGCTGGCAGACTGTTATGAGCAGGGCTGGGTGCTGAATCCGGACGGTTGCGGCTTTCGTGCAGGTTTGCAGCGCACGCTGACCGATCAGGGCCTGAGCATGAAGGTCAATCTGGAAACCTTCGGCACCGAGCTGCAACTGGGGCTGGTGGCCGATGGCATGGGGCTTGGCCTGGTGCCCAGGCCGTTGCTGGAACGAAGCGCGCACCGCGAGCAGTTGGTGGCGTTGCCGCTCAAGGACTTCAAGCCGGTGATGGACTTGTGGCTGTTCTACCCGCGCTTCCTGGGTAACCTGCAAGCGCCGGTCGAAGCCTTTGGCGCACTGGTGGCCCGGTCGCTCAAGCCGGTCTCGGCCGCCGCCTGAACACCGCATCGCGGGAAGGCGGTCTGGCGCTGGGCGTCAGACCGGCCCGCAGGATATAGGTTGAATCAGGCGACCTGTTCACGAGCCTGCTGTTCACGCTGCGCCACCAATGCGCGAGTCAGCGGGATCAGCTTCTTGCCGTAGTCGATGGCATCTTCCAATGGATCGAAGCCGCGAATCAGGAAAGTGGTAATCCCCAGGTCGTAGTAATCCAGCAGCGCTTCAGCGACCTGTTCCGGGGTACCGACCAGCGAGGTCGAATTGCCCTGGGCGCCGAGCAGGCCGGCAATGCCTGTCCACAGGCGCTTGTCCAGGCGCGATCCTTGTGCTGCGGCGGCCAGCAGACGGCGTGATCCTTCATTCGGTGGTTCGCGACGTACGAAGCCGTTGCGGTCTGCCAGGGCCTTGGCCTTTTCCAGAATGCTGTCGGCGCGTGCCCAGGCCTGTTCCTCGGTCTCGGCCAGAATCGGACGCAATGACAGGCTGAAACGAATGGTCCGCCCATGTCTGGCGGCTTCGGCGCGAACCTGTTTCACCACGTCACGGACCTGTTCGTATGTCTCGCCCCACAACGCATAGACATCGGCGTGTTTGCCGGCCACAGCAATTGCCGCTGCCGAGGAACCGCCGAAGTACAGAGGGATATGTGGCTGCTGCGGGGATTTGACCAGTGAGTGCGCACCCTCGAACTGATAGTAGGTGCCGTTATGATCGAACGGCTTGTCGCTGGTCCATTCCTGACGCACCACGCTGAGGTACTCGTCGCTGCGTGCGTAGCGTTCGTCCTTGCCGATGTGGCTGCCGTCGGCACGCAGTTCCTTGTCGTCACCGCCGGTGATGATATGCACGGCAGTGCGGCCGCCATTGAACACGTCCAGCGTCGCGAACTGCCGTGCCGCCACTGTAGGGGCGATGAAGCCCGGGCGATGGGCGACCAGGAACTTCAGTCTGGTAGTGACGCTGGCGGCATGCGCTGCGACCAGCGTGCTGTCCGGGCTGTTGGAGTGGTAGGCGATCAGTGCGCGATCAAAACCGGCATCTTCATGAGCCTTGGCCACGGTCTTCACGTAGTCGGGCTGGATGGTCGCGCCGTTGCGCGGGTGGATTTCAGAACCGGGTTGCGTGGCGATATAGCCAATGAATTCGATGCTCATGAAAACTCCTGCCAATGGTTGAGGTCCGTTCGACCTTGTCGAGAGGCACCATAAAGGCAAGGAGCAGACGCTGTGAAATTCGATTTCGGTCTAAGTTAATTATAAAAAATATGCATTATAGTATTGGCTGGTGATCAAATATTTTAACTATTAGCTTAGTTCTAAATCGAATTTCACGTGACGTTCTTATGCTCATAACATGGCCTTCATAATGCATCGGGTGCGCCTTGCCCGATTTGTCCAGGAAGGATGTACCCATGTCTGACACAACACTCATCCCCGCGGAACCCGGTTTTCTGGTGGTCAATAAACCCGCACAGGGCCGCGCCTCGCAACCGGGTCGCCCGCGCTGGCAAGTGCCGGGCTCTGTCTTGCGCCTACTCAGCCCGCTGGCGCTGTTGCTGCTCTGGGAACTGGCCTCACAAACCGGGCTGCTGCCAGTCCGCGTGATTGCCGCGCCGTCGCAGATCGGCGGTACGCTCTGGTCGATGATCGTCTCGGGCGAACTGGCTCAGCACTTGTGGGTTTCATTGCAACGGGCGCTGTTGGGCTTGAGCATCGGCGTCAGTATTGGCGTGGTGGCTGCGCTGGTGACCGGGCTTTCCCGACGCGGCGAAATCGTTCTCGACTCGCCCATGCAGATGATGCGCACCATTCCCTCGCTGGCACTGGTGCCACTGTTCATCCTCTGGTTCGGCATTGGCGAGTTCACCAAAGTGGCGCTGATCGTCATGGGCACCACCTTTCCGGTGTACCTGAACCTGTTCTCCGGCATCCGCAATATCGACCCGAAACTGATCGAGGCTGCCAACACGCTCGGGCTGAGCCGCCGCGAGCTGATCTGGCACGTCATCCTGCCCGGCTCGTTGCCTGCGTTTTTTGTCGGGCTGCGTTATTCACTGGGGATTTCGTGGCTGGCCCTGGTCTTTGTCGAGCAAATCAACACCACCGCTGGCATCGGTTATCTGGCCAGCGATGCGCGGGACTTCATGCGCACTGATGTAATCGTTATCTGCCTGTTGATCTACAGCGTCCTTGGCTTGGTGATCGACGGCATCATTCGTACGCTGGAGCGCTATGCGCTGGCCTGGCGGCCGACCTTCGTGAGGCATTGAAAACATGGCGACTCTCGATTTGCGCAACACTTCAACTGTCGCGCCCGAGGCAGGGCAGGCACCTGTGCAACTGCGCAACGTGGTGCGTCAGTTTGGCCGGCAACGGGTCATCGACGGGCTGAATCTGGACATTGCTCCAGGTGAATTTGTCGCCTTGCTCGGCGCCAGTGGCTCTGGCAAGACCACCTTGCTGCGCACCCTGGCCGGGCTGGACGAGATCGACAGTGGCGAACTGCGTGTGCCGGTGGCGCGGGCGGCGGTGTTTCAGGAGCCGCGCCTGATGCCGTGGAAAAGCGCCTGGAAAAACGTGGTTCTCGGCCTGCGCATCAACGATGCCAAGGCTCGGGCCGAAGCGGCCTTGACCGAAGTTGGCCTGGCGCATCGGCTGAATGCCTTTCCGGCCACCTTGTCCGGTGGCGAAGCGCAGCGTGTGGCGCTGGCGCGGGGGCTGGTCCGTGAGCCAAAACTGTTGCTGCTCGACGAGCCTTTCGCTGCACTCGATGCCCTGACGCGCATTCGCATGCATCAGCTGATCATCGACCTCTGGCGCAAGCACACCCCGGCGGTGCTGTTGGTGACGCACGATGTCGATGAGGCGATCCTGCTCGCGGACCGTGTCATCGTGCTGGCCGATGGCAGGATTGCCGATTACATTCGCGTCGACCTGCCGCGCCAGCGTGACAGCGGGCAGGCCGGGTTCCAGCTGATTCGCAGCCGCTTGCTGGGCTTGCTGGGCGTCAAGGTGCACGCGGCTGCCGATACTGCTCCGCAAGCGCCGGAACAGGACGTGACCCTCAGTGCGCTGCGTCGCTTCGCCAACGCTCGTTGATTCGGCGCACGCTGCGTATCATGGTCGTCTGAATTTCCGAAGGGGACGCCCATGTCTGCCGAAAAACCTGAAGTCATCATCACTTATTGCATTCAATGCCAATGGCTATTGCGCGCTGCCTGGCTGGCCCAAGAACTGCTGAGCACGTTCAGCGACGATCTGGGTAAAGTCTCGCTGCAGCCAGGCACCGGCGGCGTGTTCCACATTACCTGCGACGGCGTACAACTCTGGGAACGCAAGGCCGATGGTGGCTTTCCCGAAGCCAAAGTGCTCAAGCAGCGGCTGCGTGACCAGATCGACCCGGCCCGCGATCTGGGCCACAACGACCGCCATACTCCGGAAAGTGCTCAGTAATACAGGCGACTGTCACGACATCGCCACGCACGTGTCACATTCGGTTAACCGGCATGCTCCACTCTTCTGGAAACCCTGCCGGAGGTCGTCACATGACCAGTGCTCAGCTCGCCACACCCAGCCGCAAACAACGCGTGCGCACCTTGTGGATTTCCGACGTTCACCTGGGCACGCGCGATTGCCAGGCCGAGCACCTCTCCGCGTTTCTCAAGCGCTATCAGGCTGACAAGGTGTATCTGGTCGGCGACATCATCGATGGCTGGAAACTGCGCGGCGGCATGTACTGGCCACAAGCACACACCAACGTGATTCGCCGCTTGCTGACCATGAGCAAGCGCGGCACTGAAGTCATTTACGTCACCGGCAATCACGATGAATTCCTGCGCCGCTACTCCAAGCTGGTGCTGGGCAACATCCAACTGGTCGACGAAGTCGAACACGTGACGGCCGATGGACGTCGCTTTCTGGTCATTCACGGCGACCAGTTCGACGTGATCACCCGTTACCATCGCTGGCTGGCCTTTCTGGGCGACTCGGCCTATGAATTCACCCTGACCCTCAACCGCTGGCTCAACCACTGGCGCGCCAAGTACGGCTATGGCTACTGGTCGCTGTCGGCGTACCTCAAGCACAAGGTCAAGAGTGCGGTGAATTTCATCAGCGATTTCGAGGAAGCCATCGCCCATGAATGCGTGAAGCGCGGGCTGGACGGGGTGGTCTGCGGGCACATCCACCATGCGGAAATCCGTCAGGTGGGCGGCGTGGAATACCTCAACTGCGGCGACTGGGTCGAATCCTGTACCGCCCTGATCGAACACCTGGACGGCAACATCGAACTGTTCCGTCTGGCGGATGCGCATTTGAAGGCGCAACAGGTTGCTGTCGAGGAACCCGCCAGCGAAACGCTTGCCTGAAGCAAGCGGCCTAGAACGGCACCTTGCCCAGGAGCATGTCGCGGTACATCACGAAGTCGCCGAGCAGACTGTAAAACGGATGCTTGAACGTGGCCGGACGATTCTTCTCGAAAAAGAAATGCCCGGCCCAGGCAAAGCCGTAACCCGCGACCGGCAACAGCCACAACAACCCCCAGCGGCCGCTGCCCACACCAAACGCCAGCAGGAAAATCACCAGCGATGTACCGACAAAATGCAGACGCCGACTGGTAGCGCTGCTGTGCTCGGCAAGATAGAAAGGATAGAACTCGGCAAAGCTCGAAAAACGCCTGATGGTATCCACGGTGCCTGTCCTCGTGTGGGTTCTTATTGTTATACACAAATTTAGCCGGCTGTCGTGCCGATGTGGAGTATTCGAGTCCTGCTCATGTTTACGACTATCGTGCCAATGCTCCGCGTGGTAACGATAAACCAAATGCCGTGTTCGCGAATAAGCGAAGCGTCGCTCGGTCCGCTCCGACGCCCAGCCAGACCTCAATGCCGCCAGAATGCCGGTACACAGAGCACCAGCACAGTAATGATTTCCAGACGGCCAAGCAGCATGCCGCCGGACAGAATCCATTTGGCCGCATCCGGCAGGGTAGAGAAATTGCCCGCTGGCCCGATGACCTCACCCAGCCCTGGCCCTACACCCGATACCGTACTGGCCGCGCCGGTCAGCGCCGTCATCCAGTCCAGCCCGAGCAGCGACAGCATCAGCGCGATCAGACAGATAGTGATCGTAAAGAAAAACGAAAAGGTCAGGATCGAGCGCACGATCTCATCGTCCAGTCGATGGCCATTGTATTTCTGCTTCATCACCGCGCGCGGATGGATCAGTTGATTGAGGTTGGTCTTGAGCAGAATGTAGGCCACCTGAAAACGGAAGATCTTCACGCCGCCCGCTGTCGAGCCGGAACAGCCGCCGATAAAGCCCAGATAAAAGAACAGCATCAGCGAGAAATTGCCCCACAGGCTGTAGTCACCCAGTGCAAAACCCGTCGTCGTCACCACCGAGGTCACGTTCAGCGCGACATGGCGCAGCGCCTCGGTCCACGGCAGGTCCGTGGTGTTGGCGTACCAGACCGTCATGACCAGCCAGGTGATCAACAGCAGCCCGATCAGCCCCTGAACCTGCTCATCCTTGATCAACGCCTTGCGATTGCCGCGCAGGGTGGCGACATACAGGGTAAAGGGCAGACTGCCGAGGATCATCACCACGATCGCCACCCAGTGCACCGCCGGTTGCGGCCATTTGGCCAGCGACTGGTCGGACGTGGAGAAGCCGCCGGTGGAAATCGCCGACATCGCATGGTTGATCGCGTCGAACAGACTCATGCCCGCCGCCCAGAAGGCCAGGCTGCCCAGCGCGGTAAAGCCGACGTAGGCGAGCACGATGAACTTGGCCACCATGTGCGAGCGGGGCATGACCTTTTCCGAGCGATCCGAGGACTCGGTCTGGAACAGACGCATGCCGCCGATGCGCAGCAAGGGCAGAATCGCCACGGCCATACCGATGAAGCCGATGCCGCCCAGCCAGTGCAGCATCGAACGCCAGATCAGAATGCCCGGTGACATGCTGTCCAGGTTGCTGAGTACTGTCGAACCGGTGGCAGTAATGCCCGACATGCTTTCAAAAAACGAGTCGGTGTAACTGATGTGCTGGGTCAGCAGAAAGGGCAGGGCGGCGAAAATGCACACCACGATCCAGCTGGAGACGGTCAGCATGTACATGTCCCGCGGGCGCAACTGAACGTTGTCGGGGCGTCCGGGCACCACCAGCGCCAGGCCGGCGATAAAGGTAATGGCGCTGGCCCACAGGAATTCGCGCAGGTCCTCGAAACGGTCGTAGATGACCAGCGTGGCCATGGGCACGATCATGGCGACAGCCAGGGTGATCAGGAAGATGCCGATAATGAAACCGATGATACGCAAGGTCGGCAACGACATGACAGGCTCTGGCTGGTGTGAGGAAAGGCGCCATTCTACCTGCGCTTGAGGGCATGTAAACCGGCGCCGCCGAGGACCGGCTGCGAGCGCAGAGGTAACGAATTGTCCGTCGCACTCGTTATTGACGCTAAACAGGCTCTAGAATGCTCGATCACTTTTCAAGGAGACAGTCCATGCAGGCGCTCGACGTTTTGCTCAATCGTGTATCGGTTCCACGACTGGTCGACCCGGCCCCGGACGCTGCGCAGCGGGAAATCCTGTTCGGTGCTGCATTGCGCGCGCCGGACCATGGACAGCTCAAGCCGTATCGTTTTCTGACGGTCGAAGGCGCGGCCCGTGACCGCATGGGCGAGATGCTGGCGCAGGCGCTGCAGGAGAGTGGCGCTGAAGTTACCCCGCAGGCGCTGGAAAAGGCCCGTCTTGGCCCATTGCGTGCACCCTTGGTGGTGGTCGTGATCGCGCGCTTGCAGGACCACTTCAAAGTCCCGCACTCGGAACAGCGGATCACCGCCGGATGCGCCGCACATGGCGTGTTGCTGGCAGCGTATGCACTGGGTATCGGTGCGGTCTGGAGGACTGGCGAGCTGTCCTATGCGCCTCAGGTGGCCAAGGGCTTCGGCCTTGAAGCCGGCGAAGAAGTGCTCGGCTTTCTGTACCTGGGCACCCCGCTGAACCCGCCGCGCGAAGCGCCAAAAGTCGATGTGGGCGGGTTTGTCAGCGAGTGGCAGGGCTGATCAGACAGACGATAAACTGAGCGGCTCTCTGGGCAGATCCAGCGTGGCGATAAACCCGCCTTCCGGGTGATTGCCCAGCATCAGGGTGCCGCCATGTCGCTCCGCTGCGCGTTTGGCGATCGCCAGCCCCAGGCCGTGACCGGGCGTGGTCTGGCCGGGGGCGCGGTAAAAAGGCTCGCCCAGTTGTGCCAGATGTTCGTCGGCAACCCCCGGACCATGATCGCGGACGCTCAGACGGACGTGATCGCCGACCTGAGTTGCCTGCAGATCGATGCGCTGACCGGAGGGGTTGAAGCGCAGCGCGTTGCGCAGCAGGTTGTCCAGCGCACGTTCGATCATGTCCGGCCAGCCTTTGAACTGCAGGCTGTCCTGCACCTCGACGCGAATGTTCTGGTCGATACCGTCCAGTTGGGTGTCGTTCTTCAGGCGCTGCAGCAGCGCTTCGAGGTCGACAGGCTCAGGGCCGCGAAGCTCGGCGTCGAGGCGCGCCAGGGCCAGGATCTCGCTGATCAGCGCCTCCAGCCGGTCACACTCACGGCCCAACCGTGGCCAGAGCTTTTCACGCTCGGCAGGCTCGGCACGTTCAGCCAGCGCCAGGGCGATGCGCAATCGGGCCAGCGGTGAGCGCAATTCATGAGACACATCGCGCAGCAACTGGCGCTGACTGCCGATCAGGCTTTGCAGGCGCGCGCCCATGCGGTTGAAGTCCTTGGCCAGCACGCCGAACTCGTCACGCCGGTTGGCCAGCTGTCCGAGGCTGTGCTGTTGATAGCTGGTTTGCCCCAAGTCGTGCACTGCACCGCGCAGGCGACTCAGCGGTCGTGTAATCGACAGCGTCACGAACAGGCTGAACAGGGTCAGCACCACCAGCGCAATGCCCAGCGCGCTCAGCGGCCACATCAGACTCTGACGGTGCCATTCGTCGAGCTCCGGGTGCGGAACGCGGTAGATGAACAGGTAGGTTTCGCCGGTCTTCGGGCTGCTGTACTCGGTGGCCAGACGGCGCCAGGGCAGTTTGCGCCCCTGATCGTCGTCTTCCCGCTGCCGCGCTTCCAGAGCTGCGGCGCGCGGCGGGAAGGTGCCACGCACCATCGGCTCGCCGCTGTCGCTGAGCACTTGTGTGTCGATACGATTGCGACGTTTGATGTCCTGAAGAAATTCCTGAGCGTTATCCGCGCCCTTGTCCTCGAAGCGTTGCGTCCACTGTTCGGGTAACGAGTTGAGCACCGGGTGACGACTGAGGATCCACGCATCCTGATTGAGCATGTGCCCCATGAGCACCGACAGGCCGCCTACCAGAGCGATGGCCAGCCAGAAGCTGGCCAGGATTCGCCAGAACAATGAACGCACGGGATTTCCTCGGTCTCAGTAAAAAAGCCCGGCATGCGCGTGCATGCCGGGTTGTGTTCAGCTCATCGGGCCGCGAGGCCTGATGGTTACAGCGTTTTTGCTGCTTTTGCCGCTTTCCAGGCCTTGAACTCGGCCCATTCGGCGCGACGCTCATCTTCTTTCTTCTTGATCTCGTCAAACAGCTTCTGCTGGTCAGGCCTCAGCAGTGCACGAACTTCGCTGTCGGTCTTGGAGCGTTTGGCTTCGATTTCGTCGTGCATTGCTTTCTGGTCGGCAGCAGGCATTTTTTCCAGGTAGCTTTGAGTGATTTCGCGACGCTCGTGCCGTTGCTCGCGCATCAAGCGTTCGATCTGCTGACGCTGTTCACGTGTCAGGTCCAGCTCGGCCATCGGTCCCATCGGGCCAGGGCCGCGATCCATACGTGGGCCAGGGCCAGGGCCGCGGTCATCGCGATCCATGTGCATGGCAGGTGCGTCAGCATCCGGGCCACCGGCAGGTGGCGCTGGTGGTGCGGCCATGGCAATGGTCGGCAGGGCAGTGGCAAACATCAAAGCGATCAGGGTCTTGCGCATTGTGTATCTCCTTGTCTCTAGTGCGGCTCGATGCCGATGAGCCCAGTTTAGGGAGATCAAGGTCAAGCGCAGTCAGCGCTTGGTAAAGCTTGTGTAAGGAGACCGTTGCAAGTTGTCAGCTTAAGGCTACACGCCAGAAGCGCCGGGCTTTCAGCTTGCTGCGTCAGGCTTGCCACGTGAAGCGACTCAAAGCGCGTAGTAATAGCCGCGGCTGCGCAGCGCGACGATGCGTGGGCGGCCATCGGCGTGCGGGCCGATTTTCTTGCGCAGGTTGCTGACGTGCATGTCCAGACTGCGGTCGTACAGGGTCAGTTTGCGGCCCAGGGCCAGTTGCGCCAGTTCCTGCTTGTCCAGCGGTTCGCCGGGCTGGCGCATCAGCGCTTCCAGCAGGCGGCTTTCGGACACTGTGAGGGTCAGCTCCTTTTCGTCGACACTGACCACACCGCGCATCGGGCTGAAGGTCAGGTCGCCCAGTTCGAGCTGGCTGGATGATGCGACCGGATGACTGCGGCGCAGCACGGCGCGCAGGCGGGCAGTGAGTTCGCGAGGGTCGCAGGGCTTTGCCAGGTAATCGTCAGCGCCCAGTTCAAGACCCAGAATGCGGTCCAGCGGCTCGCCGCGTGCCGAGAGCATGACCACCGGCAGGTCGGGGTGGTCGGCACGTAATTGCTTGAGCAACTCCAGACCGCTGCCGTCAGGCAGCATCACGTCCAGCACCACGGCAGCGGGTGCGGCGTCGGCCAATGCCTGACGCGCGCTGGTCCCGTCGTGACAGGCGCGCACCTGAAAGCCTTCCTGGCTCAGCCAACTGCTCAGCAGTTCGCACAGTTCCTGATCATCATCAATTAGTAACAGCTCGCTCATGACTCACTCAATTTAGCCACTGCCGACGTTGCCTACGCCAACCGCTGACCAATATACCGCACAGAAGGGCGAACATCGCAACGCCACCGCCTGCGATGAACCATTGTTGCTGCTCGGTCAGCAGGCGCGGGGGCGCTGCGGACAGTGCTTCTTTGAGCTGCAACTTGAGCTTTTGGTTCTCCTGACGCAAACGTGTCAGCAAGGCGTTGTTGCGTTCCGGATCGGCGTTCTGTAACTGCCGGGTCAATTCTTCGCGCTGCCGCTCGCTGTCCTTGAGACGCACCTGGAGGTCGGCCATCTGGCTGGCGGTGCCGGGCTGATGCAAAGGCTGTACTGCGCCACCTTCACCGACCGTCTCGGCGTTTACCTGCACACTCGCCGCCATCAATATCGCCAACAGACACCACGTCGCTGAACGCATCTGAACTCCCTTTTACCGAGCCGTGTAAATTCGCACATTGAGCAGGTTATCGGCAGGCAGGCGGGAATGATGAATGAAGGGCGGGGCGGCAGGACGGCCCTGCTTCGCTGGAAGCAGGGCGTGCAAGTGTTGTCGGAGGGCGGGGATTAGGGCAGGACTTGCTTGAACGGCTTGACCACGACGTTGGCATAGACGCCAGCGGCAACAAATGGATCGGCTTCGGCCCACGTCTTGGCGGCGCTTTGCGATTCGAACTCGGCAACGATCAGGCTGCCGCTGAAACCGGCAGCGCCGGGGTCGTTGCTGTCGACTGCCGGGTGTGGACCGGCCAGCACCAGACGGCCTTCATCCTTGAGCGCGTTGAGGCGATCGAGGTGCGCCGGGCGAACGCTGAGGCGTTTTTCCAGCGAGTTTTCGACGTCGGTGGCGATGATTGCGTAGAGCATGTCAGTCCTCGGATTTGGTCGTATTGGGAGCGGTATCGTGCAGGTGGCGTGACAGGTAGATTCCCTGGCCGACCAGGAAGATCAGGGTCATGCCCAGGCTGCCGAATACTTTGAAGTCGACCCAGAATTCCTGATAAGTGAAGGCCACATACAGGTTGGCTGCGCCACAGAACAGGAAGAATATGATCCAGGCGATGTTGAGCCGGGTCCAGATCGCTGCCGGCAGGGTCAGTGCATGACCCATGATGCGCTGGATAAGCGGACGGTCGCCGATGAAATGACTGCCGGCGAAGGCGACGGCAAACAGCCAGTTGACCACCGGGGCTTTCCATTTCAGGAAGGTTTCGCTGTGGAAGGCCAGGGTCAGGCTGCCGAACACCAGGCACGCCACCAGCGTGAGCCATTGGCTTTTTTCCAGCTTGCGTTGTTTGACGTAGAGAATGCCGTAGACCACCACCGAACTGATGATCAGCATCGCCGTTGCACTGAAAATGCCGCCTACCATATAGGTATTGCCGAGGATATCCACGGCACGCGGCTCGGTTTTGTAAACGATGAAGAACAGGAGCAGCGGGATGAAGTCGATGAATTGTTTCACAATGGCAGCCAGAAGCAGGATGTGGCGGCATAATAACAAACATCAATGAACACGAAAGCATCACTATGAATGTAGACCTGCACTGCCACAGCACCGCTTCCGACGGGGCGCTCTCGCCTATGGCACTGGTTGCGCGTGCTCATGAAAACGGCGTGCGCGTCCTTTCGCTGACCGACCACGATACCCTCGAAGGGCTTGAAGAGGCCCGTGCGGCGGCGCATTCATTGGGTATGCAACTGGTCAACGGGGTGGAGCTGTCCTGCACCTGGGGCGGCGCGACCATCCATATTCTGGGTTACGGATTCGATACCCAGGCCCCGGCGCTGACCGAAGCCATCGGCCGTTTGCATGAAGGACGCTGGCTGCGTGCGGAAGAAATCAGCCGTAAATTGGCGATCAAAGGTATGCCTGGCGCGCTGGAAGGCGCTCGCGCGATTCAGCAGGAGCTGGGTGACAGCGGTAATGCGCCTGCGCGTCCGCACTTTGCCGACTTCATGGTGCGCTCGGGTTTCGTCAAGGATCGCGCCGAGGCATTTCGCAAATGGCTGGGGGCGGGCAAACTGGGCGATGTGAAGCAGCACTGGCCGACGCTGGAGGACACGGTCGCCACCTTGCGGGCGTCGGGTGCGTGGGTCAGCCTTGCGCATCCTTCACATTATGACTTTACCCGCAGCAAACGGCGTAAACTGGTCGGCGATTTCGTCCAGGCCGGTGGGCACGCCATAGAAGTGGTCAATGGCATGCAGCCTGCCGATCAGGTCGGAACCCTGGCCATCCTTGCACGCGAGTTCGGTCTGCTGGTCTCTGCCGGCAGCGACTTCCACGGTCCTGGCACCTGGGGCGAGATCGGTACTTATCGTCCCGTGCCTGAAGATCTACCGCCTTTGTGGTGCAGATTCAAACATGAACAGCCTACTGCCGCCGTCTGAACAGGAAGTAATCGTGAGTCAATTTTTCCAGGTCCATCCGGAAAACCCGCAGCCGCGCCTGATCAAACAGGCCGCTGAAATCATCAAGGCCGGCGGGCTGGTGGTGTACCCGACAGATTCGTCCTATGCACTGGGCTGCCAGATCGGCGACAAGAGCGCCATCGAGCGCATCCGCCGCCTGCGTCAGCTGGACGACAAGCACAACTTCACTCTGATGTGCTGCGACCTGTCGCAGCTGGGGCTGTTTGCCAAGGTCGACACCGGCGCGTTCCGTGCACTGAAGGCGCACACGCCCGGGCCCTACACCTTCATTCTCAATGCCACCCGCGAGGTGCCGCGCCTGGTGCTGCACCCCAAGCGCCGCACCATCGGCCTGCGGGTGCCAAGCCATCCCATCGCCCAGGCCCTGCTGGAGCAATTGGGTGAGCCGCTGATGAGCGTCAGCCTGATCATGCCGGGCGACAGCGTGCCGCTCAGCGATCCCTACGAGATGCGCCAGATTCTCGAGCATCAGGTCGACCTGATCATCGACGGCGGTATCGGCGGTATTTCGGCGTCCACGGTCATTAACCTGGCCGAGGGTGAACCTCAGGTCGTTCGGGTCGGCTGTGGTGATCCGACGCCGTTCGGTGAACGTGCCTGATGACAGCCGTCGAGGCAGTGGACAGCCAGGCAGACGCCCAGCAGGAACTGCCGTTCGCGCTGGTCTACGGGCGTGCTGTCACGCAGATGCCGCTCGACCTGTACATCCCGCCCGACGCGCTGGAGGTCTTTCTCGAAGCGTTCGAAGGCCCGCTTGACCTGCTGTTGTACCTGATCCGCAAACAGAACATCGATATCCTCGATATCCCTGTTGCCGAGATCACCAAGCAGTACATGGGTTACGTCGAGCTGATGAAAACCGTGCGCCTGGAGCTGGCTGCCGAGTATCTGGTCATGGCCGCCATGCTGGCCGAGATCAAATCGCGCATGCTGTTGCCGCGCTCGGCGGAAGTCGAAGAGGAAGAAGGCGATCCTCGCGCCGAGCTGATTCGCCGCTTGCAGGAATACGAACGCTTCAAGGTCGCCGCCGAGGGTATTGACGGGCTGAGCCGGGTGGGCCGCGATGTCATCGTGCCGAAACTGGACGCTCCCGAAGCCCGCGCACGCAAGTTGCTGCCGGATGTCAGCCTTGAAGAAGTGCTGATGTCGATGGCCGAAGTACTGCACCGTGGCGACATGTTCGAAAGCCACCAGGTCAGCCGCGAGGCACTGTCCACCCGCGAGCGCATGAGCGATGTCCTGGAACGTCTCAAGGGCGGCGGTTTTGTGCCGTTCGCCGAGCTGTTTACCGCCGAAGAGGGGCGTCTGGGTGTGGTCGTGACGTTCATGGCGGTGCTTGAGCTGGTCAAGGAGTCACTTGTCGAACTGGTCCAAAACGAGCCCTTTGCGGCGATCCATGTCCGGGCGCGAGCCGAGTAGAGCAAGAACACACCCATGAACCTCAACGAACCCCGCGAACTGGCCCCGCTGCTTGAAGCATTTCTGCTGGCCTCCGGAAAACCGCAGACGCTGGAGCGCCTGTATGAGTTGTTCGAGGAAGGTGAGCGCCCTGAGCCTCCGGTGTTCAAAAAGGCACTCGAGGTGTTGCGCAAGTCCTGTGAGGGGCGCGCCTTCGAGCTCAAGGAAGTGGCATCGGGTTATCGCCTGCAGATTCGTGACCGCTTCTCGCCGTGGGTCGGGCGGTTGTGGGAAGAGCGGCCGCAGCGTTACTCCCGAGCCATGCTGGAGACCCTCGCGCTGATCGCTTACCGCCAGCCGATCACGCGGGGCGAGATCGAAGATGTCCGTGGTGTCGCGGTCAACAGCCACATCGTCAAGACTCTGCTCGAGCGCGAGTGGATTCGTGTGGTGGGCTACCGGGATGTGCCCGGTAAACCGGCCATGTTCGCGACCACCAAAGGCTTTCTCGACCACTTCAATCTCAAAAGCCTCGACGAGCTGCCGCCGCTGGCCGACCTGCGCGAGATGGAAACCGAGCCGGTGCTGGATTTCGAAGAGGCACCGGTGCCTTCGCACCTGCAAGCCCTGGCCGACGCCAGCCTCGCCCCGGACGCAGAGCCGGAAGCCCCGCGTGACGAAACCAGCTTCCGCAGCCTGCTTGTGGAACTGGACTCGATGGAGCAGGGCCTCAAGACCGACTTCGACGACCTGCTGCGCGCGGAGCCAGAGCCTGAAGACGACAAAGGCGACGATGAGGTCTGATTGACTCGCGCTCCCACGCTGAAGCGTTCAGCGTGGTACGCAAGTCTCGTGGGAGCGAGCTTGCTCGCGAAGGCGATGGTGCAGGCTCGCTATTTTCGGATTCTGTACGGGCCCTTTCGCGAGCAAGCTCGCTCCCACATGACCTGTATGTAGCCATGAGCGCTCTGCGTCCTCTTGATACCTCGTCCTGGAGCGTGCAGAACGATAATCAGGACTGTCGTGCCAACGCCCAGCGCATTTCGGTCGAATTCATACGCCAGCCCAGGGTCACATCTGATACCACTCGCCATGAGATTCGCTGCCCATGAGTTCGACCAAGAACCCCTGCATCAGCCTGTGCAAGTTCGATGATGACATTTGTCTGGGATGCGGCCGCAGCAAGCGCGAAATCAAGGCCTGGAAGAAACTCGACAAGGACGACAAGCGCACGGTGCTCGAGGAGTCTGCAAAGAGGCTGGCCAAGCTCAAGACCGCCGGTCGTAAAAAGAAGAAGTGATTCGGGCATTTGCCGTTGACGCCGGATGCGTAAACCGGCGCAGGGGCGTATGATGGCCGACCCTCGGCGATCAAGTGTCGCCCGGGCTTTCAAGTATTTCGCCTTGCCGCTATCCACAGCGCGCCGGGCACAGGTCTTGCCGGTTCTCGGCCAGCCCTGATTCGACACACCGGGAGGTGCCCAGATGAGTGAAAAAGACAAGCAGGACAGCCAGGAAATCGGACCCGCAGGCGAAAAGCTGCAGAAGGTTCTGGCGCGCATTGGCGTGGGTTCACGCCGTGACGTGGAAGCCTGGATTACCCAAGGCCGTATCAAGGTCAACGGCAAGGACGCGACCCTCGGTCAACGCGTCGACCTGCATGACGCCATCAGTGTCGACGGTCGCGTCATCAAGCGCGAAGAAGCGGCCGAAACGGTCCGTCGCGTCATCATGTACAACAAGCCCGATGGTGAAATCTGCACCCGTGACGACCCGGAAGGCCGTCCGACCGTGTTCGATCGTCTGCCGCGTCCGAAGGAAGGCCGCTGGATCAACATCGGTCGTCTCGACATCAACACCACCGGCCTGCTGATGTTCACCACCGACGGTGAACTCGCCAACCGCCTGATGCACCCGTCGTTTGAAATGGACCGTGAATACGCGGTTCGTGTGCGTGGCGAAGTCGATGACGACATGCTGCTGCGCCTCAAGAATGGCGTGATTCTCGAAGACGGTCCTGCACGCTTCACCGATATCCAGCAGGCACCGGGCGGCGAAGGCTTCAACCACTGGTATCACTGCGTGGTGATGGAAGGCCGTAACCGCGAAGTGCGTCGTCTCTGGGAATCCCAGGGGCTGGTGGTCAGCCGCCTGAAGCGCGTGCGTTACGGACCGGTGTTCCTCAACTCCGACCTGCCGATGGGCCGCTGGCGCGAAATGAGCCAGTACGAAGTCGATATTCTGGCAGCTGAAGTTGGTCTGCAACCTGTGGCCCAGCCGCAGATGAATGCCAAGACCAAAGACAAAATGGAGCGTCTGCAGCGTCAATCGTCGCGCCCTCTGGGCAAAGGCGAGCGTGTTCGTACGTTGCGTCCGGCGGCTGGTGCTCCGGCGACCGGCGGCGAACGCGCACCGCGTCAGCCGCAGATCACCGGCAGCGAGCGCGATCGTCCGCGCGGTGGCGATTCGACTCAGCGTCCTTCGCCGCGCAAGGATTCGGGCAAGCCCGGTTCACGCGCGCCGCGTCCGGCCGACAACAGCCGTGGTACGCCGGTCGCCGAGCGTCCGAGCGACATGAACAAGCGTCCGGCCAAGCCGGGCCCGAAGCGTGTCGGCATCAAGCTGGTCAACGATGATGCGCCGTCAGGCAAACGTCGTGGCCCACCGGCAGGTTCAGGTCAGCGTCCAGGCTTCGGTCGTCGCAAGCCTGAGTGATCGCTCGGTGTGAATGAATGGCAACGCCAGTCCACAGGGCTGGCGTTGTCGTTTTCGGCGCTCTGAAAAGCGCTGTCACACTGCGGTCACGCATCGACCTTCCGGTTTTGAACCTCAGCCGGAATGCCTGTGTACAATGCTGCGCTTTTTTCTGTGAAACAGTGCTGTTCAACGCTCTGGGCCATCCGCCTCGAACGCTGCAATTCTGTTGCGTCACAAGCGCAGCAGGTTCTATTTCGTCACAGCACAAGATCGATCAGGTGGCTATTGAATGAGTGAAACAACCTCACCCTCGGGCGAACTGAAACGCGGCCTGAAGAATCGACACATCCAGTTGATCGCCTTGGGCGGTGCCATCGGGACGGGCCTGTTTCTCGGCTCGGCGGGCGTGCTGAAATCAGCCGGGCCGTCGATGATTCTCGGTTATGCCATCTGCGGCTTCATCGCCTTCATGATCATGCGCCAGCTGGGCGAGATGATCGTCGAAGAGCCGGTCGCCGGGTCGTTCAGCCACTTCGCGCACAACTACTGGGGCGGTTTCGCCGGGTTCCTGTCGGGCTGGAATTGCTGGCTGCTGTACATTTTGGTCGGCATGTCCGAGTTGACCGCCGTCGGCAAATACATCCATTACTGGTTGCCGGACATCCCGGGCTGGGTATCCGCAGCGGCCTTCTTCGTGCTGATCAATGCCATCAACCTGACCAACGTCAAGGTGTTCGGCGAGACCGAGTTCTGGTTCGCGATCATCAAGGTGGTGGCGATCATCGGCATGATCGCGCTGGGCAGTTACATGCTGGTCAGTGGCAGCGGTGGCCCGCAGGCCTCGGTGACTAACCTCTGGGAGCATGGCGGGTTTTTCCCTAACGGCGTCGGCGGCTTGGTGATGGCGCTGGCAATCATCATGTTCTCCTTCGGCGGGCTGGAGATGCTCGGTTTCACCGCTGCCGAAGCCGAACAGCCGAAGACCGTGATCCCCAAGGCAATCAACCAGGTCATCTACCGCATCCTGATTTTCTACATCGGCGCGCTGGTGGTGCTGTTGTCGCTGACGCCCTGGGACAGCCTGCTGGCCAGTCTCAATGCGTCTGGCGATTCCTACAGCGGCAGCCCGTTCGTGCAGGTGTTCTCGATGCTGGGCAGTGACACGGCGGCGCATATTCTTAACTTCGTGGTGCTCACAGCGGCACTGTCTGTGTACAACAGCGGCACCTACTGCAACAGCCGCATGCTGGTGGGCATGGCCGAGCAGGGCGATGCACCCAGGGCGTTGGCCCAGGTCGACAGGCGCGGGGTGCCGGTCAAGGCGATTTTCGCCTCTGCCGCGGTGACACTGGTTGCGGTGCTGCTCAACTATTTCGTGCCGCAGCAGGCGCTGGAACTGTTGATGTCGCTGGTGGTGGCCACGCTGGTGATCAACTGGGCGATGATCAGCTACTCGCACCTGAAATTCCGCCAGCACATGAATCGGACCGCGCAAGTGCCGCTGTTCAAGGCGCTGTGGTATCCCTACGGCAACTATGTGTGCCTGGCGTTTGTGGTGTTTATCCTCGGCATCATGCTGATGATCCCCGGAATCCGCATATCGGTGTACGCGATACCGGTCTGGCTGGCGGTGATGTGGGTCTGTTACCGGGCCAAAAACAGGCGTAGCGTTATCGTGCCTGCCCAGTCCGGCAAGTAGCCTTGCCCGTTGCCGAGAAGAAGATAACCCGATGCTGGTGATTTCCAACAACGTCCATCTGCCCGACGCCGAGATCGAATTGACTGCTATCCGTGCCCAGGGCGCAGGAGGGCAGAACGTCAACAAGGTCTCCAGCGCCGTGCATTTGCGTTTCGACATCAATGCCTCGTCGCTGCCGCCGTTCTACAAGGAACGGCTGTTGGCGTTGAGTGACAGCCGGATTACCAGCGACGGTGTGATCGTGCTCAAGGCCCAGCAGTATCGAACCCAGGAGCAGAACCGTGCCGATGCGTTGCTGCGTTTGAGTGAGCTGATCGTCAACGCGGCCAAGGTCGAAAAGAAGCGCCGCCCGACCCGCCCGACTCTCGGCTCCAAGACCCGACGTCTGGAGTCCAAGAGCAAACGCGGCTCGATCAAGGCCGGACGCGGGAAAGTGGATTTCTGAAGTGTTTTTCAGTCTCGTGCCACGCCGGAGCGCTTAGCGCTATACATAAGTCCGCTCTTGATTCTGGCCGCCGGCCGTGCGGACTTGTTCGCGAAAGGGCCCGTGCCGTCGCAGAAAATTTAGCGTTCAAAACAATGCCTTCGCGAACAAGTTCGCTCCCACAAGAGCCCTCCCGCCCACGTTAGAACGTAGGAGCGAACCGGCGCCTACGCTCGAACGTAGGAGCGAACTTGTTCGCGAAAGGGCCCGTGCCGTCGCAAAAAATTTAGCGTTCAAAACAATGTCTTCGCGAACAAGTTCGCTCCCACGCCTTGCGGGCAGAAGCCTGAAAATTCCGCTTTCCGGGCTCTTGACGGCCTGTATGGCTATGAGCACCGATCATCGCTGGCGCAACACCTGCGCCTGCTTGTACAGATAAACGCTCAACGCCAGCCCGGTAAGTGACGCCAGTGCCGCGAACAGGAAGATCGAGACGAAGCCGAAGCCGGCAGCAATCGCGCCTGCCAGTGGCCCGGTGATGCCCAGTGACAGGTCGATGAACAGCGAATAAGCGCCTACTGCTGCGCCTCGGCTTGACGCCGGGACCAGATTGACCGCTTCCACACCCAGCGCCGGGAACACCAGCGAGAACCCGAAACCGGTCAGCGCCGCGCCAGCCAGTGCCAGGTTTGGAGTGGGTGCCAGCCACAGCAGCAACAGGCCCAGGCTTTCCACCGACAGACAGACAATCGCCACTCGAAAGCCGCCCAGGCGATTGATCAGGTTGCCGAACAGCAGGCGCGCGGCGATGAAGCTGCCGCCAAACAGCGTCAGGCACAGTGCGGCATTCGGCCAGTGGTTGCTGGCGTAATACAGGGTGATGAACGTCGCGATAGTGCCGAAACCGATACCGCCCAGCGCGAGGCCCATGCCATGCGGAAACACTCGCCCCAGCACATGCATGAACGGCAGTCGCTCACCCTGCACAATCGGCGCGGGCTCTTTGTGCCACGTCAGGTAAAGCCCCAGCGCGCACAGCAGCATGATGCTCACGCCCACTGTCCACAGGCCGAGTTCGTCAACCATCCACACACCTAATGGCGCACCAATGGCCAGCGCGCCGTAGCTGGCGATACCATTCCAGGAAATGACCTTGGCGGTGTTCTGCGCGCCGACCCGGCCTATGCCCCAGCCAATCGAACCCGAACCGACCAGGCTTTCCGCGGCACCGAGGATCACCCGGCCAATCAGCAGAATCACCAGGCTCGCCATCGGCCAACTGTCCAGCCATACCGGCACCAGCATGAACACACCGCTCAGCCCGCAGCCGGTCAGCCCGATCTGCACGGCCTTCTTGCTGCCCAGATTGTCGATGATGCGACTTGCCCAGGGCCGACTGATCAGCGTGGCCAGGTATTGCACGCTGATGACCAGTCCTGCGATGACTGCACCGAAGCCCAGATCACTGTGGACGTAGCCGGGCAGAACGGCGAGGGGAATGCCGATGTTCAGGTAGCCGATGAAGGTGAACATCACAATGGAAACGACGGTCAGGGTAACGGCCATCGGGGTTTGCGGTGTGTTTTTCGGTGTCTCGGACATGGGGCGGGCTTTCATTCTGTGCGGGCATGGCGTTCGAGCGGGCAGGGAAAAACCCTTAGCAAGCTCTCGAAGTGCTCATCATACCGATGCATCGGGTGATGCAGGTGCAACAGATTGAAATAAACGTGAATGGAAGGTTATTCGTGCCTGGGTGCCACAAGGTGTGTGGTCACGAGGGCGGCCAGGGCGTTTTCCTGAGTACCGAAGCGGGCGAGCAGGGCGCTCTGTTTTTCCGGGCTGAGGCGTGACCAGATTTCGATCATTTTCTCGGCGGTGCCAATCAGGGCGCTGGCTTGCGTTTCAGTGAAGTCGCTCATAAAAATCTGCTGTTTGCCTGTTGCTGGTTTTCCAGGCGTATTGAAAACCGGCAAAACCGTTTTTCGATACGCCTGAAAACAATCGCCTTCAGTCTTTGCGTCCGGCTTTCTGGCTGTCTTGAGCCGAGGGTGCTGCTTTCATTGCGACAGGTTGACCAAGCTCTTGCTGAGCCAGAGTCGACTGTTGTGGTTCCTGTTGGCCTGGTGGGAAGTTAGGGATTTCATGCATCGTCGTCGCTCCTCGCAAGGGGTTGCAGATAGAACCGTGCTTTAAAAAGCCTGCGCAGGATAACCCACCGAAAATGACAATCAGGATATTTTTTTACCCCGATTGCCCTGATCGTGAAACAAAATGGCTTTTTTACTGTCCTGCTTTTTATCTCGCGAGGCGCTGACGAGCTTGATTTCATTGGGCCGGACCGCGTGAGCAGGGTCCGCGGCCCGTTGAACATTTTATTTTCGGCCTTCTGCATCCCTGGCCACTTCGTCAGTGCGCGCGGCCATGATGAAATCGTTGCGGTGCAGGCCCTTGATCGAGTGGCTCCACCAGGTCACGGTCACTTTGCCCCACTCGGTCAACAGGCCCGGGTGATGGCCTTCCGCTTCAGCAATTTCGCCCACCGCGTTGGTGAACGCCAGCGCCCATTTGAAGTTCTTGAACAGAAACACTTTTTCCAGCTGCATCACCGCGTCGCGGACCTCGATGTTCCAGTCCGGGATCTGCTTGAGCAGTTCCGGCAATTCGGCTTCGCTGACCTGCGGCGCGTCGGCACGGCAGGCTTCACAGTGAGCTTGATTCAAGGTGGTCATAAGCAGAGGGTCCTTTTCGGATAGCGGGCCGAGGGTCAGGCGGCGTGGCTTTTGGTTTTAGGTGGAAATTTGGGAGCGTGCAAGCCCAACTGCATGCCTTGCCCGACCAGCGCCATGATGTCTTGCTGCGCCAGATCGAACAGACGCTTCAAATCCGGCAGGACAAAGTACAGCGGTTGCAGAATGTCGATGCGATACGGTGTGCGCATCGCTTCAAGCGGATCGAAAGGCTGGTGTTCGGGGGCTGACGACAAGCTGTAAACCGCCTCTTTTGGCGAAGAAAGAATACCGCCGCCGTAGATTTTCCGTCCTTGTGGTGTGTCGACCAGGCCGAACTCGATGGTCATCCAGTACAGCCGGGCCAGGTACACGCGTTGTTCCTTGCTCGCGCTCAGGCCGAGTTTGCCGTAGGTGTGGGTGAATTCGGCAAACCATGGATTGGTCAGCAGCGGGCAGTGGCCAAATATTTCATGAAAGATGTCCGGTTCCTGCAGGTAGTCCAGTTCTTCTGCGGTACGAATGAACGTCGCCACCGGAAAACGCTTGCTGGCCAGCAGCTCAAAGAACGTCTGGAAGGGGATCAGCGCGGGCACTCGCTCGACCTGCCAGCCAGTGGTCGCGCCCAGAACCTTGTTGATTTCGCCTAGCTGCGGGATGCGATCGAGCGGCAGGCCCAGTTGTTCGATGCCGTCCAGATACTCCTGACAGGCACGCCCTTCGATGATGCTCATCTGCCGGGTGATCAGGGTGTTCCAAACCGCATGTTCGTCCGCCGTGTAATCGATGAAACCCGAAGCGTCCGGCTCGCGTGCCACGTAAAGCGTCTGGGCCATGCTGATGTCCTCGAAAGGCTGCTGTTTTTAAAGTGTTCTTGTCAAAGCCTGTGGTCAGGAATAACCCGGTTTCGAAGGTACGTCAGCGGCTGTGAGCGGGGTGGCGCGAGGATTTGATCACTGGTTCGTAACGAAAATTTTACGCTTACGATAGGCGGGGCCTGAAATCAGCCATTCTGTCGCTCGCGAAGTGTGAATGCGTAACGTATTGTTGACATTAATTTTGCTGCCTCACAAAAAACTACCCTCACAGGGGCGATGACTCATGCGCATCAAGGTGCACTGCCAGAACCGCATCGGCATTCTTCGCGACATTCTCGATCTGCTGGTGGCTTACGGCGTCAACGTGGCGCGCGGTGAAGTGGGGGGCGAGCACGGTGATGCGATCTATCTGCATTGCCCGAACCTGATCAACCTTCAGTTTCAGGCCCTGCGCCCGAAGTTCGAGGCGATCACCGGGGTGTTCGGCATCAAGCGTGTCGGGCTGATGCCCAGCGAACGCCGGCACATGGAGCTCAATGCCTTGCTCGGCGCGCTGGAATTCCCGGTGTTGTCCATCGACATGGGCGGGGCCATCGTTGCGGCCAATCGTGCCGCCGCGCAGTTGCTGGGTGTGCGGGTCGATGAAGTGCCGGGCATGCCCTTGTCGCGTTACGCCGAAGATTTCGACCTGCCTGAGCTGGTGCGCGCCAGCCAGTCGCGGATCAATGGCCTGCGGGTCAAGGTATGCGGCGACGTGTTTCTTGCCGACATCGCGCCTCTGCAATCGGAACATGACGACAGCGAGGCGATGGCCGGGGCCGTGCTGACGCTGCACCGCGCTGATCGGGTCGGTGAGCGCATTTACCATGTGCGCAAGCAAGAGCTGCGTGGCTTCGACAGCATTTTTCAAAGCTCGAAGGTCATGGCTGCTGTGGTTCGCGAGGCGCGGCGCATGGCGCCCCTGGATGCGCCGCTGCTGATCGAGGGGGAAACCGGTACCGGCAAGGAATTGCTGGCCCGCGCCTGTCACCTGGCCAGCCCACGCGGCCAGTCACCGCTGATGGCGCTCAACTGCGCCGGGTTGTCGGAGTCCATGGCCGAGATCGAGCTGTTCGGCTATGACCCCGGCGCGTTCGAAGGCGCGCGTGCGGAAGGGCGGCTGGGGCTGTTGGAACTGACTGCGGGCGGCACGCTGTTTCTTGATGGCGTGGGTGAGCTGAGCGCGCGCATGCAGGCCAAGCTGCTGCGCTTCATTCAGGACGGAAGCTTTCGCCGGGTCGGCAGTGACGAGGACATGTTTCTCGATGTACGGGTGATGTGTTCGACCCAGGTCGATCTGTCGGAGCTGTGCGCCAAAGGCATGTTCAGGCAGGACCTTTATCATCGCCTTAACGTGCTGTCGCTGCATATACCGCCACTGCGCGACTGTCTGGACGGTCTTGAGCCTCTGGTGGAGCATTTTCTCGATCAGGCCAGCCGGCAGATCGGCTGTTCGCTGCCCGGCATATCACCTGCGGCCATCAAGCGTCTGAGTCAGTACCACTGGCCCGGCAATGTGCGGCAACTGGAAAACGTATTGTTTCAGGCTGTATCGCTGTGTGACGGCGGCAAGGTGCAGGCCGAACACATTCGTTTGCCGGATTACGGCGTGCGACAGGGATTGAGTGAGGTGTCGCTGGAGGGCGGGCTGGGCGCAATTATCGGGCGCTTTGAAAAGTCGGTGCTGGAACAACTGTATGCGCAATATCCCAGCAGTCGCCAATTAGGCAAACGCCTGGGGGTGTCTCATACAACGATTGCCAACAAGTTGCGCGACTATGAAGTGGGGCGCGAATCAGATCCGCATTCAGTCGATAAATAACTCGCTGATTGATGACTCTGCAACTTAACGTCGTGCATGCGCCTCGCACCTTATAGAGCGGCGAGGCGTCGTGCACAGGCTGTGACAGCGAAAAGCCTCAACCGTTGCTGCAGCCGTTGCCCATCACCTGATAGCTCATAATGTGGCGTGCGCCTTGCGAGTCCTCATACACCATGCGTGCCGGGACCACTTCGCAGACATTGGGGATCTGGCTGATGGAGATAACCCGGGCGATATCCAGATGCGTGCCGTAGGTATATTGCTCGACACGCGCCTGTTGCGCCGCCACTTTGGTCTGCGATTCTTCGGCCATGGCGAAACTGCTGATGCCGCACAGGGCCAGGGCCATTAATAAAGCTTTCATTGTCGTTTACCTTTTTGAAAGTGAGCGCCGTCGCATCACGTTTTTGACGTCATGGGCTCAGGCGGTCTGATGCGTTTTTCGAGTTGGAACAACACTGCGTGGGGGCAGTTGATGTTTGCCTTGTTGGCGGATCGAATTCTATGCCTGTTGCAACAGCGCATATATAAAGACTTTGGATAAGCGCTTTTATCAAAATGGTAATAATCTGACGTACTGCTTCACGCGTGCGGCTTGTCGTCATGGCCCCGGTCCCGCCGGTAAGACCAACGTCGAATGGCCCCTGCGGGTGGGGCGGGATACAACAGGGGCATAAAACAACAACTATCCACCGAGGTAACCAAGATGAGTGCAGCTTCCCTGTACCCCGTCCGCCCAGAAGTCGCAGCGACTACGCTGACGGATGAAGCGACCTACAAGGCCATGTACCAGCAGTCGGTGGTCAACCCTGATGGTTTCTGGCGTGAACAGGCTCAGCGCCTCGACTGGATCAAACCTTTCACCGTGGTCAAGCAGACCTCGTTCGATGATCACCGTGTCGATATCAAATGGTTCGCCGATGGCACGCTGAACGTCGCCTATAACTGTCTGGATCGCCATCTGGAAGAACGCGGCGACAGCATCGCCATCATCTGGGAGGGCGACGACCCTTCCGAGCACCGGGAAATCACCTACCGCGAACTGCACGCCGAAGTGTGCAAGTTCGCCAACGCGCTGCGTGGCCAGGACGTGCACCGTGGCGACGTCGTGACGATCTACATGCCGATGATCCCCGAGGCTGTGGTCGCCATGCTGGCGTGCGCCCGGATCGGTGCGATTCACTCGGTGGTGTTCGGCGGTTTCTCGCCCGAAGCGCTGGCTGGCCGGATCATCGATTGCAGTTCCAAAGTGGTTATCACCGCCGACGAAGGCCTGCGTGGCGGCAAGAAGACTGCGCTCAAGGCCAACGTCGACCGCGCCCTGACCAACCCGGAAACCAGCAGCGTGCAGAAGGTTATCGTCTGCAAGCGCACCGGGGGCGAGATCGAATGGAACCGTCACCGTGATATCTGGTACCACTCGCTTCTGGAAGTGGCGTCCAGCACCTGCGCGCCGAAAGAGATGGGCGCCGAAGAGTCGCTGTTCATTCTCTACACCTCGGGCTCGACCGGCAAACCCAAGGGCGTGTTGCACACCACCGCAGGTTATCTGCTGTATGCGGCGCTGACCCACGAGCGCGTGTTCGACTACAAGCCTGGCGAAATCTACTGGTGCACCGCTGACGTCGGCTGGGTGACCGGGCACAGTTATATTGTCTACGGCCCTCTGGCCAATGGTGCGACCACGTTGCTGTTCGAAGGCGTGCCGAACTATCCGGACATCACCCGTGTGTCGAAAATCATCGACAAGCACAAGGTCAATATTCTCTACACCGCGCCGACCGCAATCCGCGCCATGATGGCTGAAGGCACCAAGTCCGTTGAAGGCGCCGACGGTTCCAGCCTGCGATTGCTGGGTTCGGTGGGCGAGCCGATCAACCCGGAAGCCTGGGCCTGGTACTACAACACGGTCGGCAAGCAGAACTGCCCGATTGTCGATACCTGGTGGCAGACCGAAACCGGCGGCATCCTGATCAGCCCGTTGCCAGGCGCGACCGCCCTGAAGCCGGGCTCGGCGACACGTCCGTTCTTTGGCGTGATCCCGGCGCTGGTGGACAACCTGGGCAACCTCATCGAGGGTGCTGCCGAGGGTAATCTGGTAATCCTCGATTCGTGGCCGGGCCAGTCGCGCTCGCTGTACGGCGATCACGACCGTTTCGTCGATACGTACTTCAAGACCTTCCGCGGCATGTACTTCACCGGTGACGGTGCCCGTCGTGACGAGGACGGTTATTTCTGGATCACCGGGCGTGTGGACGACGTGCTCAACGTTTCCGGGCACCGCATGGGTACCGCGGAAATCGAAAGCGCGATGGTTGCGCACCCGAAAGTCGCCGAGGCGGCCGTGGTCGGTGTGCCGCATGACCTGAAGGGGCAGGGCATCTACGTCTACGTCACCCTCAACGGCGGTGAAGAACCAAGCGACGCGTTGCGTACCGAATTGCGCAACTGGGTGCGCAAGGAGATCGGCCCGATTGCCTCGCCTGACTTCATTCAGTGGGCGCCGGGCCTGCCGAAGACCCGTTCGGGCAAAATCATGCGCCGTATCCTGCGCAAGATTGCGACTGCCGAGTACGATGCGCTGGGTGACATCTCCACCCTGGCTGACCCGGGCGTGGTGCAGCATCTGATCGACACGCACAAGACCATGAATGCTGCCTGAGCGATCCTGTGACTGAAGCGCCCCGTTCGGTGAGAGCCGAATGGGGCGCTTTTGTTTCAAGAGTCTGACTTGGAAAACGGGATATATATCGGGTTGTTACCGGTCTACACGGTGTTGTCGAACGTTGCTTCGTTGTAGGACACGTCCGAGCTTTCTATGTAAGAAGGTGCGACACCGCAGGGCTTTTAAACCCCCATGTGACACGCTGGGCTTGCCGGATTAAAAGGGTTTGCCAATAATGGGCGCGCTTTTTGCTGTTATGACAGGTTGAGTCTGTGTTGCTGGATCAGCAGATACAGGCCCCGTCAATACCGTGTAGTGGGTTTTCATGCGCTTCTGTAACTAGTTGTCGCATTGAAGAAATATCGACTTCGAGCCTGTCGTTAAAATGCCCCTCATTCGCCGAAGGGCTGTGAGCCGCCTGCGCGGTGTCACTTACCCGGCGTCGCTTTTCCCCGAGGTTGTCCTTTCGCACATTGGGCGCTTGCTCACTTTGCCACTTGTCGTGCTTTACCGATGGAGTCCCTGGAAATGAAAAAGCTCATGCTTATTGGCGCGATGGCGTTGTCCGTGCTCGCCCAGCCGATCTTTGCTGATGAAAAACCACTGAAAATCGGTATCGAAGCGGCTTACCCTCCGTTCGCGTCCAAGGCCCCGGACGGCAGCATCGTCGGCTTTGACTACGACATCGGCAATGCGCTGTGTGAAGAAATGAAGGTCAAGTGCACTTGGGTCGAGCAGGAGTTCGACGGCCTTATCCCGGCGCTGAAAGTGCGCAAGATCGATGCGATCCTGTCGTCGATGTCCATCACTGACGACCGCAAGAAGTCCGTGGACTTCACCGGCAAGTATTACAATTCCCCGGCGCGTCTGGTCATGAAGGACGGCACTACGGTCAGCGACAGCCTGGCAGAACTCAAGGGCAAGAAGATCGGCGTGCAGCGTGGCTCGATCCACGAGCGGTTCGCCCGCGAAGTGCTCGCTCCCAAGGGGGTCGAAGTGACGCCGTACGGTTCGCAGAACGAAATCTACCTGGACATCGGTGCAGGCCGCCTCGACGGTACTGTCGCCGACGCCACGCTGTTGCAGGATGGCTTCCTGAAAACCGACGCTGGCAAAGGCTATGCGTTCGTAGGCCCGTCGTTCGTCGATCCGAAATACTTCGGTGACGGCATCGGCATTGCCGTGCGCAAGGGCGACAAGGCCAACCTTGACCGTCTCAACGCCGCCATCGCCGCGATTCGTGCCAACGGCAAGTACAAGGCCATCCAGGACAAGTATTTCGATTTCGACATCTACGGCAAATAAGTCGTCGTCCTTACCCTGACCAATGGCGCAAACAGAATTGCCTGGATTGCGCCATTTTTATTCCACGCTTGAGGACCGCACATCATGTTGAAAGGTTACGGAGCTGTCATCCTCGAAGGTGCCTGGCTGACGTTGCAGCTGGCCCTGTCGTCGATGGCTCTGGCGATCGTTCTCGGTCTGATCGGCGTGGCGCTGAGGCTGTCTCCGGTACGCTGGATTGCCTGGCTGGGCGATCTGTACAGCACGGTGATTCGTGGCATTCCCGATCTGGTCCTAATTCTGCTGATCTTCTACGGCGGCCAGGACCTGCTCAACCGCGTTGCCCCCTTGCTGGGGTTTGACGACTACATCGACCTTGATCCGTTGATGGCCGGCATCTGCACGCTCGGCTTCATCTTCGGCGCGTATCTCTCGGAAACCTTTCGCGGCGCATTCATGGCCATCCCCAAGGGGCAGGCCGAGGCAGGCATGGCGTATGGCCTGAGCAGTGGCAAGGTGTTCTTCCGCATTCTGGTGCCGCAGATGATTCGTCTGGCGATTCCCGGCTTCACCAACAACTGGCTGGTGCTGACCAAGGCCACCGCGCTGATTTCCGTGGTCGGTCTGCAGGACATGATGTTCAAGGCCAAGCAGGCGGCCGATGCCACCCGCGAGCCTTTCACCTTCTTTCTGGCGGTTGCGGCGATGTACCTGGTGATCACCAGTGTGTCGCTGCTCGCCTTGCGTTACCTCGAAAAACGCTACTCGGTAGGCGTGAGGGCGGCTGACCTATGATCTTTGACTACAACGTGATCTGGGACAGCCTGCCGCTGTACTTCGGCGGCCTGCTGACCACCCTCAAGCTGTTGGCGATTTCGCTCGCGTTCGGGCTGCTGGCGGCATTGCCGCTGGGCCTGATGCGGGTCTCGAAAAACCCCTGGGTGAACATGCCTGCCTGGCTGTACACCTACGTGATTCGCGGCACGCCGATGCTGGTGCAACTGTTCCTGATCTACTACGGGCTGGCCCAGTTCGACGCGGTGCGCGAAAGCTTTTTGTGGCCCTGGCTGTCCAGCGCTACCTTTTGTGCCTGCCTGGCGTTCACCATCAACACCAGCGCCTACACGGCGGAGATCATCGCCGGCAGCCTCAAGGCCACACCGGCCGGTGAAATCGAGGCCGCGCGGGCCATGGGCATGTCGAAAGCCAAGATGTACCGGCGCATTCTGCTGCCCTCGGCCTTGCGCCGGGCGCTGCCGCAGTACAGCAACGAGGTCATCATGATGCTGCAGACTACCAGCCTGGCGTCCATCGTGACCCTGATCGACATCACCGGCGCGGCGCGTACGGTCAATGCGCAGTTCTACCTGCCTTTCGAGGCTTATATCACCGCAGGCGTTTTCTATCTGGGCTTGACATTCATTCTGGTGCGGCTGTTCAAGATCGCCGAACGTCGCTGGCTGGGCTACCTCGCCCCACGGAAGGTCTGAAATGCAAAGAACCGATCATGTATTGCCGTGGAGTACCCTCGGCACCGAACGCACGCTGAGTGTCTTTCGCTTCGGCACCGGTGAGCGCAAGGCCTACATTCAGGCCAGCCTGCATGCCGACGAACTGCCCGGCATGCGCACAGCCTGGGAGCTGAAAAAGCGTCTGACCGAACTTGAGCAGCAAGGCCTTCTCAAAGGTGTCGTCGAACTGGTGCCGGTGGCCAATCCACTGGGCCTGGGGCAGTTGCTGCAAGGCGCGCATCAGGGCCGTTTCGAGTTCGGCAGTGGCAAGAACTTCAACCGTGACTTCACCGAGCTGAGCGAACCGGTCGCCGAGTTGCTGGAAGGACAGTTGGGCGATGACCCGCGTGCCAACACCCGGCTGATTCGTCAGGCAATGAGCGCTGCGCTCGAGGCTCTGCCTGCGCCGCAGAGCGAACTGCAAGGCATGCAACGCATCCTGCTCAGTCATGCCTGTGTCGCTGATGTGGTGCTCGATCTGCACTGTGATGCCGATGCCGCGCTGCACATGTACGCCTTGCCGCAGCACTGGCCACAATGGCGTTCGCTGTCGGCGCATCTGAATATCCAGGTGGCGCTGCTTGCCGAAGATTCCGGTGGCAGCTCCTTCGATGAGGCCTGCTCGCTGCCGTGGCTGCGTCTTTCGCGGATTTTCCCGCAGGCGCAGATCCCGCTGGCCTGCCTCGCGACCACTCTTGAGCTGGGCGGTCAGGCCGACACCGGCAAGCCGCAGGCACTCGCGCACGCCGAGGGTATTCTGGCGTTCCTCGCCGAACAGGGCTTTATCAGCGGCGACTGGCCGCAGCCGACGCACGAAGCCTGCGAGGGCTTGCCGTTCGAAGGCACCGAATTGCTCTATGCGCCGCACCCTGGCGTGGTGACGTACCTGCGCGCTGCAGGCGACAGGGTCGAGGTGGGCGATCCGCTGTTCGAAGTGATCGACCCACTGTCCGATCAGGTCAGTACCATTTGTGCGAATACTGCCGGGGTGTTGTTCGCCATCGAGCGGCTTCGTTACGCTCAACCCGGTTTCTGGCTGGCCAAGGTGGCGGGGCGCACGGCGCTGCGTCACGGACGTCTGCTCAGTGATTGACCGTTCTGTGGAAACCCAAAGCATGAACAAACTGGAAGTGCAGGATCTGCACAAGCGCTATGGCAGTCACGAAGTGATCAAGGGCGTGTCCCTGACCGCAAAAGCCGGCGATGTCATCAGCATCATTGGCTCCAGCGGCTCGGGCAAAAGCACCTTTCTGCGCTGCATCAACCTGCTCGAACAGCCCCATGCCGGCAAGATCCTGCTCAACAACGAAGAGTTGAAGCTGGTGCCGAACAAGGACGGCGGCCTGAAGGCTGCCGACGCCAAACAGTTGCAGCGCATGCGCTCGCGTCTGTCGATGGTGTTTCAGCACTTCAATCTGTGGTCGCACATGACTGCACTGCAGAACATCATCGAAGCGCCGGTCCATGTGCTGGGCGTGTCGAAAAAGGAAGCGCTGGAGAAGGCCGAGCACTATCTGGCCAAAGTCGGCGTGTCCCATCGCAAGGACGCTTACCCTGGGCACATGTCCGGCGGTGAGCAGCAGCGCGTGGCGATTGCCCGCGCACTGGCGATGGAGCCCGAGGTGATGCTGTTCGATGAGCCGACCTCGGCGCTGGACCCGGAACTGGTCGGTGACGTGCTCAAGGTCATGCAGGGCCTGGCTCAGGAAGGCCGCACCATGGTGGTGGTGACTCACGAAATGGGTTTTGCCCGTGAGGTCTCCAATCAGCTGGTTTTCCTGCATCAGGGCGTTGTTCTGGAGCGTGGCGATCCGCGCGAAGTGCTGGCCAATCCGCAGACCGAGCGTTTGCAGCAATTCCTGTCCGGCAGCCTGAAGTGACGATCGGCAGCGCATGACGATGCCTTTTTATGCCAGAACAGGGCATGCTGCGCGACGCGCGACACGACCTGGATGTTCCAGACCGAGCTATCTTTCCAGACTCGGCTTTTGCGGCGATACGTATCGGATGTCCCAATGACTGCCCATCGAATAGGTTTCCTCGTCTGGCCTGGCACCAAAGCCCTGACCCTGGCACTGGCCGAGGAAGCCTTGCGCGTTGCGCAGCGCGTTCATCCCGAAGTGGTCTATGAACTGTCGTTCCTGCAGGCCGAGGCCGCGGAGCCTTCGGCGGTTGCCGGCGCGTGGCAGTTGCCGGGTGAGCCCTGGGCGGGGCGGCTGGAAGGCTTTCAGAAGCTGTTTTTACTGGCTGACGAGCCTCCTGCAGGTGTGGCCCCGGCGCTGGGCAGCGCGCTCAAGCAACTGGTGCGTGCCGGTTGTTCGATTGGCGGGCTGTCGGCGGGCGTCTATCCGCTTGCGCAACTGGGCCTGCTGGATGGCTACCGGGCCGCTGTGCACTGGCGCTGGCAGGACGACTTCGCCGAGCGCTTCCCCAAGGTCATCGCCACCAGCCATTTGTTCGATTGGGACCGGGATCGCCTGACTGCCTGTGGTGGCATGTCGGTGCTCGACCTGCTGCTGGCGGTGCTGTCCCGTGATCATGGGGCCGAACTGGCCGGGGCGGTTTCCGAGGAGCTGGTGGTCGAGCGCATTCGCGAAGGCGGCGAGCGTCAGCGCATTCCGCTGCAGAACCGTCTGGGCTCCAGCCATCCCAAGCTGACCCAGGCGGTGCTGTTGATGGAGGCCAACATCGAAGAGCCGTTGACCACCGACGAAATCGCCCAGCACGTGTGCGTGTCTCGTCGTCAATTGGAACGGATCTTCAAGCAGTACCTTAACCGTGTGCCCAGTCAGTATTACCTAGAGCTGCGCTTGAACAAGGCGCGCCAGATGCTGATGCAGACCAGCAAGTCGATCATTCAGATTGGCCTTTCGTGCGGTTTTTCCTCGGGGCCGCACTTCTCCAGCGCTTACCGCAATTTCTTCGGTGCCACGCCGCGTGAAGACCGCAATCAGCGACGCAGCAGCAGCCCGTTCGAACTTTCCCCTGTGCCTGCCGAACGCGGTTGATTGCCTTGTCGCGATAGAAGTGCTGCCGCGACAGCTCTGGTCCAGACAGGCCAGCCTCAATCCGTTTAAACTGCGCCTTTGTGACGCAAATTGTCGCATTGCCGAAAACCTTGAAAAAAGCCGGTTTTGCGCTGTAACAAGTTGTCGCCTGGCGGCAAGGCCGAACACAATTCAGTCCTTACAATCTTTCCATCGCTCGCCAGTTTCAGGCAGGCGTTCCTCATCAGGAGACTCCGATGTCCGTTGAGCATGCTGCGGTGCAACGCGCCGATTTCGACCAGGTAATGGTCCCCAATTACGCCCCGGCCGGGTTCATCCCCGTGCGCGGTGCGGGCTCCCGGGTCTGGGATCAGGCGGGGCGCGAACTGGTGGATTTCTCGGGCGGGATCGCCGTCAACGTATTGGGCCACTGCCACCCGGCGCTGGTCGGTGCCTTGACCGAGCAGGCCAACAACCTCTGGCATGTGTCCAACGTCTTCACCAACGAGCCGACCCTGCGTCTGGCGAAAAAACTGGTGGATGCGACGTTCGCTGAGCGCGTGTTCTTCTGTAACTCCGGTGCTGAAGCCAACGAAGCCGCTTTCAAGCTGGCGCGTCGTGTGGCGCATGATCAGTACGGCCCGGAAAAATACGAAATCATCGCGGCCCTGAACAGTTTTCATGGCCGTACCCTGTTCACTGTCAGCGTGGGTGGGCAGCCGAAGTACTCCGATGGTTTCGGGCCGAAGATCACCGGCATCAGCCATGTGCCGTACAACGACCTCGACGCACTGAAGGCCGCCGTTACCGACAAGACCTGTGCCGTGGTGCTGGAGCCGATCCAGGGCGAGGGCGGTGTGCTGCCGGGTCAGCTTGAGTATCTGCAAGGTGCGCGCAAGTTGTGTGACGAGCACAACGCGCTGCTGGTGTTCGATGAAGTGCAGAGCGGCATGGGCCGTAGCGGCCATCTGTTCGCCTACATGCATTACGGCGTGACCCCGGACATCCTTTCCAGCGCCAAGAGCATCGGCGGTGGTTTCCCACTGGCGGCCATGCTCACCACTGAAAAGCTCGCCAGGCACTTTGCGGTCGGCGTCCACGGCACCACCTATGGCGGTAACCCGCTGGCCTGCGCGGTTGGTGAAGCGGTCATCGATGTCGTCAATACGCCTGAAGTGCTGGCTGGCGTGCAGCGCAAGCATCAACAGTTCAAGACCCGTCTGGAAAGCATCGGCCAGCAGTATGGCGTGTTCAGCGAAGTGCGCGGTCTGGGCTTGCTGATCGGTTGCGTGTTATCCGATGCCTGGAAAGGCAAGGCCAAGGACATCTTCAATGCGGCCGAGGCCCAGGACCTGATGATTCTGCAGGCCGGCCCTGACGTGATTCGTTTCGCGCCGAGCCTGGTGATTGAAGACGCAGACATCGAAGAGGGCCTGAACCGCTTCGAACGCGCCATCGCCAAACTGACATCCTGACTCGATTGCAACCTTGCGGTGCCCGCCTGATGGCGGGCGCCGAACCTGTTTCCTGCGCCATGTGGCCTGACGCCGCGTGGTGCTCTTACTAGCGCCGGTCGTAAAGGCTGGTCGATCTACAAGGAGTGGCACCATGCTGGTAATGCGCCCTGCGCAAATGGCTGACCTGGCCGAGGTTCAACGCCTCGCTGCCGACAGCCCTATCGGTGTCACGTCCTTGCCCGACGATGCTGGCCGCCTGACCGACAAGATCGGCTCGTCGGAGGCGTCGTTTGCCGCCGAGGTCAGCTTCAACGGCGAAGAAACCTATTTCTTCGTGCTTGAAGACAGCGAAAGCGGCAAGCTGGTGGGCTGCTCGGGCATCGTGGCCTCGGCGGGCTATTCCGAGCCGTTCTACAGTTTCCGCAACGAAACCTTCGTGCATGCTTCCCGTGAGCTGAAGATCCATAACAAGATTCACGTGCTGTCGCAGTGTCATGATCTGACCGGCAACAGTCTGCTGACCAGTTTCTACGTGGTCCCGGAGCTGGTCGGCACGGCATGGTCGGAGCTCAATTCGCGCGGCCGTCTGCTGTTTGTCGCCAGTCACCCCGAGCGCTTTGCCGATTCGGTGGTGACCGAGATCGTCGGTTACAGCGATGAGCAGGGCGACTCACCATTCTGGGATGCCATCGGGCGCAACTTCTTCGATATCAATTACGCCGCTGCCGAACGCCTCTGCGGGCTGAAAAGCCGGACCTTCCTCGCCGAGCTGATGCCGCATTACCCGATCTACGTGCCACTGCTGCCCGACGCGGCGCAGGAGGCCATGGGTCAGGTGCATCCGCGCGCGCAGATCACCTTCGACATCCTGATGCGCGAAGGCTTTGAAACCGATCACTACATCGACATTTTCGACGGTGGACCGACGCTGCACGCGCGGGTATCCGGGATCCGTTCGATTGCCCAGAGCCGTCTGGTTCCGGTCAAGGTCGAGCCCGGGCAAACCAGCGATGTCGGTAAGGGCGGGCGTCTGTATCTGATCGCCAATGGCCTGTTGCAGGACTACCGCGCGGTGCTCCTGGAGCTGGACTGGGCGCCCGGCAGGCCGGTGGTGCTGAGCCTCCAGGCTGCCGATGCCCTGGGTGTTGGTGAAGGTGCCAGTGTGCGGATCGTCGCGGTCTGAACCGGACGTTCGATAGCTGATTAGCGAGTTTCAAGGCTCTTGATGAGCCGCTGAGGAGATAACATGATCGTTCGTCCTGTACGCAGCAGCGACCTGCCCGCGTTGATCGAGCTGGCGCGCAGCACCGGCGCCGGTCTGACGACCCTGCCCGCCAATGAGCAGCGTCTGGCGCATCGGGTAGGCTGGGCCGAAAAGACCTTTCGCGGCGAAGCCGAGCGCGGCGACGCCGATTACCTGTTCGTGCTGGAAGATGATGACGGCCGGGTGGTGGGCATTTCCGCCATCGCCGGAGCGGTCGGTCTGCGCGAGCCCTGGTACAACTACCGGGTTGGTCTGACCGTGAGTGCTTCACAGGAGCTGAACATCTACCGGGAAATTCCGACCCTGTTCCTGGCCAACGACCTGACCGGCAATTCCGAGCTGTGCTCGCTGTTCCTGCACAGCGATTCGCGCACCGGCCTCAACGGCCGCCTGCTGTCCAAGGCGCGCATGCTGTTCATCGCCGAATTCCCCAGGCTGTTCGGCAACAAGATCATTGCCGAAATGCGCGGCATGTCCGATCAGCAGGGCCGTTCGCCGTTCTGGGAAAGCCTGGGGCGGCACTTCTTCAAGATGGAATTCAGCCAGGCCGATTACCTGACCGGCGTGGGCAACAAGGCATTCATCGCCGAACTGATGCCCAAGTTTCCGTTGTACAGCTGCTTTCTTTCCGAAGACGCACGCAACGTGATTGGTCGGGTGCACGCCGACACCGAGCGTGCGCTGACCATGCTCAAGAGCGAGGGCTTTTCGTATCAGGGTTATGTCGACATCTTCGATGCCGGCCCGGCCATCGAGTGCGAGACCGGCAAGATTCGCGCAATCAAGGACAGCCAGGCGCTGGTGCTGGCCATCGGCACGCCCGGTGACGATGCTCCACAGTTCCTGATCTACAACCGCAAGCGTGAAGACTGCCGCGTGACCGTAGGCGCTGCGCGTTTTGCCGCTGGCACGCTGGTCGTCGCTCCGCAAACCGCCAGGCGGCTGCGCATGAGTGCCGGCGACAACGTACGCGCGGTGCCCTTGTCTGCGGCGCGGGAGGGCGTTTGATGAATAGCCTTTACATCGCAGGTGCCTGGCAGGAAGGGCAGGGTGAGCTGGTCAAGTCGCTGAACCCCATGACTCAGCAGGTGCTGTGGTCCGGGCGTGGCGCGAGCTCCGCGCAGGTCGAGCAAGCGGTGCAGGCGGCGCGTCAGGCATTTCCCGGCTGGGCGCTGCTGTCTCTGGATCAGCGCATCGCGGTACTGGAAGCCTTCGCTGCACGTCTCAAGCATCATGCCGACGCGCTGGCGCACTGCATCGGTGAAGAAACCGGCAAACCGTTGTGGGAGTCGGCGACCGAAGTGACCAGCATGGTCAACAAGATCGCCATCTCGGTGCAGAGCTATCGCGAACGAACCGGTGAAAAGAGCGGGCCACTGGGCGACGCCACTGCGGTACTGCGCCACAAGCCGCATGGCGTGGTCGCTGTGTTCGGCCCGTACAACTTTCCGGGGCATCTGCCCAACGGCCATATCGTCCCGGCCTTGCTGGCGGGCAACGTGGTGCTGTTCAAACCCAGCGAGCTGACACCGAAGGTCGCTGAGCTGACCGTCAACTGCTGGATCGAAGCCGGGCTGCCTGCCGGTGTCCTGAACCTGCTGCAGGGCGGTCGCGAAACCGGTATCGCGCTGGCGGCCAATCCGGGCATCGACGGCCTGTTCTTCACCGGGTCGAGCCGGACTGGCAATGCGCTGCACCAGCAGTTCGCCGGTCGGCCGGACAAGATTCTTGCGCTGGAAATGGGCGGTAACAATCCGTTGATCGTCGATCAGGTTCAGGACATCGATGCAGCGGTGTACACCATCATTCAGTCGGCCTTTATTTCCGCCGGCCAGCGCTGCACCTGTGCGCGTCGTTTGCTGGTGCCCGAAGGCGACTGGGGGGATGCCTTGCTGGCACGACTGGTTGGCGTCAGCGCGACTATCGAAGCCGGGGCGTTCGATCAACAGCCTGCGCCGTTCATGGGCTCGGTGATTTCGCTGGAGGCCGCACGTGCCTTGCTCGACGCGCAGCGCAAGCTGCTCGCCAACGGCGCGCTGACCCTGTTGGAAATGCGCCAGCCGCAGCCCGGCGCCGCGCTGCTGACACCGGGCATTATCGATGTCAGCGCGGTGCCGGATCGACCCGACGAAGAGCTGTTCGGCCCGCTGCTGCAGGTCATTCGCTACTCCGGTTTTGACGCCGCCATCGCCGAAGCCAACGCCACCCGTTATGGCCTGGCCGCAGGTTTGCTCTCGGACTCCGAAGCGCGTTATCAGCAGTTCTGGCTGCACAGCCGTGCCGGGATCGTCAACTGGAACAAGCCGTTGACCGGAGCCGCCAGCAGCGCTCCGTTCGGCGGGGTCGGTGCCTCGGGCAACCACCGCGCCAGCGCCTATTACGCGGCCGATTATTGCGCCTATCCGGTGGCTTCGCTGGAGGCGGACAGCCTGACGCTGCCTGCGACACTGACCCCCGGTATCAGGCTGAGCTGACAGTGCGCACGATTGCTTATAAAAACAGATCCACGGAGCCTTGCCGATGAAGTCCTGTGAAGTGAATTTTGACGGTCTGGTCGGGCCAACCCACAACTACGGCGGGTTGTCCTACGGTAACGTTGCCTCCCAGAGTAACAGCCAGCAAAGCGCTAACCCGCGTGAGGCGGCGCTGCAAGGCCTGGCAAAAATGAAGGCGCTGATGGACCTGGGTTTTACCCAAGGCGTGCTGGCACCGCAGGAACGTCCTGATGTGTCCGGCCTGCGCCGTCTGGGCTTCACCGGCAGCGATGAGCAGGTGATTGAAAAGGCGGCCCGTCAGGACATGCCACTGCTGGTCGCCAGTTGCTCGGCATCCAGCATGTGGGTGGCCAACGCGGCCACGGTCAGCCCCAGTGCCGACACTGCCGATCGGCGCGTGCATTTCACGGCGGCCAACCTCAACTGCAAATACCACCGCAGCATCGAGCATCCGACCACCACTCGCGTGCTGGGCGCCATGTTCGCCGATGCAAAGCATTTCGCTCATCACCCTGCGTTACCGGCTGTCGCGCAGTTCGGCGATGAGGGCGCTGCCAACCACACCCGTTTCTGTCGTGATTACGGCGAGGCTGGGGTCGAGTTTTTCGTGTTCGGTCGCAGTGCGTTCGACACGCGCTACCCGGCGCCGCAGAAGTACCCGGCCCGTCAGACCTTGGAGGCGTCACGCGCCGTTGCGCGGCTGCACGGTCTGAGCGAGGCCGGCGTGGTCTATAGTCAGCAGAACCCGGCGGTCATTGATCAGGGTGTGTTCCATAACGATGTGATTGCGGTCGGCAACGGTGAGGTCTTGTTCTATCACCAGGACGCCTTCCTCAATACCGAGCCGATGCTCGATGAGCTGCGCGACAAACTCAGTCGTGTCGGCGGGCAGTTGCGGGCTATTTGCGTACCGCGTGCCGAGGTCTCGGTTCAGGATGCCGTGCGCTCCTATCTGTTCAATAGCCAGCTGTTGTCGCGGCCCGATGGCTCGATGCTGCTGATCGTGCCGCAGGAGTGCCAGGCTAATGCGAGCGTCTGGGCTTACCTGCAACGGCTGATTGCCGATGACAGCCCGGTTGCCGAGGTCAAGGTGTTCGACCTCAAGCAAAGCATGCAGAACGGCGGAGGTCCGGCCTGCCTGCGCTTGCGTGTGGCGCTCAATGACACCGAGCTGGCGGCGGTGAATCCGGGGGTGATCATGACCGCGCCGTTATACGAAACGTTGACGCAGTGGGTCGACAGGCACTACCGGGACCGCATGAGTGAAAGCGATCTGGCCGACCCCCGATTGCTCAACGAATGTCGCACAGCATTGGATGAACTGACGCAAATCCTTAAACTGGGCGCGGTGTATCCGTTTCAACTGAATTGAAGCACCCTGCGCGTCGGGCAATTGTCCTGCGCACTATTTCATTTATAGAGAGCATTCCTACATGAGCGACGCCCTGCAACTGATCCTTGAAGACACTGATGGCACCCAGCTGGAAACGTCCTGCACCCGCGTTGCCGTCATCTGGCAGGGCAAGGAATTGTGGATTCAGCAGGATGGCCGTGGCCAGTTGCTGATCGGCGTTGACGTCGAAGAAGACGACGCCGAATACGCCAACCTGCTGCTGCGTCCGCTGGCGACCAATCTGGTCAGTCTGCAACTGGAAATGGAGCCAGCCGACATGGGTGTCGAGGAAGACGGTCACGTTCACGGCCCTGACTGCAACCACTAAGGAAGCGCGCCATGCTCGCCCTCGGCAAACTGCTTGAACTGACCCTGGCTGGACGTGAGCCAGCGGAGAAGACTCAACTGACCGTCGAAGGCGTGCGCATGCGCTGGATGGGCGAGGGCGCGCTGGAAGTCCGCCCGCCAGAAGTTCGTGACAATGGCACCGATCTGCTGCTGTCTGCCGGTATCCATGGCAACGAGACGGCGCCCATCGAGCTGCTGGATGAACTGATTCGCAGCATCGCGCGCGGCGACCTGAAACCGCGCGCACGTATTCTGTTCCTGTTCGGCAATCCCGACGCCATGCGACGCGGGACGCGTTTTGTCGAGCAGGATGTCAATCGGCTGTTCAATGGCCGGCACGAGCAGAGTGGTGGCGCCGAGGCCTTGCGCGCTTGCGAGCTGGAGCGACTGGCAGCCACTTTCTTCAGCCTGCCGGACCGCTACCGCCTGCATTACGACCTGCACACGGCCATTCGTGGCTCGACGATCGAGCAATTCGCGCTGTACCCGTGGAAGGAAGGACGTAATCATTCGCGGCTTGAATTGGCCCGGCTGCGGGCTGCGGGTATGAGTGCGGTGTTGCTGCAAAACAAGCCGTCCATTGTGTTCAGCGCCTACACCTACGATCAGTTGGGTGCCGAGGCCTTCACTCTGGAACTGGGCAAGGCGCGGCCGTTCGGGCAGAACCAGCAGGTCAATCTTGGGCCTCTGCGCTTGTGTCTCGAGCAGCTCATCGAGGGCACCGAGCCCGAGCGGGATGACGATCTTGAAGGGTTGCAGCTGTTCAGCGTGGCGCGGGAAGTGATCAAGCGTACCGATGCGTTCACGTTCAATCTGGCCGATGACGTCGAAAACTTCTCGCCGCTGGAAAAAGGCTACGTGCTGGCCGAAGACGCGGGTGGTTCACGCTGGGTAGTGGAAGAGGAGGGTGCGAGGATCATCTTCCCCAACCCCAGGGTCAAAAACGGCCTGCGGGCGGGGATTCTGATCGTACCCACTGATGCGGATAGCCTCGGCTGATCGCCCGGCACCCTCAAGACCGGACGCAGAGCGTCCAGAACGGCATTCCCACGCTGGAGCGTGAGGAACGATAGGTGTCCGGGAGAACACCTACCGATGCTTCGTCTTAGCAGGCCGCTTTCTGTTGTGCATCCAGACGGCGCAGGCTGCGTACCTTGTTCAGGGTGTCAGCGCAGGTCTTGGCCGCTTCTTCGCCCTTGTGCACGAAGTGATCGAAGAAGAACTTCTGATGCTCTTCGCCTGCATGGAAATGATGCGGTGTCAGGACCACGGAGAACACCGGTACTTCGGTTTCCAGTTGGACCTGCATCAATGCGCTGACCACTGACTGCGCGACGAATTCGTGACGATAGATGCCTCCGTCCACTACCAGTGCGGCGCCGACGATGCCAGCGTAGCGGCCGGTATTGGCCAGCAGTTTTGCATGCAGCGGGATTTCAAAGGCGCCGCCCACTTCAAAGATGTCGATATCGCTTTCGGCATAGCCCTGATTGGCCATCTCGGCGATAAACCCTTTACGGCTCTGGTCGACGATATCCTTGTGCCAGCAGGCCTGGATGAACGCGACACGCTCGTTTGCGTGGCTTTTGCTTTTGCTGTCGATTGCAGTTGGTTGCACGTGTTCTGACTCCTGTTTATGGAAAAAACAGGGCATTTGGATCGAAAGGGATTCAAGCTGCGTAGGAAAGCCTCCTGAACGATGTCGTTCATGGATAGGTTTTACAGACGTTCTTGCTGACACCAATCCCGCTCTCTCTTCATCCGGACTATGACCGTCGGCCCCGGAATCACACCGGGTCTGCTGACCTTGCAGATAGCAGCCAAAGCCGCGATCCCCAAGCGCTCGCGGGCTAGACGCATTGCGCATCATTACCGCCGGTGGGGAATTGCACCCCGCCCTGAGAACGTTGCCGTCACTTTACGTGGCCGGCGCGAGATTTTTATCATAGTTCGCTGGATCATGCATGGACACTTTCGTACGGTACACCTACCTTTTTCTTATAAGGGCACGGAGTATCGAGAGCGGCGGTGCTTGATTATCATGTACCGCGGCCTCAGTAATGCCTTGTTGCAAGCCAAAGGTTGCATGCATTATCGATCTTCAACTTCAGGGAGCTTTTTCGTGACTGTCATCGATCTGCGCAGCGACACAGTGACTCTGCCTACGGCCGGCATGCTCGATGCCATGGCACGTGCGCCCGTTGGCGATGACGTCTACGGTGAGGACCCTACGGTCAATCTGCTCGAAGCAACGCTCGCCGGGCGTCTCGGGTTCGACGCCGCGCTTTTCGTGCCGTCGGGCACCATGAGCAATCTGCTGGCGCTGATGGCGCACTGTGAACGTGGCGATGAGTACATCGTCGGCCAGCAGGCCCACACCTATAAGTACGAAGGTGGCGGTGCGGCAGTGCTGGGCTCCATTCAGCCGCAGCCACTGGAGGTACAGGCCGACGGTTCTCTGGACCTGCAGCAGGTGCTCGACGCCATCAAACCCGATGACTTTCACTTTGCCCGCACGCGCCTGCTGGCTCTGGAAAACACCATGCAGGGCAAAGTGCTGCCCCTGGACTACCTGGCTGCCGCGCGTACCCTGACCCTGGAAAAGGGGCTCGCTCTCCACCTGGACGGCGCACGGCTGTACAACGCTTCGGTCAGGCTGGGTGTGGATGTTCGCGAGATTACCCGGCACTTCGATTCTGTTTCGGTCTGCCTCTCCAAGGGGCTGGGCGCGCCGATCGGCTCGGTGCTCTGCGGTTCGCACCCTTTGATCGCCAAGGCCCGCCGCTTGCGCAAGATGCTGGGCGGTGGCATGCGTCAGGCTGGAGGGCTGGCTGCGGCAGGGCTCTACGCGCTGGATCATCAGGTCGAGCGGTTGGCGGATGACCATGCCAACGCGGCGTTTCTGGCTGAAGGCCTAAGTGGGCTCGGCTACGCTGTCGAGCCGGTACAGACCAATATGGTCTATGTGCCGATCGGCGAGCGCGCGGCATCGCTCAAGGCGTTCTGCGCCGAGCGGGGCATCGTACTCACGGCCGCACCGCGGCTGCGTATGGTGACCCACCTGAACGTGTCGCGCGCTCAGATCGAACAGGTCATCGCCGCATTCGCAGCCTTTGAACACTCATGACATGCCGATAATCCAGTTACTTGTTTCTATCGCACAAACACACTGTACCGAGGGCGCAACGCCTATATAATGCGGCCCTTTGCCGTCGCTACGTCATTTGACGTTTTGCACTTGCCTCTGGCCGCAGTCTCCGTGGAAGAACCTATGAAAAGCGCAGAAATCCGTGAAGCCTTCCTTGGCTTCTTCGAAGAGCAAGGCCACACTCGTGTCGCTTCAAGCTCCTTGATTCCGGGCAACGACCCAACCCTGCTGTTCACCAACGCAGGCATGAACCAGTTCAAGGATTGCTTCCTGGGCCAGGAAAAGCGCGCCTACACCCGCGCCGTTACCAGTCAGAAATGCGTGCGTGCCGGTGGCAAGCACAACGACCTGGAAAACGTCGGCTATACCGCCCGTCACCATACTTTTTTCGAAATGCTGGGCAACTTCAGCTTCGGTGACTATTTCAAGCGTGATGCCATCACCTACGCCTGGACGTTCCTGACCTCCGAAAAATGGCTCAACCTGCCCAAGGAAAAACTCTGGGTCACGGTGTACGCCACTGACGATGAAGCCTATGACATCTGGACCAAGGAGATCGGCGTGCCAGCCGAGCGCATGGTTCGCATTGGCGACAACAAAGGCGCACCGTACGCCTCCGATAACTTCTGGACCATGGGCGATACCGGCCCGTGCGGTCCTTGCAGCGAGATTTTCTTCGACCACGGCCCGGAAATCTGGGGTGGCCCGCCAGGCTCGCCAGAAGAAGACGGCGACCGTTACATCGAAATCTGGAACAACGTATTCATGCAGTTCAACCGGACTGCAGATGGTGTGCTGCACCCGCTGCCAGCGCCTTCGGTCGATACCGGCATGGGCCTGGAGCGTGTCAGTGCGGTTCTGCAGCACGTGCACTCCAACTACGAAATCGATCTGTTCCAGAGCCTGCTGGCTGCGTCTGCCAAGGCCATTGGTTGCAGCAATGACAACCTGGCTTCGCTGAAGGTCGTGGCTGACCACATTCGCTCGTGCGGCTTCCTGATCGCCGACGGCGTGCTGCCGTCCAATGAAGGTCGCGGTTATGTGCTGCGCCGCATCATTCGTCGCGCCTGCCGTCACGGCAACAAGCTGGGTGCCAAGGGCAGCTTCTTCTACCAGATCGTTGCCGCGCTGGTTGCCGAGATGGGGTCTGCGTTCCCTGAGCTGGTGCAGCAGCAGTCGCACATCGAACGCGTACTCAAAGGCGAAGAAGAGCAGTTCGCCAAGACCCTCGAGCAAGGTCTGAAAATTCTCGAACAGGATCTGGCCGACCTCAAAGGCACCGTGGTTCCGGGCGAAGTGGTGTTCAAGCTGTACGACACCTATGGCTTCCCGATGGACCTGACAGGCGACATCGCCCGTGAGCGTAATCTGACCCTGGACGAAGCAGGCTTCGAGCGTGAAATGGACGCCCAGCGCGTGCGCGCCCGTTCGGCCAGTTCGTTCGGCATGGATTACAACAGCCTGGTCAAGGTCGATGTGGCCACCCAGTTCACCGGTTACTCGGCGACCACTGGCAGCGCCAGCGTCGTGGCCCTCTATAAGGAAGGCCAGTCGGTTTCTCACCTGAATGAAGGTGAAGAGGGCGTGGTGATTCTCGACGTCACTCCGTTCTACGCCGAGTCGGGCGGTCAGATCGGTGACAGTGGTTTCCTGCAGGCCGGTGACGCGCGCTTTGACGTCAGTGATACCACCAAGACCGGCGGCGCCTTCCTGCACCACGGCGTTGTGGCGTCCGGCAGCCTGAGCGTTGGCGCGCAGGTTGAAACACAAGTGGCTGATGAAGTTCGCGATGCAACCAAATTGAACCATTCGGCCACTCACTTGCTGCATGCCGCATTGCGTCAGGTGCTGGGTGAGCACGTTCAGCAGAAAGGCTCGCTGGTCGACAGTCAGCGTCTGCGCTTCGACTTCAGCCACTTCGAAGCGATCAAGGCCGAGCAACTGCGCGCGCTGGAAGATATCGTCAACGCCGAGATTCGCAAGAACACCGAGGTCATGACCGAAGAAACCGATATCGACACGGCGAAGAAGAAGGGCGCCATGGCGCTGTTCGGCGAGAAGTACGGCGACAGCGTTCGCGTACTGAGCATGGGCGGCGAGTTTTCCGTCGAGCTGTGTGGTGGCATTCACGCCAGCCGCACCGGTGACATCGCGCTGTTCAAGATCGTCAGTGAAGGCGGTGTCGCAGCAGGCGTGCGCCGTATCGAGGCAGTCACCGGCGCTGCGGCCCTGGCCTGGCTGAATTCGGCCGAAGATCAACTCAAGGAAGCCGCGACGCTGGTCAAAGGCAATCGCGACAACCTGCTGGACAAGCTGACGGCGGTGATTGAACGCAACCGTCTGCTGGAAAAACAACTGGAACAACTGCAAGCCAAGGCAGCCAGTGCCGCCGGTGACGACCTGTCATCAGCTGCGCTGGATGTCAAAGGGGTCAAGGTTCTGGCCACGCGCCTGGATGGTCAGGACGGCAAGGCGCTGTTGGCGCTTGTCGATCAGTTGAAGAACAAGCTCGGCCGCGCAGTGATCCTGCTCGGCAGTGTTCATGAGGACAAGGTTGTCTTGGTTGCAGGCGTGACCAAGGACCTGACTGGCCAACTCAAAGCCGGTGATTTGATGAAGCAGGCAGCTGCCGCCGTAGGTGGTAAAGGTGGCGGCCGTCCTGATATGGCTCAAGGCGGTGGTGTCGATGCCGGTGCGCTGGATTCAGCGCTGGCAATGGCCGTTCCTTTTGTAGAGCAGGGTATCTGAGTCGGGTCAGCAGGCCTGCCGCACACCGGCAGGCCTTACTTGGACTCGAATGTTAATGGGTGCTCTTAACGGGATTTGAGGCGGCTTTGAGATGGCTTTAATCGTACAGAAATTTGGCGGCACCTCCGTGGGCTCTGTAGAGCGCATCGAGCAGGTGGCCGACAAGGTCAAGAAATTCCGTGAGGCGGGTGACGACCTGGTGGTCGTGCTGTCGGCCATGAGCGGTGAAACCAATCGTCTGATCGAGCTGGCCAGGCAGATCAGTGATCAGCCGGTTCCCCGTGAACTGGATGTCATTGTCTCAACGGGCGAGCAGGTGACCATCGCGCTGCTGGCGATGGCCTTGATGAAGCGTGGCGTTCCGGCGGTGTCCTACACCGGCAATCAGGTGCGTATTCTCACCGACAGCGCGCACAACAAAGCGCGCATCCTGCAGATCGACGACCAGAAGATCCGCTCCGACCTGAAAGCGGGTCGTGTGGTGGTGGTCGCCGGTTTCCAGGGTGTCGACGAACACGGCAACATCACGACCCTCGGGCGTGGTGGCTCGGACACGACCGGTGTTGCCCTGGCGGCGGCGCTGAAAGCGGACGAGTGCCAGATCTACACCGACGTCGATGGCGTCTACACCACTGATCCGCGCGTCGTGTCGCAGGCCCAGCGCCTCGACAAGATCACCTTCGAAGAGATGCTGGAAATGGCCAGCCTCGGTTCCAAGGTGCTGCAGATCCGTGCGGTCGAATTCGCCGGCAAATACAATGTCCCGCTGCGCGTTCTGCACAGCTTCAAAGAGGGGCCGGGCACCCTTATTACAATCGATGAAGAGGAATCCATGGAACAGCCGATCATTTCCGGCATCGCCTTCAACCGCGATGAAGCCAAGCTGACCATCCGTGGTGTGCCAGACACCCCCGGCGTGGCGTTCAAGATTCTCGGCCCGATCAGCGCGGCCAATATCGAAGTGGACATGATCGTGCAGAACGTCTCGCACGATAACACCACCGATTTCACCTTCACGATCCATCGCAACGACTATCAGGCGGCCTTGCAGGTGCTTGAGGCAACCGCGCGTGAAATCAGCGCGCGTGAGGTTTCCGGCGATACCAAGATCGCCAAGGTGTCCATCGTCGGCGTTGGTATGCGCTCGCATGCCGGCGTTGCCAGTCGTATGTTCGAAGCGCTGGCCAAGGAGAGCATCAATATCCAGATGATCTCCACATCGGAAATCAAGGTTTCCGTGGTCATCGAAGAGAAATACCTGGAGTTGGCTGTGCGCGCACTGCACACGGCCTTTGAGCTGGATGCTCCGCGGCAGGGTGAATGACCCTGTCATCGAAGGGCGCGGCGTGACCGCGTCTTTCGGGTGCTGCGCAGAAGGGCTTTTGTTTTCTTTGCGTTAGTCGATATACAGGTAGTGGTTATGGCGTTTTGCTACTGTCACTGCCTATAGGTTTGCAGACTGTTGTCCCTGAATAAAGGCGTAAGGAGAAAAGTATGCTGATTCTGACTCGTCGGTGCGCGGAAAGCCTGATCATTGGAGATGGTGAGATCACCGTCACCGTGCTCGGAGTGAAGGGTAATCAGGTGCGTATTGGTGTCAATGCGCCCAAGGAAGTCGCGGTTCATCGTGAAGAGATTTACCTGCGTATCAAGAAAGAGAAGGACGAAGAACCAAGCCATTAATTTTTATTGAATTTTTGGTTTGCAAACGGGGAAAAGGGTGGTTATTATACGCCCCGTGTTGCGGAGAGCTGGCCGAGTGGCCGAAGGCGCTCCCCTGCTAAGGGAGTACACCTCAAAAGGGTGTCGGGGGTTCGAATCCCCCGTTCTCCGCCATTATTTATGTAGTGCGTAAGATTGGGCTTGATCTGTAAGTTGTTGAATTTACTAGAAAAAGTGCTTGACTAAACAATTTTACGACCTATAATGCGCGGCACCAACACATGCACTCGTAGCTCAGCTGGATAGAGTACTCGGCTACGAACCGAGCGGTCACAGGTTCGAATCCTGTCGAGTGCAC
>NZ_CDRVEU010000018.1:0-59869 GCF_977070315.1 Plantibacter cousiniae (nom. nud.) | reverse complement strand
GGCGCAGCGGACGGGACTCGAACCCGCGACCCCCGGCGTGACAGGCCGGTATTCTAACCGACTGAACTACCGCTGCGCATTGTGGACTTGCGTCCGTGTAAGCTTTTTAAAATCACTTTTGAAAGCCCTCGTACTTCAGCTTTCAAACTCAACGATGGTGGGTGATGACGGGATCGAACCGCCGACCCGCTGCTTGTAAGGCAGCTGCTCTCCCAGCTGAGCTAATCACCCTTTGCTTCGTTGAGGCCGCGAAATTTACGCACCTAACGAACCTAAGTCAATAGCCTGATTGAAGTTTTTTTAAAAACCGCCTCAATCACAAAACCCTCACCACACACCAAAAGCACAAGCAATAGCTCAATCGAAGCTCGTCCGCGCAAACTACTCGGCGTACACCATCTTGCGCGTCATGCCACCGTCGACCACGAACTCTTGCCCGGTCACGAAACCGGCGTTTCTGGACAACAGCCAGGCAACCATCGCCGCAACGTCCTCCACTGTCCCTACCCTGCCCGCCGGATGCTGGGCATGATCGGTCTCGGACAAAGGCTCGGCTCTGCGCAACGAGGGGTCGCGCGCGTCGATCCAGCCAGGGCTGACAGCATTGACACGAATCTCCGGCCCCAGACTGATCGCCAGCGCATGTGTCAGCGCCATCAGACCGCCCTTGCTGGCCGCATAAGCTTCGGTGTCGGCCTCCGACTGGCGAGAGCGTGTGGAGGTCAGGTTGACGATGCTGCCGCAATGCGCACGCAGGTAAGGCGCGCAATGCTTGGCCAGCAGCATCGGACCGCCGAGGTTGACTGCCAGTACACGGTTCCAGTGCGACAGCTCAAGGCTTTCCAGCGTAGTGTTGTGCGGATCGGCGATCGCGGCGTTGCACACCAGCGCATCGAGACGACCGAACTGCCGAAGCACCTCGGCCACGCCCGCTGCGACCTGCTCTTCACTGGCAACGTCCATGGCAATGAACAGGGCATTTTCACCCAGGGCACCGGCCACTTTCGAACCACGCGCACGATCCAGATCGGTCAACACGACTTGCCAGCCTTCGGCAATCAGCCACGCTGCAATGCCGAGCCCGATACCGCGAGCGGCACCGGTCACCAGGGCGACACGACCATTGTGGACGCTGGAAAATTTCAACGCCCACGTCTCACCCGGCTTGCCACTGGCCGGTTTGCTGGCCTCGCTACTCACAACGCCGCCAGACCACGGGCCAGGTCAGCCTGCAGATCAGCCACGTCTTCCAGCCCCACGGCAACCCGAATCAGGCTGTCGCGAATACCTGCGGCCTCACGTTCCTGAGGTGCGAGACGACCGTGAGAGGTGGTGCTCGGGTGAGTGATCGTGGTTTTGCTGTCGCCCAGGTTGGCGGTGATCGAAATCAGTCGCGTGGCATCGATGAAGCGCCATGCGCCGTCCTTGCCACCCTTGACCTCGAAGCTCACCACCGCGCCGAAACCCTTTTGCTGACGCTGGGCCAACGCGTGCTGCGGGTGGCTCTTCAGCCCGGCGTAATGGACTTTTTCGATGCCATCCTGCTGCTCGAGCCACTCGGCCAGTGCCTGGGCATTGGCACAGTGAGCGCGCATGCGCAGGTTCAGGGTTTCGAGGCCCTTGAGGAAGATCCACGCATTGAACGGGCTGAGCGTCGGCCCGGCAGTACGCAGGAAGCCGACCACTTCTTTCATCTGCTCGCTGCGCCCGGCAACCACGCCGCCCATGCAACGGCCCTGGCCGTCGATGAACTTGGTGGCCGAATGCACGACAATGTCAGCGCCCAGCAACAGTGGCTGCTGCAAGGCCGGCGTACAGAAACAGTTGTCGACGATCAGCATCGCGCCCTTGGCGTGCGCGATCTCGGCCAGGGCCGCGATGTCGACCAGCTCGGCCAGGGGATTGGACGGCGATTCGACGAAGAGCATTTTGGTGTTGGGCTTGATCGCCGCGTCCCAGCCGCTCAGATCGGCGAGAGGAACGTAATCAACCTCGACACCAAAGCGCTTGAAGTACTTGTCGAACAGGCTGATGGTCGAGCCGAACACGCTGCGTGACACCAGCACGTGATCACCGGCGCTGCACAGGCTCATCACCACGGCCAGGGTTGCCGCCATGCCGGTCGCCGTGGCGACAGCCTGCTCGGCACCTTCCAGTGCGGCAATGCGCTCTTCGAACGAACGCACCGTCGGGTTGGTGTAACGCGAGTAGACGTTGCCCGGTACCTCACCGGAGAAACGCGCAGCCGCATCGGCGGCCGTGCGAAATACGTAACTGGAGGTAAAGAACATGGGTTCGCCATGCTCTCCTTCCGGTGTACGGTGATGTCCGGCACGTACGGCTAGGGTATCGAAACCTACGCCTTCAAGGTCGCTGTCCAGCCGACCTGCATCCCATTCCTGAGTCATGCCGCCCACTCCTTGCCCAATTAGTTGTTGTACAGATCGATGATCGCGCTCACTGCCTGAGTCTTGATCTTGGAGGCGTCATTACGCGCGCTCTCGATCCGGTTCAAATAATGCTCGTCGATGTCGCCGGTCACGTACTTGCCGTCGAAAACCGAGCAATCGAAGTTGTCGATCTTGATTTTCTTGCTGCCGCTGACCGCTTCGATCAGGTCATTCAGATCCTGATAGACCAGCCAGTCGGCACCGATGAGGTCGGCCACGTCCTGAGTGGTGCGGTTGTGGGCAATCAGCTCGTGAGCACTCGGCATGTCGATGCCGTAGACGTTGGGGTAGCGCACAGCCGGGGCTGCAGAACAGAAGTAGACATTCTTGGCACCGGCTTCGCGGGCCATCTGGATGATCTGCTTGCAAGTGGTGCCACGTACGATGGAGTCATCCACCAGCATCACGTTCTTGCCACGGAACTCCAGCTCAATGGCGTTGAGCTTCTGGCGTACGGATTTCTTGCGCGCAGCCTGGCCCGGCATGATGAAGGTCCGGCCGATGTAACGGTTCTTGACGAAGCCTTCGCGGAACTTGACGCCCAGATGGTTGGCCAGCTCCAAAGCGGCGGTCCGGCTGGTGTCCGGAATCGGGATGACCACATCGATATCGTGATCCGGACGCTCGCGCAGGATCTTGTCGGCCAGCTTCTCGCCCATGCGCAGGCGCGCCTTGTAGACCGAGATGCCGTCGATGATCGAATCCGGGCGCGCCAGATAGACGTGCTCGAAGATGCACGGTGCGTACTTGGGGTTGGCCGCGCACTGACGGGTGTGCAACTTGCCGTCTTCGGTGATGTAGACCGCTTCGCCCGGCGCCAGGTCGCGAATCAGGGTAAAGCCCAGTACGTCCAGCGATACGCTTTCCGAGGCGATCATGTACTCGACGCCTTCGTCGGTATGACGCTGGCCGAACACGATAGGACGAATGGCGTCCGGGTCACGGAAGCCGACGATACCGTAGCCGGTGATCATGGCCACGACCGCGTAACCACCACGGCAGCGATTATGCACATCGGTCACTGCCGCGAAGATATCCTCTTCGGTCGGCTGCAACTTGCCACGCACGGCCAGCTCATGGGCGAATACGTTGAGCAGCACTTCCGAATCGGAATTGGTGTTCACATGGCGCAGGTCGGATTCGTAAATTTCCTTGGCCAACTGCTCGACGTTGGTGAGGTTGCCGTTATGCGCCAGCGTGATGCCGTAAGGCGAGTTGACGTAGAACGGCTGAGCCTCGGCCGACGTCGAGCTGCCCGCGGTGGGGTAACGCACGTGGCCGATGCCCATATGCCCGACCAGACGCTGCATATGACGTTGATGAAACACATCGCGCACCAATCCGTTGTCCTTGCGCAGGAATAACCGGCCATCATGGCTGGTTACGATACCGGCAGCGTCCTGGCCGCGGTGCTGGAGGACGGTAAGCGCGTCATACAGCGCCTGATTGACGTTCGACTTGCCGACGATACCGACGATGCCACACATGCGACACAACCCCTACTTAGTGGAACTGGATTTACCGAGCACATCCTGCGGCATTGTAGACGGCAGGATCTGTTCCTTGAACGGCATGTCAGCGGGTACGCTGATGCCGCTGGCGAGCCACTTGCTGGACATCCCGAGAATCAGGTTTTTCGACCAGTCAGCGACCATGAGAAATTGCGGCACCAGCCTCGACTGCTGCCACCATTGATCCTGTTGCACCGGCCCCAGGCTCAACAGCCCTACCGCCACAACGACAAGCAGGCCTCCGCGCGCTGCGCCGAAGACCATGCCGAGAAAACGATCGGTCCCGGAAAGCCCGGTGACGCGAATCAGCTCGCCTATCAGAAAATTGACCATGGCGCCTACCAGCAGGGTGGCGACAAAAAGAATGGTACAGCTCGCGATCACGCGGGCCGAAGGTGTTTCTATGTAATTGACCAGATACTGCGACAGCCCTGCGCCAAACATCCAGGCCACAACACCTGCAATGATCCACGTCGTCAACGACAGTGCTTCTTTTACGAAGCCGCGCTTCAGACTGATCAGGGCGGAGATGGCGACAATTCCGAGAATTGCCCAGTCAACCGGAGTAAATGGCACGTTGCAGCCTGCAGACGGATAAGGCGGCGCATTTTAGCAGAGCGTCCGCCTGCCGGTAAGCAGCGATTACCGGCGCGAGGCATTTTCCTTTGTGCCAGGGGCACCAGGTGCCGAACGGTCAGCCGCGCTCGGGCTGAAAGCGCACCACAATACCCTTGAGCTTTTGCTGTTTATCGAGCTGATCGCGCAGACGATCGGCCTCGGAGCGCTCGATGAGCGGGCCGACAAACACCCGGTTCACGCCATCAGCGGTGCGAATGTAGGCGTTGTAGCCCTGGGTACGCAGCGTCTTTTGCAGATTGTCGGCATTGGCCCGATTGGACATGCTTGCCAATTGCACCGACCAACTGATCGACAGACCATTGGCATCGACGCCAGCAGGTGCTGCAGGTTTGGCAGGAGCCGGTGTCGCTGCTGGTGCAGCAGCCGTCGCTGGCGCCGGAGCGGGTGCCGGTTTGGCAGCAGGTTTGGAGACCGGAGCAGCAGGCGCTGCAGGTGCAGCCTGAACAGTCGGCGCAGGCGCTATCGGCATGGCAGGCGGCTGGTTGCTGCTCATGTCATCGTCACCCGGCACAGGCTCCTGAGGCAGAACCTGAGGCTCCGGAACAGGCACCGGATCGACCCGCACCTGCGCAGCTGCGGGTGCCTGAGGCGCGGCTGGCGCCTCGACCTGCACCTGAGGTGTTTCATCTTCACGCGTGAAAAGCATGGGCAGGAAAATGACCGCCACGGCGATCAGCACCAGTGCTCCAACCATTCGCTGCTTGAATACGTTATCCAGCAAAGCCATTTGCAGCGTCCTCATCGGTGTACCGGGCCAACCATTCAAGGGCCTCGGCAACACAGTAAAATGAACCGAACAGCAGAATCTCGTCATCGGGCGTGGCATGCGCGCACTGAGCTTCCAGCGCCAACGCGATACTCTGATAGGACGTCACGCGGGCGCCAAGGTTCTGCAAGGCCGTCTGCAACTCTTCTGCTGGCCGACTGCGCGAGGTCGGAAGCGGCGCAACAGCCCACTCTTCAATGACCGGTGCCAGGTGCGCGACCACGCCGTCGAGATCCTTGTCGCTGAGCAGACCAAACACCGCTCGACGTTTGCCGCCAACTGGCTGCCGCGCGAGGCGTTGGCCCAGAAACCGCGCCGCGTGGGGGTTATGGCCTACATCCAGAAGCAGGTTGAGCGACTTGCCGTGCCACCTGACGACCCTGCGATCGAGACGACCGGCGAGCCGGGTCTCGGCAAGCACCTTGCCTGTCGCATCCGCTTGCAATGGATACCCCAGCAGGGCAAAGGCCTGAAGCGCCAGCGCGGCATTCTGCATGGGCAGATCGAGCAGCGGCAGACCGCGCAGCTCGATCTGCTCGCCCTGAGCGACACCGCGCCAGTCCCAGCTGTCTTCACCTATGGAAAGATCGAAATCCCGGCCACGCAGTAACAACGGACAGCCCAGCTCGCGGGCTTTGGCCAGCAACGGCTCGGGGGGCGCGGGGTCACCGCACAGCGCTGGGCAGCCGGCGCGAAAGATCCCGGCTTTCTCGAAAGCGACCGACTCACGGGTGTCGCCCAGATACTCGGCATGATCGACCCCGATACTGGTGACCAGCGCCAGATCAGCATCCACTAGATTGACCGCGTCCAGACGACCGCCCAGACCGACTTCCAGCACCACTGCATCGAGCCGGGCCTGCTCGAACAGCCAGAACGCCGCCAGCGTGCCCATTTCGAAATAAGTCAGGGTGACATCGCCGCGCGCCGCTTCGACCGCAGCGAAGGCGTCGCATAGTTCCAGATCGGTTGCCTCGGCGCCCTGCACTTTCACCCGCTCGTTATAGCGAATCAAATGCGGGGAGCTGTAGACACCAACCTTCAAGCCCTGAGCCTGCAACAAGGCAGCGACAAAGGCGCAGGTCGAGCCCTTGCCGTTGGTGCCCGTCACCGTGATCACCTGGCGCGCCGGGCGTGTAAGCCCCAATTGCAGCGCCACCTGTCGAGACCGGTCCAGGCCCATGTCGATGGCCGACGGATGCAGTTGCTCCAGATAGGCGAGCCAGTCGCTCAGGGACGTAGAGGTCATATCGTCGCGGGTGCCGGCGGGACGACGATTGGCTCGATGACGGGTGCGACAAAGCGAGGGGTCGGCAGATTCATCATCTGTGCCAGCAGGTTACCCAGGCGCGGACGAAGCTCACTGCGCGAGACGATCATGTCGATGGCCCCGTGATCCAGCAGGAATTCACTGCGCTGGAAGCCTTCAGGCAGCTTCTCGCGAACCGTTTGCTCGATGACCCGTGGACCGGCAAAACCGATCAGCGCCTTGGGCTCGGCGACGATGACGTCACCCAGCATGGCCAGGCTGGCGGAAACGCCACCGTAGACCGGGTCGGTCAGCACCGAGATGAACGGCAGCCCTTCTTCGCGAAGACGCGCCAGAACGGCCGAGGTCTTGGCCATCTGCATCAGCGAGATCAGCGCTTCCTGCATGCGCGCACCGCCGGAAGCGGCGAAGCAGACGAACGGGCAGCGATTTTCCAGCGCATAGTTGGCGGCACGTACGAAACGCTCGCCGACAATGGCACCCATCGAACCACCCATGAACGAGAATTCGAATGCCGAAGCCACCACCGGCATGCCCAGCAAGGTGCCGCTCATGGAAATCAGCGCGTCCTTTTCACCGGTCTGCTTCTGCGCAGCGGTCAGGCGATCCTTGTACTTCTTGCCGTCGCGGAATTTCAGACGGTCGACCGGCTCGAGATCGGCACCCAGCTCTTCGCGCCCTTCGACGTCCAGAAAAATGTTCAGACGTGCACGTGCGCCGATACGCATGTGGTGGTTGCACTTGGGGCAGACGTCCAGGGTCTTTTCCAGCTCAGGGCGATACAGCACCGCCTCACAGGACGGGCATTTGTGCCAGAGGCCTTCGGGAACCGAGCTCTTCTTGACCTCGGAACGCATGATCGATGGGATCAGTTTGTCTACCAACCAGTTGCTCATGCTTTATATCTCCAGTACCGGTGTGGCTCGAACGACTGACAAATCAAACGCCAGTCGCATGCCCTCGGATAAATTCGTATATGGACGACGATGAAAGGATAGCGATCGACTCATGGCCGGACCTGCGCGCCCCTCACCCCGATTTTTCACAACGACGGCGTTGCTCAGTGGCACCACCGCTTACTCGATTCGACCCGCGTGCCTCATGGCGGGAACAGGCTTATGGACGGCGGCCGATCAATAGCCGTCACATCAGGTGCCGTGCACCGCACCCATGAACGCCAGGATCTTCTCCCGATCCTTGATGCCCTTGCTCTTTTCAACGCCGCCGCTGACATCCACTGCATAGGGCCGGACTTGAGCGATGGCCTGCGCCACATTGGCGGACGTCAGCCCGCCCGCCAGGATGACCGGCTTGTCCAGGTCGTCCGGAATCAATGCCCAGTCGAAGGTTTCTCCGGTACCGCCGGGCACCCCTTCAACGTAGGTATCGAGTAGCACGCCGCGTGCATTGCGATAGGTCCGGCAGACCCCGGCAATGTCGTCACCGGCCTTGACCCGCAGCGCCTTGATGTACGGGCGATGATACCCATCGCACTCATCGGGTGTTTCATCGCCATGAAACTGCAGCATGTCCAGCGCGACGGCATCCAGCGTCTCGTTGAGCTCACAGCGACTGGCGTTGACGAACAGGCCAACGGTGGTGATGAACGGCGGCAACGCGGCAATGATGGCACGCGCCTGCAATACCGTCACCGCACGCGGGCTTTTCGGATAGAACACCAGACCGATCGCGTCGGCACCTGCCTCGGCGGCAGCCAGTGCATCCTCTATGCGGGTAATCCCGCAGATCTTGCTGCGAACGGCTGACATGTCGTGAGTAACCTCAAGCCTTTCGGAAAGTCCCGGATGTTAGCAAATGCTGCCGGGATCGTCAGCCGTCCAATTCCGCAAAGCCCGTAAGAAAATGAGGACCGATATAGCGCTCGGGCAACGGGAACTCATCACGGTACTCGACCCCGACCAGGTACAGCCCGTAAGGATGGGCCGTGACACCACCGGTACGCCGAATCCGGCTTTCCAGCACCTCCCGCGCCCACTCGACCGGACGCTCGCCGGTGCCGATGGTCATCAGCACTCCGGCGATATTGCGCACCATATGATGAAGAAAGGCATTGGCGCGCACATCGATCACGATCATCTTGCCGTGGCGGGTCACGCGCAGATGGTGCAACTGCTTGACCGGCGACTTGGCCTGACACTGACCGGCGCGAAAGGCACTGAAATCGTGAGTACCCACCAGGTATTCGGCAGCCTGCGCCATGCGCTCGACATCCAGCGGGCGGTGGTTCCAGGTAATTTCCTGATTCAGGTGCGCCGGGCGGATCTGATCGTTGTAGATCACATACCGATAACGCCGGGCGATGGCCTTGAAGCGCGCGTGAAAGGTGGCCGGCATGACTCTGGCCCAGGTGACGCTGACATCATGGGGCAGATTGATATTGGCGCCCATGACCCAGGCCTTCATGGTGCGCTCGGCCTGGGTGTCGAAGTGCACCACCTGACCACAGGCATGCACCCCCGCGTCCGTGCGACCGGCACACATCAGTGACACCGGTGACACGGCCACTTTTGACAAAGCGTCTTCAAGGGTTTCCTGCACGGTCAGCACGCCGGACGCCTGACGTTGCCAGCCGCAATAGCGCGAGCCCTTGTACTCGACGCCCAGCGCGATTCGGGAAAAGCCCTCGGCCGCCATCTCGGCGGCCGGGTTATCTATGTTCGCCAAAGTGGTACAGCCTGTCGGTTCGCGAAAAGTCGGCCATTATACGGCCGCAAAAAAAACACGCTACTCAAGCCGGACATCTGAAATGCAAACGGCCGCATAAGCGGCCGTGTGCAGGTTGCCGGGGTTGAATCAGGCCAGCCGCGAAAGCATCTCCCGCGCTTCGCTTTTCTGACCGTCATCGCCCTCGGTGACGACCTCATCAAGAATATCCCGAGCGCCGTCCGCATCGCCCATGTCGATGTAGGCACGCGCCAGATCAAGCTTGGTCGCCGCCTCGTCAGTACCAGCCATGAAGTCGAAGTCCGGCTCGTCATCCAGGGCTGCCGCATCCTCGGCGGTGAATCTTGGCTCATCGAGCGGCGGATGTTCGAGATTCTGCGAAAGACGCTCAAGCTCGGCGTTGACGTCGTCGATTTCAGTCGCGAATGCCTGGCTTGCCTGATCGGTTTCAATCTCGTCCGCCAGCGACAGGTCGAAATCCTCTGGAAGCTCGAGGTCATCAGTGACCGGTGGTGTAGGCGAGGTTTCACCCAAATCCAGCGGATCTTCGCCAAGGCCGAGCAGGAAATCATCTTCGCTCTTGAGGGCCGGGTCTTCCTCGGACAAGTCCAGATCGAAGTCGGCGAGGTCCTGCGGCGTTGCCGCTGCACGGGCCTCTTCCTGCTGCTGCATGACAGACTCGAAGCTCAGCTCTTCGTCATCCGCTACCGCCGAGACCTTGGGCTCGTCGAGCATCAGGTCATCGAGATCGTTAACGGTAGAGACTTCAGGCACAGACGGTTCTTCGAACTCGTCCAGGCTCAAGTCAAAATCGTTATCGAACGGGTCTGCCTCTTCGACAGGCTCTGCGGCCAGCGGAGCGGTGACTTCCGGCTCAGGCTCAGGCGTTGCAACAATTTCAGGCTCGGGCTCGGGCTCGGGCTCCTGCTCAGGCTCGGCCTCCTGCTCTGCCGAATCATCGGCCAGCAGCTCTTCAAGATATTTGGCATCGAGCTCTGCAACCAGTGCGGCCGTTGTAGCCGCCGCGGCGGCTGCAGCGACGGCAGGAGCAGCCGATGCAGTAGAGGTTTCAGAAGCCAGCGGCGCAGCAACAGGTGCCACCGGCTTCAGGGTCGAGTTAAGTTCTTCCCGCTGCTCGACCTCAGCTTCAAGCTTTCCCGCGGCCACCAGTTTACGTTCGTGGGCGGCATAGGCTTTGTTGTTACCCTGCTCGGCGTAGATTTCCATCAGTTTCAGACGGATATCGTCGCGCTTGGGGTCTTCGTTGACGGCTTCTTCCAGAAGCTCGATCGCCTGATTCATACGACCGTAAGCGATATGGATCTCGGCCTGAACCAGCGGATCGGCAGGACGTTCACGACCGGCAACGGCTGCTGCGGCGCCTCCCATGCGCACGTTGGGCGGCGGCACATCAAGCCCGTCGAAGCTGGCGGGGGGTGCATTCATGTCCATGTCCGAGACGAAATCCGACTCCTCGGCCAGCGCACGCGCCATGCGCTTGTGCTTCTCGGCTTCGGCCTTCGCCGCGCGACGACGCGCCAGGAACAACAACAGCAAGGCCAGAATCAGCAGTACCGCCCCACCGATCAGGCCAAGCAGTACAGGGTTGTTGATGATTTTCTGCAGCGCGTCCTGGTCTTCGTCTGCTGCAGCAACCGGCTCCACCGCCAGCGGCTGCTCTGGCGCCGGCGTCGCAACTTCGGCAGCACCGGCAGGCAATGCATCTTCAGGCGCAATCTCGCCAGCCGGTTTGACCGGAGCACCGTTGGCGTCGACCAGCGAGGCAGGCACTGCCGCGTTGGCCGGCGTTGCAGCGTCCGGGGTAGCGGCAGCTGGAGGCACGGCTGCGCCAGCGGCCTGCATCTTGGCCAACTGACCGTTTTTCAACTCGATCAGACGCTGCAGCTTGTCGAGCTGGCTTTGCAGGTCGTTCATGCGGCTTTTCAGCTCGGCATTATCACGACGTGTGGTATCCAGCGCTTCCTGAGCCACGGCCAGCTTGTTGCCCAGATCGCTGTCGCCCGCCGCACCTTTTGCCGCCGGCTTGCCGCTTGCCGAAACCAGACTGAGGTTATCGGAGGTATCGACTTTGGAAGGCGCCGCACCCGCGCGGTCACGACGGGTAGCATCGACCTGACGTGTACCGGCCGGCAGACGGCGACCTTCACGCCAGGCGCTGTATTGCCGGGAAACTTCTGCCACTGCCTGTGATTGCGGCAGCGCGGTGGTCTGCTGCGGCGTCGGAAGGCGCAGCACCTGCCCTTTCTTCAGGCGGTTGATGTTGCCACCAATGAACGCATCCGGATTCAACGCCTGAATCGCCAGCATGGTTTGCTGGACAGTCCCGCCATTGCGCACCTTCGCAGCAATTTCCCACAAGGTGTCGTTATTGGCGGTGACGTACTGCGACTGCTTGTCGGCGGCTGGCGCCGGCAACGTGGATGTGTTGGCTGCCGGTGCTGGCGCTTCGGCTGCCGGCGCTTCAGCCGACGGGGCTACCGTTGCCAGTTGCGCAGGCGCCGCGGGCGCTGCAGCGGGGGCCGGGGCTGCAGCCGCAGCGGCTGCCTCGGGAGAGAATTTCGGCGGATCGAGCAGAAGGCTGTACTCACGCAGCAACCGGCCATTGGGCCAGAGCACCTGAACCAGAAACTTCACATAAGGCTCGCGCACCGGCTTGCTGGAAGTAATGCGCAGAACACTTTTACCGTTGGCATTGATAACCGGGGTAAAGGTGAGATCGTTGAGAAATGCCTGACGGGTCACACCCGCCTGCGCGAAGTCTGCCGTGGTGGCCAGGCTGGGCACAACTTGCGTTGCGTTGAGCCCCTGAGCCTCGGTCAACTCGATTTCCGCTACCAATGGCTGATTCAGGGTCGACTTGACCGACAATTCCCCGAGCCCCAGCGCCTGCGCCATACCCGATGACAGCGCTGATGCCGCAGCGATTGCTAATACCAGTTTACGAACCTGAACCATAGCCCATCCCTTGTTTAAAGATTCCCCGAGATCCGGGGAGGTAGTCCTGCATTTGGGTGTAAGGCGTATCGCCGCTAAAACAATTATTCAAATTGTTGCCAAGTATCTTTTACACATAGTCTTTTATCAACAATTCGCCAACCTGCACAGCGTTGAGCGCAGCGCCTTTGCGCACATTATCCGAGGTCAGCCACAGATTGAGCTGCTCGGAATCGTCGGTCCCCGCCCTGACGCGTCCCACATAAACCACGTCCTGGCCCACCGCATCGCCCACCGGCGTAGGGTAATCCCCCGCATCGACCAGTTCGATTCCGTCTGCAGACTCGAGTGCAGCATTGACCGCCGCCACGTCGACCGCCCCGGCCGTGCGCAACGCTACCGTGAAGCTGTCACCAAAGAACACCGGTACCTGAATGCAGGTCGCAGACACTTTGAGCGATGGCAGCGCCAGCAGTTCGCGCAATTCTTCGACCAGACGCCTTTCCAGCGGCAGGTGCCCCGACGCATCTGGTGTCCCTACTTGCGCCAGCAGGTTGAACGCCATCTGACGATCAAAAAACCGCGCTTCCAGCGGGCGAACATTCAATAGCTCGGTGGTCTGACGTGCCAGCTCACTGACGCCTTCACGCCCCAGTGCCGATACCGCCAGACACGCCGTTACCGCCACCGACTGTATATCGATCAGGCCGAGCAACGGCGCCAGAGCCAGGGCAACCGCAGTGGCAGAAGCACTGGGACTGGCAACCAGACAAGGAGCGACGCCACGGTTGTGCAAAAGCGTAGCATTTATTTCCGGCACGACATTAGGTGCCTGGACTGCGGTAAATGCGCCCGACAGGTCGATGACCGTGCACCCCGCCGCTACCGCCTTTTCGGCGTGACTGCGACTGACCGCAGGTCCTGCAGCGAAAAACGCCATGCGCACCGTGCTGAAATCGAACTCGTCGACTTCACGTACGCGCACATTCTTGCCTCGAAACGGCACCGAGTGGCCTGCGGATTCGATGCTGGCCAGCAGGTACAGATTGCCGACCGGGAAATTGCGCTCCTCCAGAACCTGCACAACGGTTTCGCCGACAGTACCGGTTGCGCCGACTACGGCGATATCAAAGGACTGGCTCATGCAAAAACCTCAGGAAAATCAGGGAGCGGCACTTTAACCGCCGCATTGCCGACAGGCAATTCAAGCCGGCAATCAGGTGTGTATTTCAAGGCTCGAGCCCTATCGGGAAGAATACGCCATGGCTCCAGACGCCCAGCCAGCGCTGTTCATCTATATCGCGGGAAACGGCCAGCTCGACCAACTGATAGAAAACATTGCGGTGAATCAGCGCCTCCAGATTGCTCCGCACGTGAATGTAGGGCGCCGGTTCCTGGGTATCAGGGTCGGTTACAACGCGTAAAGGGTGTTCCGGTCCCGCCTCTGCCTGATCCTCTACATTGGTCAGAAAGCGCAACACCTGGCCCTCACCCTCCCCCAGCACCTCAAGGCTGACGGCGACAAAAGGCGCATCATCAACCGTGATGCCGACCTTCTCCACAGGAGTGATCAGGAAATAGTCGTCGCCGTCGCGGCGCATAATGGTCGAGAACAACCGGACCATCGGTTTGCGGCCAATCGGCGTACCCAGGTAATACCAGGTACCGTCGCGAGCGATACGCATGTCGATATCGCCGCAGAAATCCGGATTCCACAAATGAACAGGCGGCAACCCCTTGGTTTTGGGGATCTGTGCAAACAGATCACCCGCCTTGTTTGAATCGGTCACTCCACTCTCCTGATGCGAGCTTTAGGCTCTAGCGTTCGACACCCAATAAGGTACGAGCGTAGTCCTCAAGAGGCGGCCCCAGCAAATCCTCGGGGCTTTTGTCGTAAAGCGTCAGCAATCCGCCACGGCTGCGAATGCGTGCGCTGTCGATGAGGTAGCGGGTGCCGGTCTCGATCAGCATCAGCTGAATGACGCCGCTGTCGACGCCCAGACGATCCACCGCTTCCTGATCGGCCCATTGATCGCCATTGCCGATTCGGTCGTCAGCCTTGGCGAAACGCGCATAGAGCAAATAATGTGCGCCCGCAGCACGCGCCTCGACCATGGCTTCATCCAGCCCCAATGGGCCTCGGGCACGACGGACCATCGGGAAGTACTCGATAAAGCCCTTGAAGGCTTCTTCAGCCACCACGTTGGGGCGCGGATAGGCATTGCCTGGCGGCACGAAGGCGCCCTGAGCGATGTAAATGAACGAGTCAGGCTGCACGCGCCAGTTGGCAGTACGACGGGTTTCGCTATGGTCGAGCAGACCTGCGTCGCTGAATTGCTCGCGAACACCTTCGCCCATGTCACTGACTTTCATGCAGCCACTCAACGCCAGAAGCGCGAGCAGCATAACCAGGCTACGCATTATCCCCTCCCAAATACCGGTGACGGAAAACCGGCGAATGGTCATCGGATGCAGCTTCCGCGCCATATCTGGCACAGCCGCCATCAAAGCCTTGAAGCTGGCGCTCAAGACCGGGCTGGCGGGTTATTCGGCGGCGGGATCCGGCGTGGGCTCAGCGCTGATATCGCCGTCGCGCTTGCGCTTGTTGCCCATGCGTACGCCGATATCCATGAGGAAGTGGAAGAAGCCTTCCTGGTCTTCCAGCACGTTGCTCCAGAACGGCGAGTGATACAGCGCAACGGCGCCATGCACCAGCGCCCAGGCAGCACAGTAATGGTAGTAAGGCGGGACATCTTCGAGCTTGCCTTCACTGATGCGGCCTTTGATCAGCAGCGTCAGGTGTTCGAAGTTGGAAGCGCGGATCTTGTGCAGCTCTTCGACCAGCTCAGGCACCTGATTGCCTTTGACCACCTTCTCTTCCAGGCGGTCGAACAGGCGATAGCGCTGCGGGTCACGCATGCGGAATTCGAAGTAGGCGCGCGAGAGCGATTCCTTGTCCTTGTCGACATCGGCCGAATGCAGCAGCTCGTTCAGGTCCCGCTCGTAGTCGAGCATCAGGCGCAGGTAGATTTCCGCCTTGGACTTGAAGTGCTTGTAGATGGTGCCTTTGCCAATGCCGACGGCGTCCGCGATCATCTCGACAGTGACGCTGTCTTCGCCTTGCTCGAGAAACAGCTTTAGCGCGGTGTCGAGAATTTCCTGCTCACGGCGGCGAAATTCACGGACCTTACGAGGTTCTTTCTGCATAGAGAGGTCTGTCAGGATCGAAATCGAAGCGGGGTATTATGCCCAATCGGCGCTAAATTGCACGGTTCATCCATACTTGTCGACCTGCATGAACGATTCGCACGGGAAATCCGCACCGGTCATCGCGCGCCCGCTAGCATTCCGCTGCGCTGGAAATCTAGTGCGCTGGCAACGCGGGGGCAGCGACGACAAATTCCAGATAACCCGTAATCACCACATACAACGTGAAGTAGGCAAAGATCAGCGCCGAGGCTATGTATGACCAGCGCAACATTCGCTCGCCCATGAAACGCCCTCCCTGGTGAGCCAGCGCACACAGCGAGATCGACCAGACCACGCCTGCGGCGACGAACCCGGCGAGAAAGGTCGAAGCGCTGGCAAGATCAGAGCCTTGCCGGGCAATCAGCGCTCCGCCGACTGCGGCAAACCAGAGGATGGCGCTGGGAGAGGACATCGCCAGAAAGATCCCGCGCAGGAACAGCGCCAGGCTGGATTTTTCCGATGCAACGTCCTGGCTGCCGAGACCGGTGCTGACGGCGGTGGCACTCATGACCATCCTGAAGCAGAACCAGGCCAGCACCGCAGTGCCGCCAATCCAGAGCACGTAGCGCACGGCTTCATATTGCAGCAGCACGGCCATGCCGAGCATGGCCAGGATTGCGTAGGCCAGATCCCCAACGCAGGTTCCCAGGCCTAGCCACAGGCCTCTGGAAAAACCGCGCTGCATGGACAGCGTAATCATGGCGATGTTTGCCAGACCGATGTCCAGGCACAAGGAAAGACTCAGCAGAAAACCATTGGAAAACTCCACCCCACCACTCCATTACTGCGACACCTTGGTATTTCGCCCGATGAGAGTGTTCATCGAGCACTCAAGGATCGCTTTAGTATTCCAAAACTGTTTAAAAAACGACCAAAAGACACTGGACGCTACGCCGTCCTGAACAATACTTAAGCTGCTGACGCGTTATCATTCCCCAAATGACTCGGCAGTAGAGGTGCCAAAGGAAGAGCGCGCCTTTGTTTTACTCCTAATGGTCTTAACCCGGCTTCACCCCCCAGAATCCGGGTTTTTTTTGCCTGCGATTTGCCTGCCCGTCGACGTCCGTATCCGTCAGCGCTGAACGTGCGCCAGCGGAAACAGGCGAGCGAAATTGGCTGTGGTCTGCTCGGCAAAGCGCTCATAGGACTCGCCTCGCAGCATGGCCAGAAACTCGGCAACCTCACGTACGTACTGGGGCAGATTCGGCTTGCCCCGGTACGGGATCGGTGCGAGGTACGGGGAGTCGGTCTCGACCAGCAAACGATCGGCGGGCACCTGCCTGGCAACGTCGCGCAGGGCATCGGCATTGCGAAACGTCACGATACCGGACAGCGAAATGTAGTAACCCAGGTCCAGCGCGGCCTTGGCCATCTCCCAGTCTTCGGTGAAACAGTGCAGGACACCGGCGTGGGGCAAGGCGGCTTCGCGCAACAGGCCGAGGGTATCGGCGCGTGCGCCCCGAGTGTGGATGACCACTGGTTTTTCAGTGATTCTGGCTGCCTCGAGATGAACCCGGAAAGACGCCTGTTGCAGCTCGGCCGCTTCAGGTTCGTAGTGATAGTCCAGACCGGTCTCGCCAATCGCTACCACCCGCGGGTGATCCAGTTCCTTGAGCAACCAGTCCAGGGGCGGCATTTCGCCGGGCTTCACGTCCAGCGGATGAATGCCCACCGAGCAATCGACATCCGCGTAGCGTTCGGCGAGTGCCTTGACCGCACTCGCATTGTCGGCGCTGACACCGATGCAGAGAAAATGCCCGACCCCTCTGCCACGGGCGGCATCGAGGGCTGCATCCAGAGAGCCTGCGTGCTGGGCAAGGTCAAGGCGATCGAGGTGACAATGGGAATCTACAAGCATGGATTAAAACACAACTACATCGTATGGGTTGGACGATCGGACTTGAGAGCGCCGACCAGGTAAGTTTCGATCAGATTGCGGGCGGTGTTGTCGCCGTCATTGAACTGCACGCCCACGCCAGCGGTGCGATTGCCCTGGGCGCCTTTTGGCGTGATCCAGGCAACACGGCCGGCTACCGGAACCTTTTCCGGTTCGTCCATCAGATTGAGCAGCATGAACACTTCATCGCCCAGCTTGTAGCTTTTGCTGGTCGGAATGAACAGCCCGCCGTTTCTGATGAACGGCATGTACGCAGCGTAGAGAACGGATTTGTCCTTGATGGTCAGGGACAGAATGCCATTACGTGGACCTGTGCTCGGCGGCAAACTCATGACAACACCTCAACGGTTCCGGATAACGCAGAGTCTACGCCTGTCCCGGCAGGCCTGCCCACTGCACCAACAACGCTTCAAGCAGCAAGACCCTATTGAGGTTGGCCTTGGACATGACTTTCTGACGCTGCGCCAGAATCCAGTCCTGAATATCCAGCACTTTGGCGCGAGAAGACTTCTGCGCCAGGTACTGAATCACCTTGCGCATGTCACCCAGGCCAAGGCCTTCCTCGTCCTGCGTCATCTGATAGCGCAGGATCAGATGCGACCAGTCACAGAACCAGTCGAACAACAGTAACAGCGGAATATCCTTCCAGCCCTCGGCCAGCTGGGTAGCCGACTGTTGTTGCTTGAGCAGCTTCTTGACGCCGTCGACCACCAGCGCGCGCTGTTCGCGAACGCCCTGCGTATGCAGCGCCACCACAGCCAGCGGCGACCCGGCGGCCAGCGTCAGCAACTCGAAGCGCTCGTCCTGGGTGCAATCGGGCAAGGCCCCGCTCAGCCAGTCGAGGCTCATCTGCTCGCCAGGCAATGGGCAGGCCTGCTGCACGCAGCGGCTCTTCACCGTTGGCAGCAAACGACTCGGTTGATGGCTGACCAGCAACAGAACGGTATTGCCTGACGGCTCTTCCAGACTTTTCAGCAAGGCATTGGCGGCGTTGGTATTCATCGCTTCCACCGGCTCGACGAGCACCACCTTGCGCCCGCCCATCTGGGCGGTCTGCACCACGAAACTGACCAGATCACGCACCTGATCGACCTTGATCGGTTTGTCCGCCTCTTCCGGTTCAAGCACGTAATTGTCAGGATGGCTGCCAGCCGCCAGCAGCAAGCAGGACTTGCAGTGCCCGCAGGCATCGAGCCCTTCGGGCGTCTTGCACAACAGGCTGGCCATCAGCCGTTCAGCCAGGGCGCGCTTGCCGATACCCGCCGGCCCGTGCAGCAGATAGGCGTGAGCATGCTGGGCGCGACCGGCCATCTGCTGCCAGAGCGAAGCCTGCCAGGGGTAGGCTTCAGCCACGTTGCAGCTCCAGCAACTGAGGCAGCAAGGTGTCGAGGGACGCTTGGACATCCGCCAGGGTCTGTGCGGCGTCTACCAGGCGATAGCGCGCAGGCTCAGCCTTGGCGCGCTCCAGATAGGTGCTGCGCACGGCGTCGAAGAATGCCCGGCCTTCCTGCTCGAACCGATCCAGCCGACCGCGTGCAGCGGCACGTGAAAGGCCGATCTCCACGGGCAGGTCGAACACCAGCGTCAGGTCAGGTCGCAGGTCGCCTTGAACGAATTGCTCCAGCGCTGCAATACGCTCATGGGACAGGCCGCGGCCGCCGCCCTGATAGGCGTAGGTCGCATCGGTAAACCGATCACAGAGCACCACCTCGCCACGCGCCAGCGCAGGACGAATGACTTCGGCCAAATGCTGTGCACGCGCGGCAAACACCAGCAGCAGTTCGGTGTCGGCGCTCATGGCCTCGTCGCTGGGCGCCAGCAACAGCTCGCGAATACGCTCGGCCAGCGGAGTGCCGCCCGGTTCGCGGGTCAGCAGTACCTGAATACCCTGCGCACGCAATTGCGCCGCCAGGTAGTCGCGGTTGGTGCTTTTGCCTGCACCTTCCGGGCCTTCAAGAGTGATAAACAAGCCAGTCACAGGTCATCCTTAATCGTCATCATTGCGCACTCGGCTCGGACTGCGGCGCATCCGGAGCATCCGCAGGCACGGTTTCCGAAGAGGGCGAGTCAGTTGCCGGTGCCGGTGTGGCCGGTGCTGCAGGTGCCGGGCTGGAGCGATAATCCGCGCGGCGCTTGAGCTGATAGTCACGCACGGCCGCATTATGGGCATCCAGGTCGTCCGAGAACACATGGCTGCCGTCACCCTTGGCCACGAAATACAGGCTGCTGCCGTCCACCGGATTGAGCGCAGCGTGAATCGCTTCGCGCCCCACCAGCGAAATGGGCGTCGGCGGCAGGCCGGCGATCATGTAGGTGTTGTAGGGTGTTGCTTCCTTGAGGTTGGCGCGGGTCAGTTTGCCGTTGTAGCGCTCGCCCATGCCGTAGATAACGGTCGGGTCGGTCTGCAACTGCATGCCCAGCTTCAGGCGACGCACGAACACACCGGCTATCTGGCCGCGCTCCTGAGGTACGCCGGTCTCCTTCTCGACCAGCGACGCCATGATCAGCGCCTGGTAAGGGTTTGAATAGGGAGCCTCTGACGACCGCGCATTCCATTCCTCGTCGAGTACTTCTTCCAGGCGGCTATAAGCCTGCTTGAGCAATTCGGCATCGGTCATGCCGCGCACGTAGCGGTAGGTGTCGGGAAAGAAGCGGCCTTCTGGAAACACATCGGGATGGCCGATTTTCGCCATCAGCTCGCTGTCGGACAGACCTGCCAGCGTTTGATCGAGCTTGGCCTGCTTGGCCAGCGCAGCACGCACCTGGCGGAAATTCCAGCCTTCGACCAGCGTCAGGCTGTATTGCACGACCTCCTTGCGCTTCCAGACGTCGAACAGGCCCTTGACGTTCATGCCCGGCACCATGCGGTATTCACCGCTGTGCAGCGCCTGTCCGGACAGGTTGAAACGCCAGTAGAGACGCAGCCAGAAAGCGTCCTTGATCACGCCATCGGCCTGCAATCGATTGAGTACGCCGGTCGGCGTTGAACCAGCAGGAACGTCCAGCAGTTGTTCCTGAGCCACCTCAAGTGGCTGGTTCAGAGCCTGATACTGCTGCCAGAACGCAAAGCCGAGCAGCAAACCTGCCAGGACAACCGCTGTTTCCAGCAACACCAATATTTTTCGGATCAAAATCAGATATCCAGAAGGGTGCGGGCAATACCTTGCAGTTTACGGGTGAGCGGCCCGACCGGCCAGTTCAACGCTGCAAAGCTGCAAACCGGCCAGAGGCCGTACACGCTATTGCATAGAAACACTTCGTCCGCCGATTCAAGGTCAGACATGTGCAGGTCACGAATATCGACAGCCAGCCCCAGCTTTGGTGCCTGATCCAGCAACTCGGCACGCATCACACCGGCGACCCCGCAGCGGCTGAGATCGGCAGTCAGCAGACGCCCCTGACTGACCAGAAACAGGTTGCTGTAGACACCCTCTATCAGTCGCCCGGACGTGTCACGCATCAAGCCCTCGGCGTGCTCGCTGTCACTCCACTCGGAGCGAGCCAGTACCTGCTCCAGACGATTGAGGTGCTTGAGTCCAGCCAGAAGCGGCTGTTCCGCCAGACGCGTCTGGCAGGCAAACAGGCGCACGCCCTGCTCGGCATGCACACCCGGATAGGCTGGCGCAGGGCCGCCCTGCAGGATTCGACGCGATTGGGCATTGGGGGCTGGAGCGTAACCGCGCTGGCTGTCGCCGCGGGTAAGGATCAGCTTCATGACCCCATCGCCAAGCTCTGCAGCGAAGCGGGTCATTTCTGCACGGATAAGCGCATGATCGGTTGCGATCGACAAGCGCGCGCATCCGTTTTCGAGACGCTGCAGATGGCGCTCCAGGAGCAATGGCTGCCCGGCCTTGACGACGATGGTTTCAAACAGTCCATCGCCGTAGGCCAGCCCCCGGTCCTTGAGGGACAAGGCGTCTGCGGGGCAGCCATCGACCCAGGCGGGCATTACTCGGCGAACCGACGGAATACCAGCGAGCCGTTGGTGCCACCGAAGCCGAAGGAGTTCGACAGAACGACGTCGATCGGCATGCGGCGCGCTTCGTGGGGCACGAAGTCCAGATCGCAGCCTTCGCTTGGCTCATCCAGGTTGATGGTCGGCGGAGCCACCTGATCAACCATTGCCAACACACTGAAGATCGCTTCGACAGCACCGGCGGCGCCCAGCAGGTGGCCGGTCATCGACTTGGTCGAACTGACTGCCAGCTTGTAGGCGTGATCACCGAATACCGATTTGATCGCAGAAGCTTCGGCCAGATCGCCTGCAGGCGTCGACGTACCGTGTGCGTTGATGTACTGCACCTGATCGGGATTGACCCTGGCATCACGCAACGCATTGACGATGCAGCGCGCAGCACCGGCACCGTCATCAGGTGGCGAGGTCATGTGATAGGCGTCACCGCTCATGCCGAACCCGACCAGCTCTGCATAGATGGTCGCGCCACGCGCCTTGGCGTGCTCAAGCTCTTCGAGCACCATGGCACCGGCACCATCTGACAGGACGAAGCCATCTCGGCCTTTGTCCCAGGGACGACTGGCGCGGGTGGGGTCGTCGTTGCGGGTCGACAGCGCACGCGCTGCACCGAAGCCGCCCAGACCGAGGCCGCAGGCGGCCATTTCGGCGCCGCCAGCGATCATCACGTCCGCTTCGTCATAGGCGATGTTGCGCGCGGCCATGCCGATGCAGTGGGTTGCAGTGGTGCAAGCCGTCGCGATGGAGTAATTGGGTCCCTGTGCGCCCAGATGGATCGACAGGAAACCGGAAATCATGTTGATGATCGAGCCAGGAACGAAGAACGGTGAAATCCTTCCTGGACCCTGCTCGTGCAGCAGACGACTGCTGTTTTCGATATTGGTCAGACCACCGATGCCCGAACCCATGGCAACGCCGATGCGCTCACGGTTTGCATCAGTGACTTCAAGGCCGGCATTACGCACTGCCTGGAAGCTGGCCGCGAGGCCATACTGAATAAAGAGATCGAGGCGGCGCGCTTCTTTGGGCGCGAGGTATTCTTCGACGTTGAAACCCTTGACCGAGCCGCCGAAGCGGGTGGTGAAGGCTGACAAGTCCGTGTGCTCGATAAGGCCAATGCCACTGCGGCCCGCCAGAATGCCTTGCCAACTGCTGGGCACGTCATTGCCCAGTGGCGAAAGCATGCCCATCCCGGTGACCACGACGCGTCTACGCGACACAGGACTCTCCTTCTCTCTTGTTTACGGAACAATCACAGCGTTTTTTAAAGAAAAAACCGCACGCCGATTAAAGCAGTGCGGTTTTCCCGTGACAGCAGTCAGCGACTACAAATCTTAAGCCTGATGGTTAGTGACGTAGTCGATTGCTGCTTGAACGGTAGTGATCTTTTCCGCTTCTTCGTCCGGGATTTCGGTCTCGAATTCCTCTTCCAGAGCCATTACCAGCTCGACGGTGTCCAGGGAGTCAGCGCCCAGGTCCTCAACGAAAGAAGCAGTGTTGACAACCTCTTCTGGTTTGACGCCAAGTTGCTCTGCAACGATTTTCTTGACGCGCTCTTCGATGGTGCTCATACCTAGTTTTAACTCCTAGTGGAAATGTTCAGGCATCTGGCCAGTGGGTAAGTGTATAGAAGAGGTTTTGCGAATTTCAAGCTTAACGCTCTCCCCTTATGCCCAACCGTACCTTCGCCCATTCATAGATTGCAGCTTTATAACGGATTTTAGACAGCTCGTATGACATTTTTTTGAAACAGGTCGTCACATTAGCTCATGTACATGCCGCCGTTAACAGGGATTGTGGCCCCGGTAACGTAGCCTGCGCCTTCGGACGCAAGAAAAGCGACTACGTGCGCAATCTCTTCGGCTTGCCCCAAACGGCCCAGGGGTATCTGGGTAATCAGTGACTCACGCTGAGCCTCAGGCAGCTCACGCGTCATGTCGGTGTCGATGAAACCCGGTGCCACCGAATTCACGGTGACCGCCCGCGAGCCCACTTCACGGGCCAGAGCCCTGCTGAAGCCTTCCAGACCGGCCTTCGCGGAAGCATAGTTTACTTGACCGGCGTTGCCCATGGCACCCACAACCGAACCAATGCTGATAATACGTCCCCAACGCGCCTTGGTCATGCCACGCAAAACGCCCTTGGAAAGACGGAAAAGGCTGTTCAGATTGGTGTTGACGACGTCATACCATTCGTCATCTTTCATGCGCATCATCAGGTTATCACGGGTGATACCGGCATTATTGACCAGAATCAACGGTGCGCCAACGCGCTCCTGAATGGTGGACAGGACCGAATTCACAGACTCGGCATCACAGACATCCAGCATCAGGCCAAAGCCTTCGATGCCGTTTTCCTTGAACGTCGCACTGATGCGCTCGGCGCCGGACTCTGACGTCGCGGTGCCCACGACAACAGCACCGTTGCGTCCCAATTCCAGAGCAATGGCTTGACCAATGCCGCGACTTGCACCGGTTACCAGTGCCACTTTACCTTGAAGGCTCATGCAGGCTTCTCCTAATCAGGCCAGTGCCGCGCGCGCGGCGGCAAAGGCGTCCGGGGTATCAAGGTTGTAGGTAATCACGCCGTCGGCGCAACGCTTGTTCAGACCGGCCAGCACTTTGCCCGGACCGCACTCCACAAGCTGGGTCGCACCGCGACTCGCCAGACATTGAATGGATTCGACCCAGCGTACCGGCTTGTACAACTGCTCCAGCAAATCACGCTTGAGCGTCGCCAGATCACTGACAGCACTGGCACTGACGTTTTGTACCAGCGCGATTTCCGGTGCCTGCCATTCGATGGCCTCAACGGCCTCGGCGAAACGTTCGGCAGCCGGGCGCATCAGTCCGCAGTGCGATGGCACGCTGACCGGCAACGGCAAGGCGCGCTTGGCACCACGGGCCTTGCACAGCTCCATGGCACGCTTGACGGCCTCGGCGGAACCGGCAATCACCACCTGACCCGGCGAGTTGAAATTCACGGCACTGACGACTTCGCCCTGCGCCGCTTCGGCGCAGGCTGCGATAACGTCGGCATCATCCAGACCCAGAATGGCGGCCATGCCGCCCTGACCCGCTGGCACCGCTTCCTGCATCAACTGGCCGCGACGCTCGACAAGCTTCACGGCGTCGGCCAGGCTCAGGCTTTGCGCGGCCACCAGTGCGCTGTATTCACCCAGGCTGTGACCGGCGACGAACGCAGGAACCGCACCGCCCTCGGCCAGCCACACATGCCACAAGGCAACGGAAGCGGTGAGAATGGCCGGCTGGGTCTTGTCGGTCTGATTGAGCAGCTCGGCAGGACCGTTCTGAGTCAATGCCCACAGGTCGTAGCCGAGGGCTTCGGAAGCCTGCTCGAAAGTGTCGAGGATCAGCGGATGCTGCGCGCCTTGCTCGGCGAGCATACCGAGCGATTGCGATCCTTGACCCGGAAAGACGAATGCGAGGGATGCAGACATTTGACAAGCCTCTGAATTATTGTCGCCAAAATGGGCGTCCGGAAAGGCCGAACGCGGGAATTCTAATTTACATGACTGATCGGTTGGATGACTGACCAGTCTGATGCGTCACATTTTCAGGTTCGGCCGTCCTGAAACACCGCTTCAAGCCGCCCCTTCAAACGCTCTGGCAGGTTTTCACGGGACTCGACGACCGCTCGCTGAATCGCACTCTGAAAACCTGAAACACTCGCAGAACCGTGGCTTTTCACCACGACCCCCTGCAACCCGAGCAGGCTCGCACCATTATGACGGGCGGGTGCCAGATCGGTCTGCAAGCGCTTCAGCAAGGGCAACGCCAGCGCGCCGACTGCCCTGCTGAGCAGATTACGCTGTAACAGCGCCTCGATTCTGGCTGCAATCATGGTCGCCAGCCCCTCACTCGACTTGAGCAATACGTTGCCGACGAAACCATCACACACCACCACGTCAGCCTCCCCCCTGTACAACCCGTCGCCTTCTACATAACCAATGTAGTTAAGCCCCGACGCAGACTGCAAAAGACCGGCAGCACGTTTGACCTGCTGATTGCCCTTGATGTCTTCAGTGCCCACGTTGAGCAAGGCCACTCTGGGCGTTGCGACACCGAGGATCTCGGCAAGCACCGAACCCATCACTGCAAACTGATAGAGCGCCTCGGCACTGCAATCGACGTTCGCCCCCAAGTCCAGCAGTTGGCAATGACCCGAGCAAGTGGGAATGGCTGCGATCATTGCCGGGCGGTCGATCCCTGGCAAGGTCTTGAGCACGAACCGGGAAAGCGCCATCAGCGCACCGGTATTGCCGGCACTGACACAGGCCTGGGCCTGACCGCTGGCCACCAGCTCGAGAGCAACGCGCATGGAGGAGTCAGGTTTGCCACGCAACGCCTGAGACGGACGCTCGTCCATCGCAATCGTTTCACTGGCATGAATGACACGCAGGCGCGAACGGTCCACGGCTTCATGAGCAGAGACGAGTTCTTCAATAAGGGGAGCTTGGCCGACAAGGGCCAGGTGAAGCGAGGGAGTAGCTGTCAGGCACGCGAGGCTTGCCTGAACAATGTTGCGGGGACCGAAGTCCCCGCCCATTGCGTCGATCGCGATGATCGGAGCGGACAAGAAATTACTCGTCAGCGCCCTTGTCGATCACTTTACGACCACGGTATACGCCTTCTGGCGATACGTGGTGACGCAGGTGAACTTCACCAGTGGTCTTTTCTACCGACAGAGTGCTTGCCTCAAGAGCGTCGTGCGAACGACGCATGTCACGGGCAGAGCGGGATTTTTTGTTCTGCTGAACAGCCATAATTGATTAACTCCTAAACGTTTGGGTCACGCTTTAACTGCGCCAATACACTGAACGGGTTGGACCGCGTTACCTCGTCCACGCTCGGTTCGGGCTCATCGAGACCCGCCGGTTGCTGGCATTCTTCAGGATGATGAGCAGGCACAATGGGCAAGGCGAGCAATAGCTCCTCCTCGATCAATGCCAGCAGATCCAAAGGATCTTCGCCCAGTTCCAGCACGTCATAACCTTTCGGTAACGACTGGGTATTCGCACCCTCCTTCACCACGGCGTAACTGCATTCGCTGTGGATCGGCAGGGTCACCAGCTCAAGACAACGCTGGCAAACCATCTTGACCGGGACGTCTATCGAACTGTGGATAACCACAGAACGGCGTTCGTCACGCTCAAAAACGAATTTCGCCTGCACCGTACCGACAGTGTCGGCCAGCGGGTCGCAGAGTCTCTTCAGATCGCCCAGCAGCACTTCACCCTGAAGGGTAGTGCCGCGATCGGACAATTTGCGCGGGTCAACGTGAGATGGAATCGGGTCATTCAACATAGGCGCAGCATTCTAGGGATGCCCCCCGGGCATGTCAAAGGAAATTCAGGCCTGTTCGTCACTCCGGCCACTCTTTAGAATCAACGCTCAGCCTACGGAGAACCGCATGCCATCCCTGCTCCTCGCTTCCAGCTCCTCATACCGCCGCGAACTGCTCGCCCGCCTGCGCCTGCCATTCACCTGCAGGTCTCCGGATATCGATGAAAGCCGGCGACCGAACGAGGCCGCATTCGACCTCGTACAACGCCTTGCCCGGGAGAAGGCCCAGGCGCTGGCCGCGGAACATCCACACCACCTGATCATCGGCTCCGACCAGGTCGCCGTTCTTGACGAACAGGTCCTGGGCAAACCGCACAGCTTCGAACGCGCACTGGAACAGCTGACGGCAGCGAGCGGCAAAAGCGTGACCTTCCTGACCGGTCTGGCCCTGCTCAACAGCTCGACCGGCGAGTGCCAGGTCGACTGCGTGCCTTTTACAGTACACATGCGCGAACTCGACCGGGCCAGCATCGAACGCTACCTGCATGCTGAACAGCCCTATGACTGCGCAGGCAGCTTCAAGGCAGAAGGCCTTGGCGTCAGCCTGTTTCGCAGCACCGAAGGCAGCGATGCGACCAGCCTGATCGGCCTGCCGCTGATACGCCTGGTGGACATGCTAATAAAGGAAGGCCTCAGCGTACCCTGAGACTCAGACAAAGAACCCGGCCATTGGCCGGGTTCTTTATTTCTGCATCAAGCCATCAACGCAGGCTTGGGCCGTTGAAACCGACCAGCATGGCAATTCGCTCGGCGATACTGGTGCCGAGTTTTTTCGAAAAGCGATCAAAAAGCGACTCTTCGACGGCGTACTCGACGATGTCCTTTTCCTTGATTACGTCACGCGCAACATAACTTGCACTGCCCAGACCATCCACCAGACCCAGCGCAACAGCCTGCTCGCCGGTCCAGATCAGCCCGGAGAACAGCTCCGGGTGATCCTTGTCCTTCAGCCGGTCGCCACGACCCTGTTTGACACTGGCGATGAACTGGCGATGAGTCGTGTCCAGCACACCCTGCCAGAACTGCGTTTCATCAGCCTTCTGCGGCTGGAACGGATCAAGGAATGCCTTGTGCTCGCCGGAAGTATAGGTACGGCGGTCAACGCCGAGCTTATCCATGGCACCGACAAAGCCGAAACCTGCTGCCGTCACACCGATCGACCCCACCAGACTGGCCTTGTCGGCGTAAATCTGGTCAGCGGCACTGGCGATGTAATAAGCCCCCGAAGCACCGAGATCGGTAATGACCGCATACACCTTGATGTCCGGCTTCGCCGCGCGCAGACGACGGATTTCGTCGTAGACATAGCCCGACTGCACAGGACTGCCACCCGGGCTGTTGATTCGCAGAATCACACCCTTGGTCTTTTCATCCTCGAAGGCTTTCTGCAGCGCAGTGACAATGTTCTCGGCACTGGCCGCTTCCTTGTCGGCAATCACGCCCTGCACATCGATCAGCGCAGTGTGGCTGGAACGACGAGAAGTGCCGCCCTCGAAATCCAGCATCGGGACGATCACTGCAACAAACAGGAACGCGAACGTCAGCAGCTTGAAAAAGATCCCCCAGCGACGCGCGCGGCGCTGCTCCTGAACACTGGCCAGCAGCGTCTTTTCAAGAAGCTTCCAGCTCTTCGCCTCTTCCCTGCCATTGATGCCCTCGTCCGCGCCTTGCGAAACGGGTGCCTTCCATTCGTCAGACATGTTCCAATCACTCCAACCCGAAAACTAGACGCTGCGCCCGTTCAACCAGGTGCGCAGCTCGGAAAAATGCTCGATAGCCAGCCGCGGCTCGAACTGACGCAGCGACTCCAGCGGCTGAGCGCCATAGCCCACCGCAACCGAATCCATACCGGCGTTGCGAGCCATCAGCAGATCGAACGAAGCATCGCCGATCATCAGCGAACGCTGCGGCGTAACCTCACAGTGCGCCATGATCTCGTTCAACATCAGCGGATCAGGCTTGCTGGCGGTCTCGTCGGCTGCCCGGGTGACATCGAAGTAATCCTGCCAGCCATTGGCCTTCAGCACACGATCAAGCCCACGACGCGCCTTGCCGGTAGCGACCGCCAGACGATAGCCGTCCTCGCGAAACGCCTGCATCGACTCCACCACACCGTCGAACAGCGGCGACGGCACGTTATCCATCGCCATGTAACTGTCCGCGTAGCGCTGCCGAAAATCGATCAGCTGGTTGCCGCTGATCTGCGGATACAGGGTTCGAATCGCCTCGGGCAGCCCCAGGCCAATAATCCCCTTGATCGCCGTATCGTCGCGAACTTCAAGGTCGGTCTCGATGGCCGCCGTGCGCATGGACAGAACGATGCGCCCGACCGAGTCGGCCAGTGTGCCGTCCCAGTCGAAAATCAACAGATCGTAATCACGGCGCACTCAAACGCTCCACTGTTTTGGCCCACATGTCATCGACAGGCGCCTGCACATTAAGCTTGCTGCCATCGGGCATCGGCACCGTCAGCATGTAGGCGTGCAGAAACAGACGCTTGCCGCCCAGATCGCGAATTTCGCGACTGAAATTCTCGTCACCGTACTTGGTGTCACCTGCAATCGCATGACCCGCGTGCAAGGTGTGCACGCGGATCTGGTGGGTACGTCCGGTGACCGGCTTGGCTTCGACCATGGTGGCAAAGTCGCCAAAACGACGCAGCACCTTGAAAATCGTCAGAGCCTCCTTGCCCTCTTCATTCACTTCGACCATGCGCTCGCCGGAGCGCAGGTTGCTTTTCATCAGCGGCGCACGCACCTGCTTCAGGGCCGTTGCCCAGTTACCGCGGACCAGCGCCATGTAGCGCTTGTCGACGCCGTCGCCGCGCAGGGCTTCGTGCAGATGACGCAGCATGCTGCGTTTCTTGGCAATCATCAGCAGACCGGACGTGTCGCGATCGAGACGGTGCACCAGTTCGAGCTCTTTGGCATCCGGGCGCAACTGGCGAAACGCTTCGATCACACCAAAACTCAGGCCGCTGCCGCCATGCACGGCGATACCTGCGGGCTTGTTGAGCACGATAAGCGCCTTGTCTTCGTAAACGATCGCAGCTTCGAGACGCTGCAACAGTGCCTGCGCGACCGGCACAGGCTCGTCGCGCTCAGGCACGCGCACAGGAGGAATGCGCACGATATCGCCTGCCTGCAACTTGTACTCCGGCTTGATCCGCCCCTTGTTCACACGCACTTCGCCTTTGCGCAAAATGCGGTAAATCAAGGTTTTGGGTACACCCTTGAGATAAGTGATCAGAAAATTATCGATGCGTTGACCGGCAAGTTCCGGGGCAACCTCAACCAGCTGGACACCGGGGGTTGGGGGGGCAATATTCGTCATGCCGCAAATGATAACAATTTTTTATGGATTTGAAGCACTTAATGATTGCTGCTATAGTCGCGAACGCCGCCAAAAGCGGCCGGACAGCGGACCAACGGTTGACAACCGGCCCTGACCAACGCAATTCACAAGGACGGGAGGCCGTCCTACGCAGTGTTCGGTGACAACGGAGCACGCTGAAAACGTAACGAGCGCAGGTGACATGAGGCCGGAAACACGCCTGACCGCAGAGCAGACAGCTCGCGGCCAGTGCGGACAGTTCATGGCCAGTTCACAAAGTGCAGTCGCTTTCAGACGCTACGAGCGAATGCTTCGGGAACAACGCCTCAAGCCATGATGCGCGACCTTCCCTATCGAAGGTCGCGGTAAATGCCAACCCGCTGCGGATTCTGCGCGCGGCAGCACCCGAATTATCAGGGATACGTGTAGGGTGGAGACGCACAACCATCGGACTGTGTAGCACAAGGCTTGTTCTAGACGCTTCATCTCGTCCGCTACCGATGGTCGATTCCTCCTCCTGACAAAGCTTTTGCTGAAAGGGGTGTCTTATGCCACCACAGCAAGCAGGAAACGTCGTCGCGACCCTCCGCCCCCTCTGGGCGAGGACCTCGCTAGACACTGGAGTGTCCAACCACTCCTGACGTGCCCTGACACCGACCGTGAGAAGTCGTGTGTGCCGAACGCCGTTTCCGGCAGCCCGGAAACCGACGGTACTACATGAAAAGAATGCTGATTAACGCAACTCAACCCGAAGAGTTGCGTGTTGCACTGGTAGACGGCCAGCGCCTCTACGACCTGGACATCGAGTCAGGTGCACGCGAGCAGAAGAAGGCCAACATCTATAAAGGCCGAATCACTCGCATCGAACCCAGCCTCGAGGCTGCCTTTGTCGATTTCGGCTCTGAGCGCCACGGCTTCCTGCCCCTCAAGGAAATCTCCCGCGAGTACTTCAAGAAAGCCCCTGAAGGCCGCGTCAACATCAAGGACGTCCTGAGCGAAGGCCAGGAAGTCATCGTTCAGGTCGAGAAAGAAGAGCGTGGCAACAAGGGCGCAGCCCTGACCACCTTCATCAGCCTCGCAGGCCGCTATCTGGTTCTGATGCCGAACAACCCTCGTGCCGGCGGTATCTCGCGCCGTATCGAAGGCGAAGAGCGCAACGAACTGCGTGAAGCCCTCAACGGCCTGATCGCGCCAGCCGACATGGGCCTGATCGTTCGTACTGCCGGCCTGGGCCGCAGCAGCGAAGAAATGCAGTGGGACCTCGATTACCTGCTGCAACTGTGGACCGCCATCAAGGAAGCGTCCCTCGATCGCTCCGCCCCTTTCCTGATTTACCAGGAAAGCAACGTCATCATCCGCGCCATCCGTGACTACCTGCGTCAGGATATCGGTGAAGTCCTGATCGACAGCATCGAAGCCCAGGAAGAAGCGCTGACGTTCATCCGTCAGGTGATGCCGCAGTACGCCAGCAAGATCAAGCTGTATGAAGACAGCGTTCCGCTGTTCAACCGCTTCCAGATCGAAAGCCAGATCGAAACCGCCTTCCAGCGCGTAGTCGAACTGCCTTCCGGTGGCTCCATCGTCATCGATCCGACCGAAGCCCTGGTGTCTATCGACATCAACTCGGCGCGCGCCACCAAAGGCAGCGACATCGAAGAAACCGCCCTGCAGACCAACCTTGAAGCGGCTGAGGAAATCGCCCGTCAACTGCGTCTGCGTGACATCGGCGGCCTGATCGTCATCGACTTCATCGACATGACGCCGGCCAAGAACCAGCGCGCCGTGGAAGAGAAAGTCCGCGAAAGCCTGGAAGCCGACCGTGCCCGCGTGCAGATCGGTCGCATTTCGCGTTTCGGTCTGCTGGAAATGTCCCGTCAGCGCCTGCGTCCATCGCTGGGCGAAAGCAGCGGCATCGTCTGCCCTCGCTGCAACGGCACCGGCATCATCCGTGATGTTGAATCGCTGTCGCTGGCTATCCTGCGCCTGATCGAAGAAGAAGCCCTGAAAGACCGCACTGCCGAAGTGCGCGCCCAGGTGCCGATTCCGGTCGCGGCTTTCCTGCTCAACGAAAAACGCAACTCGATCACCAAGATCGAACTGCGCACCCGTGCGCGCATCATCATTCTGCCGAACGATCAGCTGGAAACGCCGCACTTCGAAGTTCAGCGTCTGCGTGATGACAGCCCTGAAGCGCACAGCAGCCAGACCAGCTATGAAATCGCTGCTGCCGCTGCCGAAGTGGAAGAAATTGCACCACTGGCCGCCGCAACCCGCACCCTGGTTCGTCAGGAAGCGGCCGTCAAGACTGCTCCGGCTCGCGCCAATGCGCCGGTCCCGGTAGAAGCCGCTGCCCCTGCGGCAACGCCTGCACCGGCACCTGCCGCTCACGAGCCAAGCCTGTTCAAGGGTCTGGTGAAATCCCTGGTCAGCCTGTTCGCGACCAAGGAAGAGCCTGTCGCTCCGATTGTGGTTGAGAAGCCTGTTGCAGAACAGCGTCCAGCCCGCAACGAGGAACGCCGCAACGGCCGCCAGCAGAGCCGTGGCCGCAACAATCGCCGCGACGAAGAGCGCAAGCCTCGTGAAGAACGCGCCCCCCGCGAAGAGCGTGCAGAGCGCGCACCTCGTGAAGAGCGTGCTCCGCGTGAAGAACGTGCACCTCGTGAAGAGCGCACCGTTCGCGAACCGCGTGAAGCCCGCGAGGAGTCGGCACCGCGCGAAGAGCGTCCAGCCCGTACCACCCGCGAGCGCAAGCCGCGTGAAGCGCGCGAAGATCGCCCGGTTCGCGAACTGCGCGAGCCTCTGGATGCAGCCCCTGCGGTGAACCTCGCTCGCGAGGAGCGTCCTGAACGCGCACCACGCGAAGAGCGCCAGCCGCGCGCCCCTCGTGAAGAACGTCAACCACGCGCCGAACAGGCCGCGGCTGCCGTGAGCGAAGAGGAAGTGCTGCTCAACGAAGAGCAGATCAATGACGAGAACCAGGAAGGCAACGACGGTAGCGAAGGCGACCGCCCTCGCCGCCGCTCGCGTGGCCAGCGTCGTCGCAGCAATCGTCGTGAGCGTCAGCGCGATGCCAATGGCAACGTGATCGAAGGCTCCGAAGAGAACGGCAACGAAGAAGAAGGCAGCGCCACCGACCTGTCGGCGGGTCTGGGCTTCACCGCCGCAGCTTCCGCTGCCAGCAGCGTGATCAGCGCGCCTGCCGAAGCCGACGCGCATCAGCAGGCCGAACGTGCCAACAGCAACGCCGCCGCTGCAGACGCCGAGCCAGCGCATCAGGCAGCTGCTGCCAAAGCATCTGCGACCGAAGCGCCTGTGACTGAAACGCCAGTAGCTGAAACGCCAGCCGCCGAAGCACCGGCTGCCGAAAAAGCACCGACCGTTGCCGAACCGACTGTCGAGGCACCTGCCGTTGAAGCCCCTGTAGCGGACGATGCTCCTGTAGCACAGCCTGCTCCAGAGGTTGAAGTTCAGCCGGCAGCGGTCGAAGCCCCGGCCATTGCTGCGCAGTCCGAACTGTTCGAAGCACCTCACGCAGAACGCGTAGTGCCGTTCAAGCCGACGCCAGAGCCAGCACCACAGGCGCCGGTCGAAGCGGCGGCTCATGAGGAAGTGCCAGCCACCGAATCATCCGAACTGCCAACGCCTGCACCTGCTGCCGTCGAGCCGGTAGCCGTGAAAGAAGAGCCTGCTCCTTACGTCGCGCCTCAGCCGGTCGTTGAAGAACAGGCACCTGCCCCACTAGAGCAGGCACCTGCGGCTGAAGAAGCAGCGCCTGCACCAGTGGTCAGCAGCACGGGCCGCGCACCGAACGATCCTCGTGAAGTTCGTCGCCGCAAGCGTGAAGAAGAAGCACGTCGTCAACAGGAAGCCGCTGCTGCCAGCGCTCCAGTCGTCGAGGCAGCGCCTGCTGCCGCTGAAGCAGAATCGGCCCAGCCTTCACCGGCAGCCGGGGAAAAGACCGAAGAAGCGGCCACTGAGCAACCAGCAGTCAAACCGCAACATGAAGCCGAGAAAGAAAACGAGCCTAAACCCCTCGCCTAATCCCGGCCCATGAAAAAGCCCCGCCTGTGCAAACAGGCGGGGCTTTTTCATGCCCGTTGATTGAGGGCTGCACTGCGTTCATCTTCAATACACAGCGCTTGAGCTGATCCCTTCGCGAGCAGGCTCGCTCCCACAAGAGACCATCTTCAGGCTATCAGTAGAGGTTCGGCTCCATCTCCAGCTCGACACCGAAACGTTCGGCAATGTCGGTCTGGATACGGCGCGCCAGACTCAGCAGCTGCAAGCCACTGGCCTGCCCATAGTTGACCAGCACCAGCGACTGAAGCTTGTGCACGCCAGCATCACCATCGCGATAACCCTTCCATCCCGCCTGCTCGATCAGCCATCCGGCCGCCAGTTTCACCCGGCCATCGTCCAGCGGGTAGCCGACGACACCTGGGTGCTGCTGTTTGATCGTTGCGTACAGTTCGGCAGGGATAATCGGGTTTTTGAAGAAACTGCCGGCATTGCCCAGCACCGCGGGGTCAGGCAGCTTTTCACTGCGAATGGCGCAGATCGCACGGCTGACATCGAACGGCGTCGGCCGATCAATACCCAGCTCGTCGAGACGCTGACGAACCGGGCCATATTCGAGGTGCAGGCGAGCTACGCGACTGAGCTTGAAACGCACACGCAGGATCAACCAGCGCGCGACCTGATGCTTGAACACGCTGTCGCGGTAGCCGAACGCACAGTCCTGCAGAGAAAACTCGCGCAATTCGCCGGTTTCACGATCCAGCGCAGTCAGGCTATGGAAGACATCCTTGATCTCGACGCCATAGGCACCGATGTTCTGCATGGGTGCCGCACCAACGGTGCCTGGAATCAGACTGAGGTTTTCCAGCCCCGCCAGCCCCAGCTCCAGACAGGACTGCACGAACGGATGCCAGGGCTCGCCGGCCTCTGCCTCGACAATCGACTCGAGACAGTCCTCATGCACGATGCGAATGCCGCGGCTGACCATGCGTACGACCAGTGACTGCACGTCAGCGCTGAGCAGCAGGTTGCTGCCACCGCCAATCACCAGCAGTGGCACATCGTGCTCGGCCGAATAGGCCAGCGCCTGGCGAACATCGTCATCGCTGTGCGCTTCGGCAAATAGCCGGGCTTGAACATCCACACCGAACGTATTGAACGGTTTGAGGGAAATCGCGGATTGCACCTGCAAGGTCATACCCTCGCCTTCCCGAACCACTGGAAGCAGCGCATCAACCCTCCAGCAAGCGCCTTACGCGCTCCAGGTCTTCAGGCGTATCGACGCCACCGGGTGGCGCTTCAAGCGCGTCGGCAACGTGAATCCGCACGCCATTCCACAGCGCACGCAATTGTTCCAGGCTTTCAGTGCTTTCCAGCCAGCACGGCCCCCAATTGACGAAGTCATGCAGGAAGCCCGCACGGTAGGCATAGATACCGATATGCCGACGATAAGGCACACCGGCAGGCAATTGGTCACGATTTGCTGCGAGCGCATCGCGCGCCCATGGCAAGGGAGCCCGGCTGAACGTCAGCGCCAGGCCGTTGATGTCCGTAGCCACCTTGACGATGTTGGGGTTGAACAACGCGGCCACGTCGTCGATAGGCTCGGCCAGTGTAGACATGCCGGCTTCGGGATGAGCGGCCAGATTGGACGCCACCTGATCGATCACCGCAGGCGGGATCATCGGCTCGTCGCCCTGCACATTGACGACAATCGCGTCAACCGCCAGGCCCAATTGCGCGGCCACCTCAGCCAGACGATCGGTGCCGGAGTTGTGATCGTCGCGCGTCAGCAGCACTTCGGCACCAAAAGCCTGACAGGCTTCGACAATGCGCGCATCGTCGGTGGCAATCACCACACGTTCGGCGCTGCTCTTGCACGCCTGCTCCCAGACCAGCTGAACCATGGGTTTGCCGGCAATGGTTTTCAGCGGCTTGCCCGGAAAGCGACTGGAGCCGTAGCGCGCCGGAATGACAACGGTAAACGCTGCGGTCATTTTTCCAGCCGCTCGTCGGTGCTCAGGGTACGAGCTTCGCTTTCGAGCATCACCGGGATGCCGTCGCGCACCGGATAGGCAAGACCTGCGCCCTTGCTGATCAGCTCGGTCTTGTCGGCGCTGAGCTTCAATGGTCCCTTGCAGACAGGGCAAGCGAGGATATCGAGTAGTTTGGTGTCCATAGGAGATCCTGAAGCAATCATGGAGAAAGACGTAGCAGTTGCTGGTCGAACCAACCGACAAAGGCATCGGAAGGTAGTGCATCCACTGCCAGATACCACCAGTCATCAGCGGAAAAGGCACGGCATTTCACCGCATCCTTCTCGGTCATGACCAAGGGCAACGCAGGTGCAAATGTCAGCGCCTCGGCGCTGTAGACAGCATGGTCGGCGAACGCGTGAGTCACCGGTTGCCAGTGTAATCCTTCGAGGGTATTGAAGAAACGTTGGGGATTGCCGATTCCGGCGACCGCATGCAGCGCCTGACCGGCCGGGAAATAATCCACCGGCTGACGTTCGCCACTGCGCAGATTGATCAGTGCCGAAGGCTTGAGCCTGAAGGCGTAGCCGTCGTTCCTGTCAGCCGTCGCGCCGTTATAAAGCAAGGCGTCGACACTGCTCAGCCGCTCCACCGGTTCGCGCAACGGCCCGGCAGGCAGACAACGGCGATTGCCCAGACCACGGGCGGCATCGATCAGCACCAGTTCCAGGTCGCGGGCCAGTCGGTAATGCTGCAAGCCGTCGTCGGAAAGAATCACATCCAGTGGTTCGGCAGCGAGCAAGGCCTGTACGGCACGACTGCGATCCGGATCGATCATCAGTGGCACGCCGCAGCGCTGAACGATGAGCAAGGGCTCGTCCCCTGCCTCGCTGGCACTTTGTTCAGGCAGGACGCGCCACGGCAGGCTTGGCGGCGTGGCGCCGTAACCGCGGCTGACCACACCGACACGCAAGCCGCGACGGCGGCAGTGCTCGATCATCCAGAGAATCAACGGCGTCTTGCCAGTGCCACCGACGGTGATATTACCCACCACGATAACCGGCACCGGCGCGCGATAGATATCCCCCTCGCCCGCCACAAACCGCGCCCGCTTGCGTTCTACGACACGCCGGTAGAGGCATTCGAGCGGGCGCAACAGCGCCAGCGCAGGGTGGCCCTTGTACCAGGCGTCGAGCAAACGGTCAGTGAATGCCATCAGTTAGCCGGTGTGGCCTCGACAGTGGTCATGCGCAAGTGACTGAAGCCCAGCTTGCCCGCCGCATCCATGGCCGTGATGACCGACTGGTGCGGGGTCTTGCCATCGGCACTGATCGACAGCGGCAGACTGGTATCGCCCGCCGATTCGCGCTGCAGCGCCTCGATCAGCGTTGCCAGGTCGTTTTTCGGCAACAACTGATTGTTCAGCGAGAAAATCCCGTCGGCGTTGATGGCGATGTCCAGCTGTTTGGCGCTGGCGTCCACGTCCGGCGTTCCGGTAACGGCCTGTGGCAGATCCACCCGCAACTGGGTTTCGCGAGTGAAGGTGGTCGTCACAATGAAGAACAGCAGCAGGATGAACACCACATCAATCAGAGAGACCAGATTGATGTCGATGTTTTCCCGGGGTCTGCGACGGCGAAATTTCACTTCTTCTTGCCCCCGCCCGCTCTGGCCAGCGACTTGAGGTCGATCTTGGCGTCGATCAGATCGACATCGCGGTCGCCCTGCACCACTTCAACCAGACGAATGGCCTGTTGCTCCATGCCGACCACCAGCTCATCGACGCGGCTCTGCAGAAAGCGATGAAAGAAGATCGCCGGGATCGCGACAATAAGACCCGACGCCGTACAGATCAGCGCCTTGGAAATACCACCTGCCAGCACGCCGGCGTTGGCGGTGGCCCCGGAGCTGTTGAACGAGCCGAAGATATCGATCATGCCCAGCACGGTGCCCAGCAAACCAAGCAGCGGCGCCATGGCAGCGATCGAGCCCAGTGCGCTGAGGTAGCGCTCCAGCTCATGAATGACCCGCGCAGCGGCTTCTTCGATGCATTCCTTCATGATCTCGCGACCATGCCTGGAATTGGCCAGACCTGCGGCCAGGATTTCACCCAGCGGCGAGTCCGCGCGCAGCTGCTTGAGCTTTTCGCTGTCCAGCTTCTTTTCCTGAATCCACTGCCAGACCTGCCCGAGCAGGTGCGGTGGCGTGATACGGCTGGCACGCAACGTCCACAGGCGCTCGATGATGATGCCGGCGGCGGCGATGGAGCTCAGAATAATCGGCAGCATCATCCAGCCGCCAGATTTGACCAGTTCCCACACAGTGATCACTCCCTCGAAAAATTGGCGCCACTCTACCATAGGGTCGCCAAGTGCCGAACGCCGAGATCGATATCCATTCACTCAATCACGCCAGAAGCGCCGTTGCGCGCGCTCGGCCTGTGGCGTTCCGAACGTCCCCAGTTGCAGGCGGACCGCGCCCAGCTCGGCACTGTCGTAACTGGCGATGCCCAGGCCTCGATAGCGCGCCATGACCAACGGATGCGGGTGACCGAACGCGTTGTTGCGACCACGGGAAATCAGCACGCCTACCGGTGCCACGGCGCGCAGAAACGCTTTGGACGACGAGGTTCGGCTGCCGTGATGTGGCGACTGCAACCAGTGAGCACGAAGGTCGAACCCGCTGTCGATTGCCGCGCGCTCGGCCTTCACATCGATATCGCCGGCCAGCAGCAGACGCTCGCCCCCGGCGTCGACGCTGAGGATGCAGGAGGCTGGATTGCCATTAGGCCCCTGCTCCCAGCGCCACGTGGAAAACACCACGCCATCCCACTCCCAGCGTGCACCGCTCTCGCACAATCGGGCATCGAGTTGCGACGCGAGTCTGGCCAGCTCGCCACCCAGCACCCGGCTCACCGGAAAGGCCTGATGAACCGCCGCCGCACCTCCGGCATGGTCGGCGTCGGAATGGCTGATCAACATCAGGTCGAGATGGCGGACACCTGCCTTGCGCATGGCGGGCACGACCACGCGCTGACCGATATCGAACTCACCGAAACGTGGACCTGCGTCATACAGGAGTGTGTGGTTGCGGGTGCGCAGGAGAATCGCCAGGCCCTGCCCCACATCCAGTTGCAACACGTCTACCTGGCCTTCAGGCACTGATTCGAGTGGCGGAAAAACGCACAGCAACAGCAACGGCCAGCCCAGCGGCCGCACGGGTATGCCCTTGGGCAGCAACAAGAGCAAGGCCCCGAGCAGGCTCAACCACCATGCCCAGATTGGCACCGCACTGGGTAACCAGGCCGGCAATGCGGCAGCCACCGCGTCGAGGAACACGAACAGCCACTGCAGCGCCCCGCCCGCCAGCCACAGCAGACCTTCCCCGACCACAGGGACCGGCAGCAACAGCGTTCCGAGCAATGCCGGAGGCAGGACGATCACGCTGACCCAAGGGACGGCAAGCAAGTTGGCAAACGGCCCACTGAGGCTGATCGGCAGGTTCAGCGCCAGCAGGATCGGCAACAAGCCAACGGCGATCAGCCATTGCGCCCGTGTCCAGCTTTGCCACCAGCGCCAGGCGCCGAGACGTCCGCTGAAAATCAGGATCAGAATGCCGACCGCTGCGAAGGACAGCCAGAAACCCGGCTGCAGCGTCACCAGCGGCTCGAAGATCAGCACCGTGTTGAAGGACAGCAACAAGGGCCAGACCACGCCCAGATGGCGAAAACGCAAGCGCCACAGCAGCACCATCGCGACCATCACACAGGCGCGCCGGACCGGCACCTCGAAACCGGCCAGCAGTCCGTAGCCCAGTGCAGCGCTGAACGCCAGTGCACACGCCCACGGCAGCCAGGGCAAAAAGCGCGGCCACAGCCCCCAGCGCGCCAGGCCTGCGACCAAGGCGTAAATCACCCCGGCCAGCAACCCGATGTGCTGACCGGAAATGACCAGCAGATGCACAGTGCCGGTATCCTGCAACACCTGCCAGTCGGTGCTCGATAGCCCTGAGCCATCGCCCAGCACCAGCGCTGCCAGACCACCCTCCCGGCCCTGCGCATCGACCGCCAGCAGGCGCTGACGAATGGCATCGCGCCAGGCGGCACGCGCGGGTGCCAATAGCTGACCATCCACTACCGTGCCGGTCGCACCGATGCGCTGCGCCAGCAGCCAGGCTTCATAGTCGAAAGCATCCGGACTGACCAGCCCGGCCGGTCGCTTGAGTTTGACCGCCATACGCCAGCGCTCGCCGCTGCTCACCGGCTGGCCGCCGTACCAGGCCACCCTGATTCGCGCGGGAAGCCTGGCACGTCGTGACGTGGCACCGTCCAGCTCGAAACGCACCACACCTTCGGCGACACTCGGTAAACCGACCACCTTGCCCTGCACCCACAGCGTCTGACCATCGAGACGCGGCGCCAACCGGTCACTCAACGCCCACTGCGCCGACACGCAGGCCCAAGTGAAACCGAGCAGGAACAACGCCAGTGGATAGGTACGGAACGGCAGCAGCATCAACGCCAGTATCGGCATCAACAGCAATAGCCAGGTCGGCGGCAACGCCGGTAGAAAACGCAGGGCAAGCAGCCCGAGCGCGAGCGCGATCATCCCTGTGCGCATGACGGTTCCTTGCAGCGGAAAGCCTAAAGGATCAGCGCACCGGGGAAATGTCGGAAGAGGTGGTGTGTTGCAGAATCTGAACGGCCGCTCCCGGCCAGCGCTCGACCCGCCAGTCTGGCGGGTCGAAGCCAATGTGTTACTGACGCATACCGCGACCGCTCACCAGCAACCTGGCGCAGCCGATATACAGCACGAAGGTCGCCACGATCATGAACGCCAGAGCGATGCTGATCTTGATGTCGGAGACGCCCAGAATGCCGTAGCGGAAGGCATTGACCATGTGCAGGACCGGGTTGGCCAGCGACACGGTCTGCCAGAACGGCGGTAACAGGTTGATCGAGTAGAACACGCCACCCAGATAGGTCAGCGGGGTCAGGACGAAGGTCGGAATGATCGAGATGTCATCGAAGTTGCGTGCAAACACTGCGTTGATGAAGCCCAGCAGCGAGAAAATCGTCGCGGTCAACACCACCACCAGAATGGTCACGCCCAAGTGGTGCACTTGCAGGTCGGTGAAAAACATCGACAGCATGGTGACGATGAAACCGACCATCAGACCACGCAACACACCGCCCAGGGTGTAACCGACCAGAATGGTGTGCGGCGAGACCGGCGAGACCATCAGTTCTTCGATGGAGTGCTGAAACTTGGCACCGAAGAAGCTCGAGACCACGTTGCCGTAGGAGTTGGTGATCACCGACATCATGATCAGCCCCGGCACGATGTACTGCATGTAGGTAAAGCCGCCCATGTCGCCGATCTGGCGACCGATGAGGTTACCGAAGATGACGAAGTACAGAACCATGGTGATGGCTGGCGGCAGCAGGGTCTGCGGCCAGATCCGCATGAAGCGGTGCACTTCACGGTAGACGATGGTTTTCAGGGCAATCAGGTTGGGGCGCAACTCGCCGTTGGCTACGGTCATACCGCCACCTTCGCGAGGTTTTTTTCCACCAGGGACACAAACAACTCCTCAAGGCGATTGGATTTATTACGCAGGCTCAGGACTTCGATGTTCTGAAAGGCCAACTGGCTGAACAGCGCAGTGATGCCGACGTTCTTGTCGACCTGCACTTCCAGGGTGTGGCTGTCGAGCAGGCGACAAGGGAAACCGGGCAGTTGTGGCGCGGTCTGCCAGGAGGCCTTGAGATCGAGCACGAACGTCTCGACGGTCAACGTGCTGAGCAGCTGCTTCATGCCGGTGTTCTGCACGATCACCCCGTGGTCGATGATGCCGATGTTGCGGCACAGCTGTTCAGCCTCTTCCAGGTAGTGCGTGGTGAGGATGATGGTGATGCCTTTGCTGTTCAGCTCGGTCAGAAAGGTCCACATCGAACGGCGCAACTCGATGTCCACGCCTGCAGTGGGTTCGTCGAGGATCAGCAGGCGCGGCTCGTGAATCAGCGCGCGGGCGATCATCAGACGCCGCTTCATGCCGCCGGACAGCGAACGTGAAGGCACATCGCGCTTTTCCCAAAGCCCCAGCTGCGTCAGGTACTGCTCGGCGCGCTCTTTGGCGATTTTCGCCGGGATGCCGTAGTAGCCCGCCTGAGTGACGACGATGTCCAGGGTCTTCTCGAACTGGTTGAAGTTGAACTCCTGCGGCACGACACCGATGCAACGCTTGAGCGCAGCGGGCTCGCGATCCAGGTCGTGGCCAAAGATATTCACCGTACCGCTGGTCTTGTTGACCAGCGTCGAGATGATGCCGATGGTGGTGGATTTGCCAGCGCCGTTGGGGCCCAGCAAGGCGAAGAAATCACCTTCGGCGACGTCCAGATCGATGCCATTCAAGGCCTGGAAACCGTTGCCGTAGGTTTTGGTTAGCTGCCGAATGGACAGAGCGGAAGACATATCGGGAAAGGTACTCATCAGAAAAAGGAATTGAAGATGACTGTCACCAGCCGCCTGCCGTGACGACCCAGCCGCGCAATGGTGCTTGGCTGCGCCGTTCAAGTACAGACACATCTGTTAATAGTAAATATCGAGCGCCGGACATGCGCCCGATCAGCCCTATCACCTGTTCACATCACATGCTCAGGTCAAAGGGGTCATGACCGCCTTGCGATAAGCCGGGCGAGTCTTGAGACGCTCATACCAGGCTTGGAGGTGAGGCAGCGGCGGACGTTCAATCGGCATTTCAAACCAGCCGTAGGCGAAGCATCCCAAGGGAATATCACCCATGCCGAACGCATCGCCAGACAGATAGGGCTGTCGCGACAGCGCCTCGTCGGCAACCAGCAGCAGGCTGTGCAGCGTCTTGATGCCTTGCTCGATGGCCGGCCAGTCCTGTTTATCGGCGGGCGTGCGTATTACACCCCAGAACACCGGGCTGAACGGCGCGGCAATGGTCGAGGTGGTCCAGTCCATCCACTTGTCTGCGTTGGCACGGGCCTGCAGATCTGCGGGGTATAAATCAGAATCGGGGGCATGGCGGGCGGCCAGATAGCGCACGATGGCGTTGGACTCCCACATCACGAAGTCGCCGTCTTCGATCATCGGAATCCGGCCGTTGGGGTTTTTCGCGCGATAGGCCGCTTCGTTGACCAGGCCGAATGCACCACCGGCGTCCTGCGTCTCGTAGGGTACGCCCACTTCCTCGGCAATCCAGAGTGCCTTGCGCACATTGCTGGAATTCTTCCGTCCCCAGATCTTGAGCATTGCGTTCCCCTCGCAGTCGCTGATAAATAAAGGCTCACAGTCTACCCCGAAGCGGCGGCAACTTCCTCGTCAACCAGGGGTCACTATCGATGTCGCCTCACCACTGCCCGGCGACCAGTTTGATCCCCGCCACAGTGGCGGTCATCACGGAGGAATACTTATGCTGTTGTTGTGGATTGTTGTGCTGGTCGTCGGCATTGCCTGGCTGGCTCATCGGCGAACCGCCCCGCTCCCGGCGCTTGGCGTGGTAGCTGTCTACCTGCTGGCCATGGGCATTTTCAGTCACGCGCCAGGATGGCTGCTGACGGTGTTCTGGTTGCTCTGGCTGGCAGTGTTCATACCGGTAATGCTGCCCGATCTTCGCCGCAAGCATTTCACTGCGCCGATGTTCAGCTGGTTTCAAAAAGTCCTGCCGCCGATGTCGCAAACCGAGCGTGATGCGATCGATGCCGGCACGGTCTGGTGGGATGGCGAGCTGTTCAGCGGGCGCCCGGACTGGGACAAGCTGCTGGCCTACCCGAAAGTCCAACTGACCGAAGAGGAACAGGCCTTTATCGACGGGCCGACCGAAGAACTCTGCGCGATGGTCAGCGACTGGGAAATCGGCCAGGCCATGGACCTGCCGCCTGAAGCCTGGGCGCACATGAAAGCGCACGGCTTTTTCGCGCTGATCATTCCCAAGGAATTCGGTGGCAAGGGCTTCTCCGCCTACGCCCACTCCCAGGTAGCCATGAAGCTGGCCACCCGCAGCGGCGACCTGGCGTCCACGGTGATGGTGCCCAACTCTCTCGGCCCGGCCGAATTGCTGCTGCATTACGGCACCGACGAGCAACGCAATCATTACCTGCCACGTCTGGCACGCGGTGAAGACATCCCCTGCTTCGCGCTGACCGGTCCGCTGGCCGGTTCCGATGCAGGCGCGATGACCGATACCGGGATCATCTGCAAGGGTCAGTGGCAGGGCGAAGAAGTCATCGGTCTGCGCCTGACCTGGGAAAAACGCTACATCACCCTCGGCCCGGTCGCCACCCTGCTGGGTCTGGCCTTCAAGGCCCACGACCCTGAGCACCTGCTCGGCGAAAAAGAAGATCTGGGCATCAGCCTGGCGCTGATTCCGACCGACACGCCCGGCGTGGAAATCGGCCGCCGTCACCTGCCATTGGGCGCAGCGTTCATGAACGGCCCCAACTCGGGCAAGGACGTGTTCATCCCGCTGAGCTACCTGATCGGTGGTCAGCCGATGCTGGGCAAAGGCTGGATGATGCTGATGAACTGCCTGTCGGTGGGTCGTTCGATCTCGCTGCCGGCAGTCGGCACCGGCGCAGCCAAGTACACCAGCCTGGTCACTGGCCAGTACGCGAAGGTGCGTGAGCAATTCAACGTGCCTATCTCGGCGTTCGAAGGCATCCAGGAAGCGCTGGCGCGTATCGGTGGCAATGCCTGGCTGATGGACAGCGCGCGCATGCTGACCGCCAATGCGGTCGACCTGGGCGAGAAGCCTTCGGTGCTCTCTGCAATCCTCAAGTATCACCTGACCGAGCGCGGTCGCGAGTGTATCGGTCACGCCATGGACGTGCATGGCGGCAAGGGCATCATCATGGGCCCGAACAACTATCTGGGTCGCAACTGGCAAGGTGCGCCGATATTCATCACGGTCGAGGGCGCCAACATCCTCTCGCGCAACCTGATGATTTTCGGCCAGGGCGCGATTCGCTGCCATCCCTTCGTGCTCAAGGAAATGGCCCTCGCCGGGCGCGAAGACAAGCAGCAGGCGCTGATCGAGTTTGACAGCCTGCTGCTCAAACACATCGGTTTTGCGGTGAGCAATGCCGCCAGCACCTTCATCCTCAACCTGGGCTTCGGTCATTTCGAAAGAGCGCCGGGTAACGGCTTGAGCCAGGGCTATTTCCGCGCGCTCAACCGTCAGGCAGCAGCGTTCGCGATGCTCGCCGACTTGAGCATGATGCTGCTGGGTGGCGAATTGAAACGCCGCGAACGCCTTTCGGCCCGCCTGGGTGACGTGCTCAGCCATATGTACCTGGCCTCGGCAGCGCTCAAGCGTTATCACGACCTCGGTTCGCCGGACCATATGAGCCCGTTGTTCCGCTGGGCCATGGAAGAAAGCCTGGGGCATTCGGAACGTGCGATGGACGAGATCCTCAGCAACTTCCCCAACCGCATACTGGGTGGGGTGCTGCGTGCCGTAGTGTTCCCGTTCGGTCGCCGGCACAAGGGGCCATCGGACAAGATTGATGCGGAAGTTGCCCAGGTGCTGGGCCGCGCCAAGGGCGATCCGACGCTGGAAGAGTTGCTGGCAGGCTGCTATCGCCCGCAATCGGCAGACGATCCGGTCGGCGCGCTGCAACAAGCCATCGACCTGCTCAGCGCTGCGTATCCGCTGCACAAGAAGCTGCAAGTGGCAATCAAGAGTGGTCAGGTCAAGCCGGACGCTGGCGAGCCTGTCATCGACGCCGCGCTGCGCATCGGTGTGTTGCAGGCCGACGAAGCGCAAACCCTGCGTACCGCCGAGGCAGCCCGCCGCAAGGTGATTGATGTGGATGATTTCGACAAGGAAGAACTGACCCTGGCAGCCGGCAAGATTCGCTGATAGTCAGGTCGCACCACACAGCAGGCGCGTAGAGCTTTATACTCTCGCGCCTTCTTAATTTCTCTTTATTTTTAATAAACTATGCAATGGCAAAATCGTTAGCACGTATTTTAAACGTAAAAAACCATCTCTTCCCGGGCACTTGCTTATCTGAATCAGTGGTTATGCGGCCTACACGTAATATGAGCGTTTAGCGCCAGCAGCTTTCACTTGCTGCATTTATTTTTCAGTGAACTGTTTGGATATTCTGATATGGGCAGTAACGGAGGTGCGGGAAACGACCTCTCGGACACTGACAAGCCTGATCCTCACCGCGTTACCGCTTTGTAGATGCTGCGCACCCGCTACGCCTTACCCTTTTCCTGATTATGACTCAGCGAGACTTTCCGTTTATCGGGATTTTATTGAGGGTTTTCTACACACATATCTTGTACACTGAAACCACTCACGACGGCCGTCCCAAGGATGTTCAAATGTCTGAAAGCGAAAACTCCAAGCTTAGTTTCTCTCAACGCATGGGATTAGCACCTGCTGCGAAGGCTACGCAGATAGAAAGCATTGATAACGATTTAAAGAACTCACTTTGGAACGTACTTACAGATCACTACTGGTCTGAATACGATCACCCGATTAGACAGTATCTAGGGCTAGTCGAAGGTTCAAACATGGAAAATCTCACAAATGCGATTTATAGAGATTTCCACAAGATCCTTATAGATGCAAAGCCACAGTATTGGGTCGATCTAATAACAGCTATAAAGACCCACTATTTCAGTATGTCATGGCATAGAACCTACAGCTTCATCGAATTTATAGTGGGACAAAATTGGAGAGACGGAGGTGACTCTGCTGCTGAAAACTTCAACACAGTACTCGAACGAGAAAACTCAGCTTATCGTTTTGTGAATCGCAAACTGATGAACATTACGTCTAAAGATGAGGTTAAGGAGATTGAATCAGCGATTGAAAGCTCTCAACCGTATGCAGGGGTAAAAGAGCACTTGCAAACATCCCTTGGCTTTATGACGAACAGAGAAAACCCTGACTATCGTAACTCAATCAAGGAAAGCATCAGCGCTGTAGAGTCACTTTCTCGACATTTAACAGGGGATGCATCGGCAACCTTGGGGCAAGCAATAAAAGTTCTCGAGCGGAAGCATGGTCTACACCAAAGTCTTAAAGCCGCATTTTCCGCACTATACGGCTATACGAACGATGCAGATGGAATTAGACACTCTCTGATGGATGATGAAAAAACCCTAACACAAGCAGATGCTCGTTTTATGTTAATCTCTTGTTCAGCCTTTGTAAATTATGCCATATCGACCATGCACATTTAACACAGGCATACCAAGATTGGAGAATATTACACAACTGAATCCAGGCTTCGCTAATCCCAGCTTGATAATTATGTATTACACCTTGTAATAGCTTGCCACGGACACTCAAACACAGCTTACGCGATGGCTCGCACTGACTGCTCCGAGAAAACAATCACAATTGAAAGCTGACCATTGTTTTTAGCCATAACAACCTAAAGTCAATGTAAATACCTACTATTAAGTCAGAGACTTTTTCAACCTAACCAAAACCGATACAAAAAATATTAAGAGGCAAAAATGAAAACAGGCAGATTAATATGGACAGGATTCCTATCATCTACTCTAGCAGTAGCGATATGGAGTACTAGCCTGAACGCTGATGGCTTTTTCAAAGTTTCCAACTTACATGATTTTTTCGACATCATCGGATCTATCGCAACTGTCTTCGCGGTAATGCTCGCGATAAATGGTCTAAATCATTGGAAAACGCAAGTGGGGGCGACCTCGGACCATGAGTTGGCCCGAAGAATGATTGTTGCACTCCTGAGATATCGAAATGAGCTACTAGACTTGTGGCAAACTGCAGAGGTTGCTTCGGGTCAAAATGAAGCTAGGCACTGGATCAAAGGCGAGGACGACTACTCAAAACTTATCTATGATCATGCAGTCACCAGATCTAAAAATGCGAAAGCAGAACTTGAGGCTATTTCTCTTGAGGCTAAAGCAATTTGGGGAGGCATTTTTGAAACCGGACTAACCGAAGCATTTAAATTTGACAACATTTGCGCGAACACCATTAGTAACTACACTTACCTTTGCAAGTTACAAATAAGCGAAGCCGAATTAAAAGAAACCTCAAAACTCTCAGTAAAAAGCTGGAACGACTTCAACCACAGAGAGTCATTATCTATCGAGACAGTTGAAGAAAAAATAGACTTACTCCTGCTGCCAGTAAAGATTGAGATCGAGAAAAAATTGTTAAGGGCTTGAAGCATACTCATAAGAGAAGCTTCTAAAGCATTATATTAAAGCATCTCGTGACTCAAAATAATAGAGGATCGCACATGGTATGCCCGCCCTGGAACTGTATATTTTATCCTCATTTTTTAGCTAACCAGCTGATCCAGCTTTACCTAATTAGAGTCAGAAACCCAGCAAATACTGTGCTTTTTGGGTGTCATCTGTATATCTAGAGCTTTATACTCTCGCGCCTGTTTTTGCATTTGAGGATTACCCAATGGCCGACGCCACTCTCGATCACCAACTTGGCCTGCTGGCACACCTGCGCAGCATTCTGGTCGCGCTGGGCGAGGCCGAGCAGGTTCCGGAAGAAAGCCACGCGCTGTTCATGGAGCGTTTCGACGAACTGGTCGAGCTGTTGCCGCAGGACCCCATCGAAAGCCAGTACCTGGGTCAGGACATCCTCTGCCAGGTCATCCAGCGCTACCCGCAAATCGCGCATCTGGTACCGCGCGACCTGCTGTGGTTCTTCGCCGGTGACTGCCTGCACTTCATGCCGGATGATGAAATCGAGCTGTATCAGGCGCTGGAAGAACGCCGCTACGAAGCGGAGCAGAACGAGGAACCGTTCGACTGGAATCAGGAGAAACAGCTGCTGAGCATGTCGACACAGGGCAGCAAGCACTGAGCATCCTCTGGCTTCAAGCCTGCCCCGGAGATCATTCCGGGCAGGCTGCCTGTCACTCCGCGCCACTGCGTCATGCAGCGCAACCTATCGACTAATACGATCATTCTGTCCCGGCATTCGAATAAATTTATCGAATGGACAGGCATACCATGACACTTCGTATCACCTGATAAGGAGTGCTCTGTCTCCCATGACTCAATTTCGTAAAGTCCTGTCCATTCAAGCGGGTCAACCAGCGTCCGATGGCGCGGGCGTCAAGCTGACGCGCGTCTTCGGCGGACGTGGCGTGGAGCAGTTCGATCCGTTTCTGATGCTGGACGAGTTCGGGTCAGACAAGCCGGATGACTACATCGCCGGTTTTCCACCTCACCCGCACCGTGGCTTCGAAACGGTGACCTACATGCTTGAAGGCCGTATGCGTCATGAAGACCATATGGGCAATGTCGGCCTTCTGCAGAGCGGCGGTGTGCAGTGGATGACGGCGGCACGCGGGATCATTCACAGCGAAATGCCTGAACAGGAAGAAGGCACCATGCGCGGCTTTCAGCTCTGGCTGAACCTGCCGGGCAAGAACAAGCTGAGCGATGCCAGCTACCAGGACATCCAGCCGGAAAACGTTCCGAGTGTCACCACCCAGGCCGGTGTACAAGTGGTGGTATTGGCCGGGCATTTCGACGATGGCCAGGTTCGCCAGGCCGGGGCAGTACAGCGTCCGGACACCGAGCCGTTGTACTTTGACTTTGATATGCCTGCCGGCAGCCGTATCAGCCCGCACGTACCCGAAGGGCACCTTGTGCTGCTGTACGTCTATGAAGGCAGTGTCGAGCTGGAAGGCAGCACCCAGCCGATCGGTAAACGCCAAATGGCACGCCTGTCCGACATCGGTGAGGTGCAGATCAGCAGCGCCGCTGGTGCGCGGCTGTTGCTGATTGCAGGCAAGCCCCTGCGTGAACCGATCGTGCAGTACGGCCCCTTTGTGATGAACACCAAGGAAGAGATCGAGCAGGCGATTCGTGACTTCCGGGAAGATCGTCTGACGGCGTGACGACTTCGCTCACTGAGCCCTGCGCACGCTGATCGAGAGACAGAGGCCCCGCCTCTGTCTCGCCGAGTTATTCCAGACGCAGAAAGCGCCTCAGTTCGGCACCCTGAGCAATCGCATCGTGACGCCCCAGTTCGATCAATTCGCTGCAATAACCTGACTCGAACAGCAGATAGCTCAGCACACTGGCGCCGCTGCTCTTGGTCGCACCCGGCCCGCGCAGGAACGTGCGCAGTGCGGGGGGCAATTCGCGGCGGTGGCGGGCCGCAATCTCATCCAGCGGACGGCTCGGCGAAATCACCAGCACTTCCACCGGCTCCATGCCCGGCTGCCTGACCTGATCCTCGGGCAGCAATGCACTGGCGGTGTTCAAGCGTTCGAGCAGCTCGATATCGCTTTCCAGGTTGTCGATGAACGTGCTGTTGAGCATGTGGCCGCTGATCTGCGCCAGGCTTGGCTGAGCGCCGCGTGGCGCGCGGGGTGCCGGTCTTTCGGCTTTAAGGGCGCGCGGGTTGCCGCTCACGCCGACCACCAGAACACGATTGGCGCCCAGGTGCAGCGCCGGGCTGATCGGTGCCGACTGACGCACGGCCCCGTCGCCAAAGTATTCCTCGTCGAGCATCACGGGGGCGAACAGCAAGGGAATGGCTGAACTGGCGAGCAAGTGATCCACGGTCAATTGCGTCGGACGGCCGATACGGCGATGGCGCAGCCAGGGTTCGATCGTACCGCGGCCCTGATAAAACGTGACCGCCTGACCCGATTCGTAACCGAAGGCAGTCACCGCCACTGCACGCAAATGATGAGCGTCGATGGCGGCTTCGATTCCGGACAGGTCCAGCCGCTCATTGAGCAGATCACGCAGGGGCGAACTGTTGAGCAAGGCAACCGGGATGTTTCGTCCAAACCCCAGCAGACTGCGACCGAAAAAACGGCTGGCCTGATGAATCACTCCGGACCAGTCGCTGCGCAGCACCTGATGGCTGCGAAATGACTGCCAGAATTCGGTCAATTGATGGATGGCAATCCGAAAATGCAGCGCGCCACTGGCCAGCTTGACGGCATTGATCGCGCCAGCCGACGTACCGACGATGACCGGAAAGGGATTGGGCGAACCGGGCGGCAGCAGGTCGGCAATGCCTGCCAATACGCCGACCTGATAGGCCGCACGCGCCCCGCCACCCGATAAAATCAGCCCGGTTACAGGCTCGACACCACTTACTGCACTGCTCGTTACTGCGCGATCCTGCATCTACGACTGACCTCGGTGATCAACGACGCTTTTTATCTATGCTTCTCATATAGCTTCTGTTCACCGGCTGGTCGACTTTTAAAGCGTCGATGGGCCCAAAGATATTGTTCCGGGCATTCAGTGACGGCTTTTTCCACCCATTGATTGATGCGCAGGCAATCGGCTTCGTCGCTCTCACCCGGAAAGTTGTCCAGCGGCGGATGAATCACCAGCCGGTAACCGCTACCGTCTGCCAGACGCCGCTGAGTGAAGGGCACAACCTGCGCACGGCCCAGGCGGGCGAATTTGCTGGTGGCGGTCACGGTCGCGGCCTGGATGCCGAACAGCGGCACAAAAATGCTCTGTTTGGCGCCATAGTCCTGATCCGGCGCGTACCAGATCGCCCGACCGGCGCGCAGCAACTTGAGCATGCCGCGCACGTCATCGCGCTCGACAGCCAGTGAATCAAGGTTATGGCGCTCGCGTCCGCGACGCTGGACGAAGTCGAACAACGGGCTCTTGTGTTCGCGATACATGCCGTCAATGGTGTGCTGCTGGCCCAGCAGTGCCGCGCCGATTTCCAGCGTGGTGAAATGCAGCGCCATCAGAATCACGCCCTCGCCTTTTTCCTGGGCACTCTGCAAATGCTCGAGCCCTTCGACGTGGGCAAGCCTGGCCAGACGTTTTTTCGACCACCACCAGCTCATGGCCATCTCGAAGAAGGCAATCCCGGTGGAGGCGAAGTTTTCCTTGAGCAGACGCTTGCGCTCGGCCGCGGACAAATGTGGGAAGCACAGCTCCAGATTGCGTGACGCGATTTTTTTTCGATCAGTGGCCACACGGTACATGATGGCGCCCAGTGCCCGACCTATGACCAGCAGAACGCGAAATGGCAATTGAACAATCAGCCACAAGAGCCCCAGCCCCAGCCATAGCGGCCAGAAACGGGGGTGAAGGAAACTGGCTTTAAGACGCGGGCGATCCATTTGGGCTTCCGTCAGAACAAAGGCCGCGCATTCTACAACGGTTCTGGCCGCTTGCGGCTCGCGGGCGTTCTCGCTATAAGTCTCGGCACTTTTAGCGACAAGCTGTTGTGTATATCAACCATGAGCCAGATTGAATCGCAAAACCCGGAACCTGTATTTCAGCTCAAGGGCAGCATGCTCGCCATCACCGTGATGGAGCTGGCCCGAACCAACCTTGAAGCGCTCGACAGGCAGTTGGCGGCCAAGGTGGCACAAGCCCCCAACTTCTTCAGCAATACGCCGCTGATCCTGGCTCTGGACAAACTCGCACCGAACGAAGGCCCGGTGGATCTACCGGGTCTGGTGCGTATCTGTCGCCAGCATGGCCTGCGCACCCTGGCGATCCGCGCCAACCGCATCGAAGACATTGCCGCAGCGATTGCCGTCGACCTCCCGGTGCTGCCGCCGTCCGGCGCACGTGAGCGCGTGATCGACCCGGTCGAGGCCGAAGCACCGAAAAAAATCCCGGAAAAACCGCCAGAGCCACTGATCAAGCCGACCCGCGTGATAACCGCTCCGGTACGCGGCGGTCAGCAGATCTACGCTCAGGGCGGCGACCTGGTGGTAGTCGCGCCGGTCAGTCCCGGTGCGGAACTTCTCGCCGATGGAAACATCCATGTCTACGGCCCGATGCGTGGCAGGGCACTGGCGGGAATAAAGGGCGATACCAAGGCACGGATCTTCTGTCAGCAGTTGAGTGCCGAGCTGATTTCGATTGCCGGGCAATACAAGGTGTCCGAGGACTTGCGCAGGGACCCGTTATGGGGCTCGCCGGTCCAGATCAGCTTGTCAGGTGATGTGTTGAACATCATTCGTCTTTAACGGATACTGCCGCAATTTTCAAAGCATCTCTGATTCGTCGCGAAATTGTCGTGAAGGCGGCAGGAAGTTCTGAAAAGCACTGCTTTTCAGCGGGTATATGAGTCGAAAGTAATAGCTTAGTGCTAGCTTTCCGGAATCAGACCCCAGGATTTCCAGAATGCTTCGGCGGGCGCGGCGCCAGGAGATGCCTTTCAGGGACTCAATGTCCTTTTCCTCTAGGGGTGATACACCTTGGCCAAGATTCTCGTTGTTACATCCGGCAAGGGTGGTGTGGGCAAGACCACCACCAGCGCCGCCATCGGTACCGGTCTCGCACTGCGCGGCCACAAGACAGTCATCGTCGACTTCGACGTCGGCCTGCGTAACCTCGACCTGATCATGGGTTGCGAACGTCGTGTCGTGTATGACTTCGTCAACGTGGTCAATGGCGAAGCCAACCTGCAACAGGCGCTGATCAAGGACAAGAAGATCGAAGGCCTGTTCGTGCTGGCCGCCAGCCAGACCCGTGACAAGGAAGCACTGACCAAGGAGGGCGTTGAAAAAGTCCTCATGGAGCTGAAGGAATCCTTCGAATACATCGTCTGCGATTCGCCGGCCGGTATCGAAACCGGTGCTCACCTGGCCATGTACTTCGCCGACGAAGCCATCGTCGTGACCAACCCTGAAGTCTCGTCGGTACGTGACTCCGACCGCATGCTGGGCCTGCTGGCCAGCAAATCGCGTCGCGCCGAACGTGGCGAAGACCCGATCAAGGAACACTTGCTGCTGACCCGCTACAACCCTGAGCGCGTCAGCAAGGGCGAAATGCTCGGCGTGGAAGACGTCAAGGAAATCCTTGCCGTTACCCTGCTCGGCGTGATCCCCGAATCCCAGGCTGTACTGAAAGCCTCCAACCAGGGCGTGCCGGTCATTCTCGATGACCAGAGCGATGCGGGTCAGGCCTACAGCGATGCGGTTGACCGCCTGCTGGGCAAAACACTTGAGCACCGGTTTCTGGATGTGCATAAGAAAGGATTCTTTGAACGCCTGTTCGGGGGTAATTAATGAATATTTTTGACTTCTTTCGTGACCGCAAAAAAGGAAGCACGGCCTCGGTCGCGAAAGAGCGTCTACAGATCATCGTTGCTCACGAACGCGGCCAACGCAGTACCCCGGACTACCTTCCTGCGCTGCAGAAAGAGCTGGTGGAAGTGATCCGTAAATACGTCAATATCGAGTCTGACCAGGTACAGGTCGCTCTGGAAAGCCAGGGCAGCTGTTCGATTCTGGAACTCAATATCACCCTGCCCGATCGCTGATCAGGCAGTCGCTCGCGGCGGTATCGGCGCACTTCTGCGGAAGCTGCGCCCTTGCCGCCGTTGGCGTTTATAGCGTTTCGAGGCCGTTGCATGCCGTTGTCGAACATCCGCATCATTCATCAGGACGCCGCCGTTCTGGTGATCGATAAGCCTACCCTGCTGCTTTCCGTTCCCGGCCGTGCCGACGATAACAAGGATTGCCTGATTACCCGCCTGCAGGAAAACGGTTACCCCGAAGCGCGTATCGTCCATCGCCTGGACTGGGAAACCTCGGGCATCATTCTGCTGGCCCGTGATGCCGATACGCATCGAGAGCTGTCGCGTCAGTTTCATGACCGCGAAACCGAGAAAGCCTACACCGCACTGTGTTGGGGCCAACCGTCCCTGGACAGCGGCAGTATCGATCTGCCATTGCGCTATGACCCGCCCACCAAGCCCCGGCATGTGGTGGACCACGAGGGTGGCAAACACGCGCTGACGTTCTGGAAGGTTGTCGAGCGGCATGACACTTACTGTCGCGTCGAGCTCACGCCGATCACTGGCCGCTCGCATCAGTTGCGTGTGCACATGCTGTCGATCGGGCATCCGTTATTGGGTGATGGTCTGTACGCGCATCCGGAAGCGCTGGCGGCGTATCCGCGTCTGTGTCTGCATGCCAGCATGCTGAGCTTTACCCATCCGGGGACCGGCGAGCGATTGACCTTCGAGTGCACCGCGCCGTTCTGATCTGAATGACACGCTGAATATCGTGCAGATGCTCCGCGTCATACAGCTGCTCTGACTATCGTTCCCACGCTCCGCGTGGTAATGCCGTTCGTGACGCTCCGCATCACACAGCGGTTCTGCGACTTCAGGTGGATTTAGGGTCGACTCAGGTCACCTTTTCGCCCCTCGGCGACTCACTTTGAGGGACCAAAGCGAGTAAGGCCCTTGGCTCCGTTTTCCGGCTCAACTTCGTCAGGCCCTTCGCGGTCGAAAAGCGTTTCTGTGGCAGCGGCAACGACTGAGCCAATGCGGTAAACTCGCGCCATTGCTGTCTGGAGCTATTTATGCGCGCAGAGTTGAACAAAGGCCTCATCGATTTTCTGAAGGCTTCTCCCACCCCGTTCCACGCCACCGCCACCCTCGTGCAACACTTCGAAGCCGCAGGCTTTCAGCGGCTGGACGAACGTGACACGTGGGCAGTAGAAACCGGGGGCCGTTATTTCGTCACCCGTAATGACTCTTCCATCGTCGCTTTCCGGATGGGTCGTCAGTCGCCACTCACGGGCGGCATTCGCATGGTTGGCGCACACACGGACAGCCCGTGCCTGCGGGTCAAGCCGCAACCGGAACTGCAACGTCAGGGTTTTTGGCAGCTGGGCGTCGAAGTCTACGGCGGCGCCTTGCTGGCCCCCTGGTTTGACCGTGATCTGTCGCTGGCCGGCCGTGTCACTTTCCGCCGCGACGGCAGGGTTGAAAGTCAGTTGATCGACTTCAAACTGCCGATCGCCGTGATCCCCAATCTGGCGATTCACCTGAACCGCACTGCCAACGAAGGCTGGGCAATCAATGCGCAAAACGAACTGCCTCCCATCCTGGCGCAGGTCGCCGGTGACGAGCGCGCCGACTTCCGGGCATTACTGACCGACCAACTGGCCCGCGAGCACGGCCTCAATGCCGATGTGGTGCTCGATTACGAGCTGAGTTTCTACGACACCCAGGGCGCCGCTGTGGTCGGCCTCAATGGGGACTTCCTGGCAGGCGCACGCCTGGACAACCTGTTGTCGTGTTTCGCCGGGATGCAGGCACTGCTCAACACCGAGAGCGACGAAACCGCCCTGCTGGTGTGCACCGATCACGAAGAAGTCGGCTCGTCTTCCGCTTGTGGCGCAGACGGTGCGATGCTCGAGCAGATCGTCCAGCGTCTGTTGCCAAGCAGCGAAGACTACGTGCGCACGATTCAGAAGTCGCTGCTGATATCAGCCGACAACGCCCACGGCATTCATCCCAACTACGCTGACAAGCACGACGCCAATCATGGTCCCAAGCTCAACGCAGGGCCGGTGATCAAGGTCAACAGCAACCAGCGTTACGCCACCAACAGCGAAACCGCCGGTTTCTTCCGCCATCTGTGCATGGCCGAAGAGGTCCCGGTACAGAGCTTTGTGGTACGCAGCGACATGGGTTGCGGCTCGACCATCGGACCGATCACTGCCAGCCATCTGGGTATTCGCACGGTAGACATCGGCTTGCCGACGTTCGCCATGCACTCGATTCGCGAACTGGCCGGTAGCCATGACCTGGCGCATCTGGTCAAGGTATTGAGCGCGTTCTATGCAAGCCACGAGCTGCCATAACGGCTGAGGCGATAATCGATAACGCGGGGGTGACCTGTTGCTCCCGCGTTTCGGTGTTGACGCTCGCTAGAGTGCCCATTGAAAGAAATAAAATGTCTCTCATCATAACGATAAAAAAGATACTTTTGCCTGCGCCATTTTGAACCACCTCGTACCGGACAACAGGTCATTTGTTTATAAAGGGACTTCATGTCCCGAATTCCATCGACGCGCCCTGTCGATGATTCAGTCGTGGAGTGCTTGAATAACGCGGGCTACTTTACCTCTATCCAGTCATCGTCCTCGTCGGGTTTATCGACAATATCGTCATCTTCGTTCACGTAATACGGTATGTCGGCCTCAACACCGTTCTCACCCGTTCTGGCGACCAGTTGCCTGTACCTCTTCCCGTCCCAGAGCCTGAAAATAAGTGTGGAGTCTTCTCCAGCCGAGAGCGTCGAGCCTTCACTGCCAATAAGTTTGCTACGAGCGCCTGCCGTCAAGACACTGTTCTTACCAGCGGTCAATCTGCTTTGGTCACCCGCCATCAGAGTGCAGTCATGCCCGCCGGTCAGTTTGCTTCTATCGCCGGCAGTCAGATAACTGTTATTACCGGCCAGCAGTTTGCTGCGGTCACCCGCGGTCTGATTACTGTCTGCACCGGCAATCAACCGGCTGCGATCACCCGCCAGTTGTACACTGCCCGCACCGGCAATCAGCGTGCTGCGAAAACCTGCTGTCTGCGAGCTGCCCTTGCCGGCGATCAGCATGCTTTTATTTCCGGCGACCTGAATGCTTTCATGGCCTGCAATCAACGAGCTGCCGTAACTTGCAATCTGGTTACTGCCATAACCCGCAGTCAACGTGCTGCGAATGCCCGATGTAAGACTACTGCCATAACCGGCGATCAAAACGCTGCGAAGTCCGGCGATCAGCGTACTGCCATAGCCTGCCGTCAGAAAACTTCTGATTCCGCTGGTCAGGGAGCTGCCATAACCGGCTATCAATGAACTGTCCTGCCCGGCCGTTGCAGTGCTGCCGTAGCCCGCAGTGAGTGAGCTTCCATACTCTGCGGTCTGAGTACTGCCGTAACCGGCCGTGAGGGTACTTTTATAGCCGGCTGTCTGCGTACTGCCATAACCGGCGATCAGCGAGCTGGCAAAGCCTGCTGTGGAGGTACTTCCGTACCCGGTGGTGAGCGAGCTGTTTTCCTGTGCGGTTTGCGTGCTGCCGTAACCGGCGGTCAACGTGCTCTCATAACCCGCAGTCTGCGTGCTGCCATAACCCGCAATCAGCGAGCTCGCATAGCCGGCGGTGGAGGTACTTCCATAACCTGTCACCAGATCACTGCGCTCCTGCGCGGTTTGCGTACTACCGTAACCGGCGGTCAACGTGCTCTCGTAGCCTGCCGTTTGCGTACTGCCGTAACCCGCGATGAGCGAGCTGGAATAGCCCGCAGTAGAGGTACTTCCGTAACCCGTGGTGAGCGAGCTGTTTTCCTGAGCGGTTTGCGTACTGCCGTAACCGGCGGTCAACGTGCTTTCGTAGCCTGCCGTCTGCGTGCTGCCATAGCCGGCGATCAAGGAACTGGAATAGCCCGCAGTCGACGTGCTTCCGTAGCCTGCGACCAGGTCGCTGCGCTCCTGTGCCGTCTGGGTACTGCCGTAACCGGCGGTCAGTATGCTTTTGAAGCCCGCCGTCTGAGTGCTTCCATAGCCAGCGATCAGCGAACTGTTTGACCCTGCCGTTGAAGTGCTGCCATAGCCTGTGACAAGGTCGCTGTGTTCTCTGGCGGTCTGGGTACTGCCATAACCGGCGGTCAGCATGCTTCTGTAACTCGCGGTCTGGGTGCTGCCATAACCTGCGATCAGCGAACTGCCCGAGCCTGCGGTTCCCGTACTGCCATAGCCCGCAATCAGGTCGCTACCGTCCCTGGCCGTCTGAGTACTGCCATAACCGGCGGTCAGGATACTTTTGTGGCCCGCTGTCTGTGTACTTCCATAACCCGCAATGATGAAACTCTCGTGACCTGCGGTACCTGTACTTCCGTAACCGGTGGTGAGGTTACTGGCAGCCCCGGCCGTTTGCGTACTGCCATAGCCTGATGTGAGTACGCTGCCCTGCTGTGCGGTCTGGGTACTGCCATAACCTGCCGTGAGCGAGCTTTCACTGCCCGAGGTTTGCGTGCTGCCGTAACCGGCGATCAGCGAGCTGTCAGCGCCAGCTGTTCCGGTACTGCCATATCCGGCCGTCAGGGTGCTGCCTTCACGGGCAGTCTGGGTACTGCCATAGCCTGCGGTGAGCGAACTTTCGCTGCCTGACGTCTGTGTGCTGCCATATCCGGCGATCAACGAACTGTCGGCACCTGCCGTGCCAGTACTGCCGTAGCCCGCCGTCAGGTTGCTGCCTTCCTGAGCCGTTTGCGTGCTGCCGTAACCCGCTGTCAGCGCACTGTCACTTCCCGAGGTCTGCGTGCTGCCGTATCCCGCGATCAACGAACTGTCGGCACCTGCTGTACCCGTGCTGCCGTAGCCCGCCGTCAGGTTGCTGCCTTCCTGGGCCGTCTGCGTACTGCCGTAACCCGCTGTCAGCGCACTGTCACTGCCGGAGGTTTGCGTGCTGCCGTAACCGGCGATCAGCGAGCTGTCGGAACCTGCTGTGCCGGTGCTGCCATACCCAGCAGTGAGATTGCTGCCTTCCTGGGCCGTTTGCGTGCTGCCATAGCCTGCGGTCAGGGCGCTGTCACTTCCCGAGGTCTGCGTGCTGCCGTATCCCGCGATCAGAGAGCTGTCGACCCCTGCTGTACCCGTGCTGCCGTACCCCGCCGTCAGATTGCTGCCCTCCTGGGCCGTCTGCGTACTGCCGTAGCCCGCGGTCAGCGAACTGTCGCCTCCCGAGGTTTGTGTACTGCCATAACCGGCGATCAACGAGCTGTCCGAGCCTGCCGTGCCGGTGCTGCCGTAACCTGCGGTGAGATTGCTGCCTTCCTGAGCCGTTTGCGTGCTGCCGTAACCCGCTGTGAGCGAGCTGTCTTCTCCGGAAGTCTGGGTACTGCCGTAGCCGGCGATCAGCGAGCTGTCCGAACCTGCCGTGCCGGTGCTGCCATACCCAGCGGTGAGATTGCTGCCTTCCTGAGCCGTTTGCGTGCTGCCGTAACCCGCTGTGAGCGAGCTGTCTTCTCCGGAAGT
>NZ_CDRVEU010000017.1:0-86566 GCF_977070315.1 Plantibacter cousiniae (nom. nud.) | reverse complement strand
CGTGCCGATGCTCCGCGCTTCTGCCCGTAGGGCGTGGGAGTGAGCTTGCTCACGAAGGGCAGGTGCAGGCGCGACTATCGTGCCGCGCTCTGCGTCGCATGCCTTCAGCCAATAAAAAGCCCCGCTAAAAAGCGGGGCTCTGTGGTGCGTGCTGTCAGGGTAATCAGCTGCCTTTGACGGCCTTGCCGTTGACGGTGCCGTCCAGCAAAACGATGTTGTATTCCTTGCCGTCGGTTTCGACCTGTTGCAGGCGGACCAGCAGGTAATCCCAGTCCTTGGCGAACCACAGCACAGTGGTGCGCTTGCTTTGCGTCGGGTCACGCACGCGCTCGACCTTGATCGCATCGACCTGGCCGGTCTTGGTGGTGACTTTTTCCGAACCCAGCACGCGGAAGTCGTAGGTGTCTACTTCATCACCGTCGACAACCTGATAGCTCATGCTCTTCTTGCCCTCAGCGATGTCGTGTTGCAACGCCAGCTGATAGGTGGACTTGTCGAGGATGCCACGGTTGAGCGGCAGCTTGATCGCATCGCCACGGTCGGTGCCGGTGACGAACTTGGTGTTCCAGTCGAACGCCAGATCGACCTTCTTGGATTTACCCAGGCCACTGCGCTCGAAGTTGTAGGTCTGCGGCAGCAGGGTGTCCTTGTCGACCTTCAGGGTGCTGACTTCAGTCAGGCTGGCGATCATCATCGAGGCCTTGAAGCTCAGGGTCCAGGTGCCATTGGCGCCGGCTTCCAGGCTGCGTTCGGCCGTGCCGCTCATGGGCAGCTGTTTCCAGTCGGCGGTGTAGCTGGCGGAGAAGGGTTGAAGGTCTGCGGCCTGTACGGCAGGCAAGGCGAGCAGAGCGAAAGCGAAGAGCAGAGCGCGACGCATAGTATCTCCTAATGTCGAATCAGATGGCCGCTGGCCGGGAGTAACTGGCTATCGAGTAACGCACCTTGTTCACCAAGGCTCAGTCGGCCTTCGGCAAACCAGCGAATGGCCAGTGGGTAAATACGGTGCTCTTGAACATGGACCCGTTGCGCGAGCGTTGCGGGCGTGTCGTGCAACTGTACCGAAATAACAGCCTGTACGACCAGTGGGCCGCCATCGAGTTCCTCGGTAACGAAATGCACGCTGCAGCCATGCTCGGTGTCGCCGGCCTCCAGCGCACGCTTGTGCGTGTGCAAGCCTTTGTAACGCGGCAGCAGGGAAGGGTGAATATTCAGCAGGCGGCCATGGTAGTGGCGAACGAATCCTGCGCTGAGAATGCGCATGAACCCGGCCAATACGACCAACTGTGGCTGGAAGGCGTCGATCCGTTCGATCAGCGCTGCATCGAAGGCTTCACGGCCCTCGTATGCGGTGTGATCCAGTACGCAGGTTTCGATGCCTGCGTCCCTTGCACGTTGCAGGCCGAATGCATCTGCGCGGTTGGAAATCACCGCGCGGATGCGGACGGGGCTGGCCCCGTCCTTGAAGCTGTCGATCATCGCTTGCAGGTTGCCGCCGGTGCCGGACAACAGCACCACGACTTCGCAGATGGCTGGCATCAATGCGCCTTGAGGTTTTTCAGCTCGACCTGTGCTGCGCCTTCGGCAGCGGTGGCGATCTGGCCGATCACCCAAGGCTGCTCGCCGGCTTCACGCAGCACCTTCAGTGCTGCTTCGACGTGCTCCTGAGCGACGCAGATCACCATGCCCACGCCGCAGTTCAGCACACGGTGCATCTCGTTTTCCGCAACGTTGCCTTGCTGCTGCAGCCAGTCGAACACGGCCGGACGCTGCCAGCTGGCGACGTCGACCACGGCCTGAGCGCCTTCCGGCAGTACGCGTGGAATGTTGTCGAGCAGGCCGCCACCGGTGATGTGGGCCATGGCCTTGACTGCGCCGGTTTCCTTGATCAGCTTGAGCAGCGGCTTCACGTAGATGCGGGTCGGCGCCATCAGCAGTTCGGTCAGTGGCTTGCCGTCCAGCTGGATGTTTTCGATATCGGCGCCTGCCACTTCGATGATCTTGCGGATCAGCGAGTAGCCGTTGGAGTGCGGGCCGGACGATGGCAGGGCGAGCAGGGCGTCACCGGCAGCGACTTTCGAGCCGTCGATGATCTCGGCCTTTTCCACGACGCCGACGCAGAAGCCTGCCAGGTCGTAGTCTTCGCCTTCGTACATGCCCGGCATTTCAGCGGTTTCGCCGCCGACCAGCGAGCAGCCGGCCAGTTCGCAGCCGGCGCCGATGCCGGTGACGACCTGAGCGGCGGTGTCGACGTTCAGCTTGCCGGTGGCGTAGTAATCGAGGAAGAACAGTGGCTCTGCGCCGCAGACCACCAGGTCATTGACGCACATGGCGACCAGGTCGATGCCGATGGTGTCGTGCTTGTTCAGGTTCAGCGCCAGACGCAGCTTGGTGCCCACGCCGTCGGTGCCGGAAACCAGAACCGGTTGCTTGTAGCCGGCCGGGATTTCGCAGAGGGCGCCGAAGCCTCCCAGGCCGCCCATGACTTCCGGACGCTTGGTGCGCTTGGCGACGCTCTTGATGCGTTCGACCAATGCTTCACCGGCGTCGATGTCTACACCGGCGTCTTTATAGCTCAGGGAGGGTTGCTTGCTCATAGAAAATCCAGGCCTTTAGGGGGGATTCGGAGGTATCGACCGCTGCGTTAGGGCCCGTTCAGCACCGCGCTGTCATGCGGTGGTAATGTTGGGGCCATGGCGATTGCCGGTCTGCGAAGGCGCGCGATTTTATCAGGCTTGCTCATCAGGGGCCATCCTTGCGCCGACAACAGGGCGGTGTTGCACCAAATTAACCTCAAGCAGGTGGCCTGTCAGTGCGAGCCTGAACGTTTAGGGTGTACTTTATGCGCGAACTGAATGATAGGTGGCTCACGTCTGTCCCAGACTGGTACACCTGCTGAAACCGCTTCTTTTTACTTTTTTCCGTTCGGGAACTGTCCATGCGTTTTTCCAGAATTCTTCTAGTCGGCTGTCTGTCCCTGATCAGCCTTCCCAGCCTTGCCGAAACGGTCAGCAACCTTTATCAGGTTCGCGAGCCGGTCAATGGCCAGTCGCCCGATGAGCGCACGCGGGCCACGCAGGCCGCCGTCGAAACCCTGGTGCTGCGCCTGACCGGCGACGCCAAGGCCGTGCAGGGCTCGGCCATCGCCGCACTGCGCAAGGACCCGCAGCAGATCATCAGCCAGTACGGCTACGAGGCTGGCCCGCCGGGAACCCTGCTGGTCGACTTCGATCCGGCCACCACCGACCGTGCCTTGCACGATGCGGGGCTGCCGATCTGGGGCAGCAATCGCCCGTCGATTCTCGGCTGGTGGCTGAATGACTCGGTGGAAGGCTCGAATCTGGTCGGCGACGGTCAGGCCGCTGCCGAACCCTTGCGCCAGGCCGCTCAGCACCGCGGACTGCCGCTGCGTCTGCCGCTGGCTGATTTGAGCGAGCAGGGTATCGGTAATGCGAAAACCCTGGAGGGCACTGACCCTGCGCCGCTCAAGGAAGCCTCCGAGCGCTATGGCGCTGACGCGATACTGGCCGTGCACGCCCGGGAAGATGGCGGTCAGTGGCAGGGCAAATGGCGCTTGTGGCTGGGTGATCAGCGCGAACAGGGCACCGCAACCGGTGCCACGTCCGAGGCCTTGGCCGATGCTGTGCTGCTGTCGGTCAGCGAGCGTCTGGCTCCGCGCTTCGTCGCCAAGCCCGGTGCGTCGACCGGCATGCTGATCCAGGTCCAAGGCATGACACTTGAGCGCTATGCGCAACTGCTTCAGTTACTCGAACCGTTCGGCGTGCGTCTGAGTTCTGTCGAAGGCGATAAAGTGGTGTTTGAGGTCAGTGGCAGCACCGATCAGCTACGCTCGCAGTTGTCGCTGGCCAAATTGCAGGAAGTGCCCGCAGCCGAAGCAGCCGCTACCGCAACGTCGCCTGCTGCGCCTGTCGATGCGACTGCGCCGGTTGCGCCAGCCAATGGAGCTGCTGCTCCGGCACCTGCGCCCGCACCGATGATTGTTCCGGCGTCTGCGCCACAGCTCTATTTCCGCTGGTAACCCGGCAAGAACGCTTTTCCACTGGCTTGAGGGATGTTGATGACTGATACGCGGCGTTGGTTCTGGATCGGCGGCCTGGCCTTGCTGGTTGCATTCGTGGTGCTGTTGCACACGATCCTCACTCCTTTTCTGGTGGCGTTACTGCTGGCCTACATGGGTGATCCGCTGGTGGACCGTCTGGAGCGCGCCGGACTGTCCAGAACCCTGAGCGTTGTGGTCGTGTTCGGGTTGTTCACGCTGGTGCTGATGGCGTTGCTGCTGGTTCTGGTGCCGATGCTCGCCAAGCAGTTGTTCCGTCTTTACGAGCTGGCGCCGCAGATTCTTGACTGGCTGCAGCACTCGGCGTTGCCGTGGGTCCAGGCCAAGTTCGGGCTGGCAGACGGGTTCTGGAAGTTCGACAAGGTCAAGGCAGCCATCTCCGAGCATATGGGCCAGGCCGGGGACATCGTCTCTATCGTGCTGTCCCAGGCTACGGCGTCCAGCCTGGCGCTGATCGGCTGGCTGACCAATCTGGTGCTGATCCCCGTGGTGTGTTTCTACCTGCTGCGTGACTGGGACATCATGACCGGCAAGATCCGTGGCCTGCTGCCGCGTCAGCGTGAAGGGCAAATCGTCAAGCTGGCGGGCGAGTGCCACGAAGTGCTGGGCGCGTTCATACGCGGTCAGTTGCTGGTGATGGTCGGCCTTGGCGTGATCTATGCGGCCGGTCTGATGCTGGTCGGGCTGGAGTTGGGCCTGCTGATCGGCGTGATTGCCGGTCTGGCGGCCATAGTGCCTTATATGGGGTTCGTGATCGGTATCGGTTCGGCGCTGGTGGCCGGGCTGTTCCAGTTTGGCGGTGACCTGTACCCGATGATGGGGATTGTGGCGGTGTTCATGATCGGTCAGGCCCTCGAGGGGATGGTGCTGACGCCGTTGCTGGTCGGTGATCGCATCGGCCTGCACCCGGTCGCCGTCATCTTCGCGATTCTGGCGGGTGGCGAGCTGTTCGGCTTCACCGGCATTCTGCTGGCCCTGCCGGTGGCGGCGGTGATCATGGTGCTGGTGCGCCACATGCATGATCTGTACAAGGACTCGGAAATCTACGCAGGCGCGGAAGATCCGGAGCTGTAAGATCGATGCAAGCCTCTTTGCCGCCCGGTGAAGAGGCTCATGCCTTGAGTGCATGCCCCCTGCAAACTCCCTGTCCTGGGCTCTGTACGAAAAGTGGCTGCGCTCGGTGATGCTTCGTTAAAAACAGGCTCGGATGCGAGTCCAATCGGAATGCTCATTTACAACACGTAGAGTCGAGCGCGACCCCGGCCGTTCCTCGCCTGCTTTTGCCTTGCCTGACCTTCGCTCGCCGACTTTCGTACAGCGCCTGGACGGCGCTTTACTCACCCTGACGCAAACCTTTGATTTTGCTTGAGGTCTGTCGCATTGTGCGACCAGCGTCACGGGTATAAACTTTGCGCTCTTTACACAGAGGCCCTTGACGGTTTGCATGAGCCGTTAGTCAGCATGAAACCGATTCAGCTGCCCCTGAGTGTGCGTCTGCGTGATGACGCCACTTTCGTCAATTACTACCCAGGCGCCAACGCCGCTGCACTCGGCTATGTCGAGCGGCTGTGCGAAGCCGACGCTGGCTGGACCGAAAGCCTCATCTATCTGTGGGGCAAGGACGGAGTAGGGCGCACGCACCTGCTGCAGGCTGCCTGCCTGCGTTTCGAGCAGTTGGGCGAGCCAGCGGTGTATCTGCCGCTGGCCGAAGTCATAGATGAAGGCATCGAGCTGTTCGATCATCTGGAGCAGTACGAGCTGGTGTGTCTGGACGATCTGCAGGCGATCGTCGGCAAGCCCGACTGGGAAGAAGCGCTGTTTCATCTGTTCAATCGTCTGCGTGACAGCGGGCGTCGTCTGCTGATTGCCGCGTCCAAATCGCCCCGCGAATTGCCGGTAAAGCTTCCCGACCTGAAATCGCGCCTGACCATGGCATTGGTGTTCCAGATGCGCGGTCTGTCCGACGAGGACAAGCTGCGCGCCTTGCAACTGCGTGCCTCTCGGCGTGGTTTGCACCTGACCGACGATGTCGGGCATTTCATCCTGACGCGTGGTACACGCAGCATGAGCGCGCTGTTCGAATTGCTCGAGCGCCTCGATCAGGCGTCACTCCAGGAAAAGCGCAAGCTGACCATTCCCTTCCTTAAAGAGACCCTCGGGTGGTAGATCAGGCGCTGTTGATGCAGACGGCGGCTGCCTTGCGCCATGCACAACGGATTCTGGTGATCACCGGGGCGGGTTTGTCTGCCGATTCGGGGTTGCCGACCTACCGTGGTGTGGGCGGGCTTTACAATGGCAAGACCGATGATGGCCTGCCTATCGAAATGGCCCTGTCCGGGCCCATGCTGCGCCGTGACCCCGAGCTGTGCTGGAAGTACATCGCTGAACTGGGCAGGGCGTGCCTGGGTGGCGAGCCGAATATCGCGCACTACGCCATCGCCCAGTTGCAGCGCATCAAACCCGAGTGCTGGGTGCTGACCCAGAATGTCGACGGTTATCATCGCGCGGCGGGCAGTCCGCCGGAGCGCCTGATCGAAATTCACGGGCAACTCTCGCCACTGTTTTGCCAATCCTGCGGTGCTGAGGATTCGCAATTGAGTGAGCACTTGCAGCGACCTTTGCCCCCCTTATGCCCGGCATGTAGTGGCATTTTGCGACCGTTCGTCGTTCTTTTTCAGGAAATGCTTCCCGAAAAAGCCCTGGAAACACTGTATGAACAGCTGGCTAAAGGCTATGACGCGGTGCTGAGTATTGGCACCACCGCAAGCTTCCCCTACATTCACGAACCGGTCATTCGCACCAGGGTTTCCGGGGGTTTTACCGCAGAAATCAATCCGCAACCGACGGATCACAGCGCGCAGATGGACGTCTTTTTGCCCTACCGCGCGGCACATGTCATGGCCGAACTCATAAGTCACATCTAGTTCGATTGAATTTGCAAATCACCTTCATAAAAGGCATAGTCTCGCCATCTTAACTAGTCAGCCACGGTTGTGCCCATGCAAGTTGTTCGCTTCGCACCCCTCGTGCCTCTCGCACTCGTTACATTTCTCTTCGGTTGCTCGGCCAATATGCCGGTCGCACAGCAGGAACAGGCCCAGCCAGTTCCACGCTATCAGAGCGCAATCAATGCCAATGCCCAGTCCGCAGCCCGTCGCGCCGACGCGGCAGTCCTGCAGGACGAGCTCGCTACCGAAGACGAACTGGCCCAGTTCGCTGATAACAAGTCTTACCAACTGCCGGCCCTGGCCGACAGCATCCTGGAGCGTGGCAAGTCGCTGATCGGCACACGCTACAAGTTCGGCGGCACGTCGACTTCTTCGGGTTTCGATTGCAGCGGCTTCATCGGTTATCTGTTTCGCGAAGAGGCCGGCATGAGCCTGCCACGTTCCACGCGTGAAATGATCAACGTCAACGCACCTCTGGTGGCGCGCAACAAGCTTCAGCCGGGCGATGTGCTGTTCTTCAGTACTCGCGGTCGCGGTCAGGTCAGCCACGCAGCGATCTACGCCGGTAATCGGCAGTTCATCCACTCCAGCAGTCGCCGCAGCGGCGGTGTGCGCATCGACAGCCTCGATGACGCCTACTGGAGCAAGACCTTCATCGAGGCCAAGCGGCCCCTGGCGATGGCCCCGGGTACTGTTGCAGTAAAATCGACACCTGAAGTAACGCAGACAACGGCGATGACTTCGACTACAGTCAAGACCGCGCCCAAGCGGCGTAAATAAATAGAACGCGCAGTACAAGACCTTCGGGTCTTTCTGCGTTTTTGAGCTTCTCGGCAGCGTAAGCCGCATCCGGATAGGTTGTTGTGGTTATGTCGATTGCGTTGCGCCTGTTAGTCATTTCTGTTGCTGCGTTGCTCGGTGCCTGCGCCAGCGCGCCGCCCCCGCCCAAAGCGCCTCGGATCGTTCAGCGTCCGGTGGTCACTGCTCCTCCCCAGATTCTTTCTCCAGCTGCCGAAGACGTGCTGTTTCGTGCGTTGGGGCTGGTTGGCACGCCTTATCGCTGGGGCGGCAACACGCCTGACTCCGGTTTCGATTGCAGCGGTCTTATAGGTTATGTCTATCGTGATGCGGCCGGCATTTCCCTGCCACGTTCCACACGCGAGATGATCGTGATGGGCGCACCGAATATTCGCCGCGAGCAACTGCAGTCAGGTGATCTGGTGTTCTTTGCCACGTCAGGTGGTTCGCAGGTGTCGCATGCGGGGATTTACGTGGGCGAAGGCCGCTTTGTGCATGCGCCGGCCACTGGTGGCACGGTCAAGCTCGACAGTCTCGACAAGCCTTACTGGCAGAGAGCCTACCTCAACGCCAAGCGCGTGATTCAGCCGTCCAGTCTGGCGCAGAATCGGCCCTAGGCAGGAGCCGCTGATCAGCGGCTCCCCCCAGCTCCAGCCTCAGGATCGGACGCAGAGCGTTCAGAAAGGCGTATCCACGCTGGAGCGTGGCACGCTGGGGATCGCCGCAGCTGTGCCGGCCTCTTCGCGAGCAAGCTCGCTCCCACAGGAATAACCGCTCGGCGTTACTGAGCAGCCTTGGCTGATGTCACGCGCCAGATCTTGTTGCCGACATCGTCCGCCACCAGCAAACCGCCGCGCTGGTCATTGACCACGCCAACCGGACGGCCCATGGCTTTTTCATCCTTGTTGAGGAAGCCGGTCAACACATCGACCGGTGTGCCGTTGGGTTTGCCGCCACTGAATGGAATGAACACCACCTTATAGCCGCTGTGCGGTTTGCGGTTCCATGAGCCGTGCTGGCCAATGAACAGGCCTTCGTTGAACGGTGCAGCCAGTGTCTTGCCGTCGGCGAACACCAGGCCCAGCGAAGCGGTGTGCGGACCGACTGCGTAATCCGGGGCAATCGCCTTGGCGACCAGTGCCGGGTTCTGCGGCTTGACGCGCTCGTCGACATGCTGGCCGTAGTAGCTGTAAGGCCAGCCGTAGAATGCGCCGTCCTGCACCGAGGTAACGTAGTCAGGCACCAGATCGCTGCCGATCTCGTCGCGCTCGTTGACCGCCGTCCACAGTTTGCCGGTCTTCGGCTCCCAATCCATGCCGTTGGGGTTGCGCAGGCCGGACGCGAAGATCCGGTGGTTGCCGGTGGCCGCGTCCACTTCCCAGATCGCCGCACGACCCTCTTCCTTGTCCATGCCGTTTTCGGCCACGTTGCTGTTGGAGCCCACGGTCACGTACAGCTTGCTGCCATCCTTGCTGGCGATGACATTCTTGGTCCAGTGGTGATTGAGCGTGCCGCCCGGCAGGTCGACCACCTTGGTCGCCTGCGCGCTGATCGAGGTCTGCCCTGATTCATACGGGAAGCTGATCAGGCGATCGGTATCGGCGACATACAGCTTGTTGCCCACCAGGGTCATGCCGAACGGCGAATTGAGGTTTTGCAGGAAAACCGTGCGCGTCTCTGCCACACCGTCCTTGTCTACGTCGCGCAGCAACGTGATGCGGTTGGCGCTGGGCACACCGGCACCGGCGCGGCCCATGACTTTTTCCATCACCCAGCCGCGAATGCCTTTGGAGTCATCCGGTTTGGCGGGCGAATTGGTTTCTGCGACCAGCACGTCACCGTTGGGCAACACATACAGCCAGCGCGGGTGGTCGAGGTTTTCGGCGAACGCAGCCACTTGTGTGCCCGGCGCGGCGACCGGCTTGGCGCCTTTTTCCCAGCCTACGGCAGGGGCGATGTTGACGGTCGGGATCAGCGTCTTGTTGGGCTCCGGCAGCTTGGGCGAGGGGCCTGTTCCATCCGAGACTTGCAGTCTCGAAGACTCGCCGCAGGCAGCGAGGCCGCCGGCGACCAGAAGCAACACTGCGTAGTGGGGGCTGAGTTTGAACATTGTCGATCTCCATTAACAAGGGCATGGTCCAGTAACTGATAGAGGCACCGCCAACCCGCTAGGTTCAATCACGTTCCGCGGCGACGGTGTCGATTGACGCTCCCGGTCCAACCCTCTACCCTTCGCGGTTTGTTTCAGGTGCTCTGCAATCCCCGATTGGCAGAGTGAAACAGGGAAGCCGGTGTGGGTCGACAGATCCGATCCCGGCGCTGCCCCCGCAACGGTAAATGAGTCAAGGCTGTGCCTGACGCCACTGTGTTTCGACATGGGAAGGCGCGCAGCCGGGGTGACCCGCTCATGAGCCCGGAGACCGGCCTGAATCACTCAATGACATCACGGAGGGTGATGTTCTGTGCAGGGCGTTGCCGTGCTGTCCAGTGCTGTCCTTCCGTCTGTTGTCGCCTGCCCCGAGCGGAGAACCCAGATGAACGAATCCCCCGAACGCGACGAACGCCATCTGGCGCGCATGCAGCGCAAGAAAGCCGTCATGGACGAGCGTATCGCCAGCTCGCCCAACGAGTGCGGCCTGCTGCTGGTATTGACCGGCAATGGCAAGGGCAAGAGCAGCTCGGCATTCGGCATGCTCGCCCGCGCCATGGGCCACGACATGCAGTGTGGTGTGGTGCAGTTCATCAAGGGCCGCAACAGCACGGGCGAAGAAATGTTTTTCCGCCGTTTCCCCGAGCAGGTGCGCTATCACGTAATGGGTGAGGGCTTCACCTGGGAAACCCAGGATCGCCAGCGCGACATCGCCGCCGCCGAAGCCGCCTGGGCCGTGTCTCAGGAAATGCTTCGCGATCCGGCCATTGGTCTGGTGGTGCTCGACGAACTGAACATCGCCCTCAAACATGGCTACCTCGACCTTGAACAAGTGCTCAGCGACCTGCAGGCACGTCCGCCGATGCAGCATGTATTGGTGACTGGCCGCGGTGCCAAAGCCGAATTGATCGACCTGGCCGATACCGTTTCCGAGATCGGCGTGGTCAAGCACGCGTTTCAGGCCGGTATTCGTGCGCAGAAAGGTATCGAGCTGTGAACCCTTCATCATTGAGCGCATTGCAATGAGAGCCCCGCGTGATTGTCCGGCGGTATTGATCGCTGCGCCTGCCTCCGGGCAAGGCAAAACCACGGTGACCGCTGCACTGGCACGCTTGCACCGCAACCAGGGGCGCAAGGTCCGGGTGTTCAAGTGCGGCCCGGACTTTCTTGACCCGATGATTCTTGAGCGGGCCAGTGGTGCGCCGGTCTATCAACTGGACATGTGGATGGTCGGTGCCGATGAAAGCCGTCGTCTGTTGTGGGAGGCGGCTGACGAGGCGGACCTGATTCTGATCGAAGGGGTCATGGGGCTGTTCGACGGCACGCCGTCGAGCGCCGACCTGTCCCGGCATTTTGGCGTGCCGGTACTCGGTGTGATCGACGGCACGGCCATGGCGCAGACGTTTGGCGCACTGGCGCTGGGCCTGGCGCGCTATCAGCCTGATCTGCCGTTCGCCGGCGTGCTGGCCAATCGCGTCGGCACGGTACGCCATGCGCAGTTGCTGGAGAACAGCCTGACCGAAGGCCTGCGCTGGTACGGCGCACTGTCCCGGGAAGTCGGCTTCGAATTGCCCAGCCGTCATCTGGGGTTGGTCCAGGCCAGTGAGCTCAATGATCTGGACGTGCGTCTAGACATGGCTGCTGCGGCGCTGGCCAGTACCTGTGAAGTGGCTTTGCCGCCGGCCGTGACCTTTACGGCGCCCGACCCGGTTCATGCCGAACCGCTGCTGCGCGGCGTACGCATTGCCATCGCACGCGATGAAGCCTTTGCCTTTCTGTATGGCGCGAGCCTGGAACTGCTGAGGAACATGGGCGCCGAGCTGAGTTTCTTCTCGCCGGTCCATGATCGCGAGCTTCCCGAGGCCGACAGCCTGTACCTGCCCGGTGGCTACCCGGAGCTGCACCACGTGGCGTTGGCCGCCAATGGCACAATGCAGGCTTCGATCAGGGCTCACCATATTGCCGGCAAGCCGATTCTTGCCGAGTGCGGCGGCATGCTCTATTTGCTCGAAGCCCTGACCGATGTCGAGGGCGTGCGCGCCGAACTGGTCGGCTTGCTGTCCGGTGAAGCGGTCATGCAGAAGCGTCTGGCGGCGCTGGCCTTGCAGGCCGTCGAGCTGCCCGAGGGCACGCTGCACGGCCATACCTATCACCACTCGCTGACCAGCACCGAGCTGCAGCCGATTGCGCGTGGCGTCAGCCCCAATGGCGGGCGCGGCGCAGAAGCGGTCTATCGTTTGGGTCGTCTGACCGCGTCCTACGTGCATTTCTATTTTCCTTCCTGCCCCCGGGCGATTGCGGCGCTGTTCAAACCATGACCGAGCAAGCGTTCAGCCCCGAAGAGCGGGCTGCGGTGTACCGCGCTATCGCCGAACGTCGCGACATGCGCCACTTCATCGGTGGTACGGTCGCGCCCGAGCTATTGGCGCGCGTGCTCGAAGCTGCGCATCAGGCTCCCAGCGTCGGGCTGATGCAACCGTGGCGCTTCATCCGCATCAGCGACCCGCTATTGCGCGGCAGGATGCAGGCGCAGGTAGAGGAGGAGCGTATTCGTACCGCCGAGGCGCTGGGGGAGCGAACCGACGAGTTCATGAAGCTCAAGGTCGAAGGCATCAACGACTGCGCAGAAGTGCTGGTCGCCGCGCTGATGGAAGGGCGTGAGCAACACATTTTCGGGCGTCGCACCTTGCCCGAAATGGACATGGCATCGCTGTCCTGCGCGATCCAGAACCTGTGGCTGGCATCGCGTGCAGAAGGCCTGGGCATGGGCTGGGTGTCGCTGTTCGACCCCGAGGCATTGGCCGAACTGCTGGGCATGCCTGACGGCGCGAAGCCGCTGGCGATAATTTGCCTGGGGCCGGTCAAGGAATTCTATCCTGCGCCAATGCTGGTGATGGAAGGCTGGGCGCAGGCGCGTCCGCTGCACGAGCTGCTGTACGAGAATCAATGGGGAGTGAATCAATGAGTGTGGCGCTGTTGAGCGTCGCCGGGGTCGCGCTGGATGCGCTGCTCGGTGAGCCAAAACGATGGCATCCGCTGGTGGCGTTCGGCAACTTCGCCAATCGGGTCGAGCAGCGTTTCAACAGTGGCGGCCGTGGCTGGCGCAGTCACGGCGTTACCGCCTGGGTCATCACCGTTGTGCCGCTGACGCTGCTGGCCACGCTGCTGAGCTGGTTGCCTGGCGTGGGCTGGCTGTTCGAGATTCTGGCGCTGTATGGCGCGCTGGGCATGCGCAGTCTGGGCGAGCACGTTCAGCCGGTGGCGCAAGCGCTGCGCAGTGATGATCTGGTTGAAGCACGTCAGCGGGTCGGTTATCTGGTCAGTCGCCAGACCACTGAGCTGGACGCTACCGAAGTCGCCCGCGCAGCCACCGAGTCGGTGCTGGAGAACGGTAGCGATGCGGTGTTCGCGGCGTTATTCTGGTTTGTCGTGGCCGGTGCGCCCGGCGTGGTGCTGTACCGGCTGAGCAATACGCTGGACGCCATGTGGGGCTATCGCAACGAGCGCTTTGAGCGTTTTGGCTGGGCTGCGGCGAAGATCGACGATCTGCTCAACTATATTCCCGCACGTCTTGTGGCATTGACTTACGCCTTGTTGGGCAAGACCCGACTGGCGCTGCGTTGCTGGCGCACACAGGCTCCGGCCTGGGACAGTCCGAATGCCGGTCCGGTGATGGCCGCTGGCGCAGGCGCGCTGGGTGTCGAACTGGGTGGCGCGGCGATCTACCACGGCGAGTTGCATCAGCGTCCGCAACTGGGTGAGGGTGCGCCTGCCGACGCGGACTCGATCGATCGCGGCTGGCAACTGGTGCAGCGCGGCGTCTGGTTATGGCTGCTGGTCATCTGCGTGGCGGCTGAGTTTTATGCTTGAGCACGGCGGGTGGTTGCGCGCGGCGGCGCAGCATTACGGTATTCAGCTAGCCGACTGGCTGGACCTGTCCACCGGGATCGCGCCCTGGTCGTGGCCCATCCCGGAGATTCCGACGCGTGCCTGGGCGCGGTTGCCCGAGACCGACGATGGTCTGGAAGCGGCGGCCTGCACGTATTACGGTGTGTCCCGGTTATTGCCGGTGTCTGGTTCGCAGGCCGCGATTCAGGCACTGCCGCGGGTGCGCAGCGGAGGGCGAGTTGGCGTTCTGTCGCCCTGCTACGCAGAGCACGCGCATGCCTGGCGCAAGAACGGTTTCGTGGTCCGTGAGGTGGGTGAGCAGGAGGTCGACTACTTCCTCGACAGCCTGGACATACTGGTAGTGGTCAACCCCAACAACCCGACCGGCCTGCACCTGAGCGCCGAGCGCTTGCTGGAGTGGCATGCACGACTGGCCGAGCGCGGTGGCTGGCTGGTCGTCGATGAAGCGTTCATGGATAACACGCCGGGCATGAGCCTGGCGGCCGAAACAGGGCGCAGCGGGCTGATCGTCCTGCGTTCGTTTGGCAAGTTTTTCGGCCTGGCTGGCGTGAGGCTCGGTTTTGTCATGGCCGAGCCGGTGCTGTTGAGGATGCTGGCGCAGGAAATCGGCCCCTGGTCGGTCAGTGGGCCAACCCGGATCATCGGTCAGGTGTGCCTCAGTGATCAGCAGGGGCAGGCGCGTCAACGTGAGCGCTGTGACCAGGCCCGCGACCGGCTGGTGGCGTTGCTCGACCGCTACGCTCTGACCCCGCAAGGCGGCTGTGCGCTGTTCCAATGGCTGGTGACCCCTGAGGCGCAGATGCTCTATGAGTTTTGTGCGCGGCGCGGCGTGCTGCTGCGTCTGTTCAAGGGTGACACCTCCGAGTCGTCCAGTCTGCGTTTCGGTCTGCCCCGCGACGAGGCCGACTGGCTGCGGCTGCACGATGTTCTGCTTGAATACCGCAAGGAATACCCATGAGCACGCTGATGGTACAAGGCACCACCTCCGATGCCGGCAAAAGCACTCTGGTGACGGCCCTGTGCCGCTGGCTGACTCGTCAGGGCGTCAAGGTCGTGCCGTTCAAGCCGCAGAACATGGCGCTCAACAGCGCGGTGACTGCAGACGGCGGCGAGATCGGCCGCGCGCAGGCCGTGCAGGCGCAGGCGTGCTACCTCGAACCGCACACCGACATGAACCCGGTGCTGCTCAAGCCCAACAGTGACACGGGCGCGCAGGTGATCATTCACGGCCGTGCAGTGACCACCATGAACGCGGTGGCTTATCACGGCTACAAAGAGATCGCCATGCAGGCGGTGCTGGAATCGCATCGGCGCCTGGGTGAAAGCTACCCGGTGATCGTGGTCGAGGGCGCGGGTTCTCCGGCCGAGATCAACCTGCGCGCCAACGATATCGCCAACATGGGCTTTGCCGAGGCGGTCGACTGCCCGGTGCTGCTGATTGCCGATATCAATCGTGGCGGGGTGTTTGCCCATCTGGTCGGCACCCTTGAGCTGCTGTCGCCCAGTGAGCAGGCGCGGGTCAAGGGTTTCATCATCAACCGTTTTCGCGGTGACATCGCCTTGTTGCAGCCGGGTCTGGACTGGCTGGAAGCACGCACCGGCAAGCCGGTGGTTGGCGTGCTGCCCTACGTGATGGACCTGCACCTGGAAGCCGAAGACGGCCTGGACCAGCGCCAGACCGACAAGGTCGAGCATGTGCTGAACGTGGTGGTCCCGGTGCTGCCTCGCATCAGTAATCACACTGATTTCGACCCGCTGCGCCTGCACCCTCAGGTCAATCTGCAGTTCATCGGTCCCGGCCAGGCGATTCCTCCTGCTGACCTGATCATTCTGCCCGGCTCGAAAAGCGTGCGCAGCGATCTGAACTACCTGCGCAACAATGGCTGGGACACCGCCATCGAGCGGCATTTGCGTTATGGCGGCAAGCTGATGGGGATCTGCGGCGGCCTGCAAATGCTCGGTGAGCAGGTGCACGATCCTCTCGGGCTGGAAGGCGCAGCCGGGTCCAGCGCCGGGTTTGGCCTACTGGCAATGAGCACGGTGCTGGAAGCGGAAAAGCAACTGCGCAATGTGCGCGGTCGTCTGACCCTGGAAGACGCCGAGGTCAGCGGCTACGAAATTCATGCCGGGGTAACGACAGGGCCGGCGCTGGAGCAGGCTGCCGTGCAACTGGACGACGGGCGTTGCGATGGCGCGCAGAGTGTCGACGGGCAGGTGCTCGGGACTTACCTGCACGGCCTGTTCGAATCACCTGCGGCCTGTAGCGCGTTACTGCGCTGGGCGGGGTTGGCGAACGTGCAGTCCGTCGACTATCACGCCCTGCGCGAGCGCGACATCGAACGTCTTGCGGACCTGGTGGAAAAACACTTGGACGGCCCATTGCTTCGCGAACTGTGTGGCCTGGAGGCGAACTGAATGCTGCAATTGATCCTCGGCGGCGCGCGTTCCGGCAAGAGTCGCCTGGCGGAAAAACTGGCCGCCGACAGCACGCTGAAGGTGACCTACATCGCCACCAGTCAGCCTCTGGACGGCGAAATGAATCAGCGTGTTGCCAGCCATCGCGCACGCCGTCCCGAGCACTGGGGGTTGGTCGAAGAGCCGATCGAGCTGGCGCGGATGCTGCGCGAAAATGCGGCGCCCGATTGCTGCCTGCTAGTCGATTGCCTGACCCTCTGGCTGACCAATCTGCTGATGCTCGACAACCCCGAGCGCCTGCTTCAAGAACGTGAATCCCTGCTCGACAGCCTTGCCGGGCTGCGGGGTGAAATCATTTTTGTCAGCAACGAAACCGGGCTTGGCGTCGTGCCGCTCGGCGAACTGACCCGTCGCTATGTCGATGAAGCCGGCCTGTTGCATCAGGCGCTGGCCGAGCGTTGCCAGCGTGTCGTGTTGACCGTTGCCGGCTTGTCCCTGACGTTGAAAGGAACCGCGCTATGAGTAATTCCTGGTGGCTCAAGCCTGCACAGGCCATTGATGTACCGATGCGCGAGGCGGCACTGGCCCGTCAGCAGCAACTGACCAAACCCGCCGGTTCGCTGGCGCAACTGGAGCGCCTGGCGGTACAGCTGGCCGGTTTGCAAGGGCGTGAGCGTCCGGCCGCCGATCAACTGTGGATCGCGATTTTTGCCGCTGATCATGGTGTCGTCGCTGAAGGTGTGTCGGCGTATCCACAGGAAGTCACCGGGCAGATGCTGCACAACTTCGTCAACGGCGGCGCCGCGATCAGCGTGCTGGCGCGTCAGCTCTCCGCGCAACTGGACGTGGTCGATCTGGGCACTGTGTCGCCAATGGATTTGCCCGGGGTGCGCCATCTGCGCATTGGCGCGGGCACCGCTAATTTTGCCTATGGGCCGGCCATGAGTGTCGAGCAGGGGCTCGCTGCCCTGCAGGCCGGGCGTGACAGCGTATTGCGCGCCAAGGCTGTCGGCACTGAACTGTTCATCGGCGGCGAGATGGGCATCGGCAACACCACAGCCGCCAGCGCAGTCGCCTGCTCGTTGCTGGAGTGCGCTGCGCCGTTGCTGGTCGGACCCGGTACCGGGCTGAACGCCGAGGGCATTCAGCACAAGACTCATGTCATCGAGCGCGCACTGGCATTGCACGTCGATCAGGCGGGAGACCCGTTGAACAGCCTGTTCTGCATGGGCGGCTTCGAAATCGCCGCGCTGACCGGTGCGTACCTGGCCTGCGCGCAGGAAGGTATTGCGGTACTGGTCGACGGTTTCATTTGCAGCGTGGCCGCGCTGGTAGCGGTGCGCCTGAATCCCTCCTGCCGCAACTGGCTGTTGTTCGGTCATCGGGGCGCTGAACCGGGCCACCGGCATCTGCTGGAAACGCTGCAGGCCGAACCGCTGCTGGACCTCGGTTTGCGTCTGGGCGAGGGCAGCGGTGCCGCACTGGCTGTGCCGCTGGTACGCCTGGCGTGCGAGCTGCACAGCGGCATGGCGACGTTTGCCGAAGCAGCTGTGGCGGATCGCCCCGCATGACCTTGCACCTGGACCTGTTGCGGCACGGCGAAACCGAACTGGGCGGCGGCCTGCGCGGCAGTCTCGACGACGCGCTGACCGAGTCTGGCTGGCAGCAGATGCGTGCGGCGGTGGTCGATGGCGGACCCTGGACACGGATTGTCAGCTCGCCGCTGCAACGTTGCGCACGTTTCTCCGAAGAGCTGGCGCAGCGCTTGTCGTTGCCTCTGCACCTGGAGCCAGGTTTGCAGGAGCTGCATTTCGGCGACTGGGAAGGGCACAGCCCTGCGCAACTCATGGAAACCGATGCGCAGGGCCTGGGTCTGTTCTGGGCGGACCCCTACGCGTTCACACCCCCCAACGGCGAGCCGGTGCTGGATTTCTCGAGCCGGGTATTGAGTGCCATTGAGCGTCTGCATCAGGCTTACGCCGGTGAGCGCGTGTTGCTGGTCAGTCATGGCGGTGTCATGCGCTTGCTGGTGGCGCAGGCGCGTGGTTTGCCGCGTGAGCAACTGTTGCAGGTGGTGGTCGGGCATGGCGCGCTGTTGTCGATTCAGGTCGCTGCTGATCGCGTACTCACGGAGATCTGAGATGCTGCCGTTCTGGATCGCCCTGCAATTTCTCGGCAGCCTGCCGATCAGACTGCCCGGCATGCCGCGCCCTGAAGAGCTAGGACGCTCCTTGCTGTACTACCCGTTGGTCGGGGTGGTGTTCGGCACGCTGCTGCTGGGCTTCAACACCTTGCTCAGTGGTACGCCGCTCATGCTGCACGCCGCGCTGGTACTCAGTGCCTGGGTATTGCTCAGCGGCGGCCTGCATCTGGACGGTCTGGCCGACAGTGCTGACGCCTGGCTGGGCGGCTTCGGTGACCGTGAACGCACCTTGAAGATCATGAAGGACCCACGCAGCGGGCCTATCGCCGTGGTCACGCTGGTCCTGGTGCTGCTGCTCAAGTTTGCTGCGATTCTGGCGCTGATCGAGAGCCATGCCAGTGTCTGGCTGCTGTTGGCGCCGGTGATCGGGCGCGCGGCCATGCTTGGGCTGTTTCTGGGAACGCCGTATGTGCGTTCCGGGGGATTGGGGCAGGCGCTCGCCGATCACCTGCCGCGTGGCCCTGGACGCAAGGTTTTGGCCGCCACTGCCATTGCGTGCGTGCTGCTCGCCGGCTGGTCAGGGGTAGCTGCATTGCTGGTCTGCGCCGTTTGTTTCTTCTGGCTGCGGCAGTTGATTATGCGCCGTTTGGGCGGCTGCACCGGCGATACGGCCGGGGCATTGCTCGAGCTGCTGGAATTGGCGGTGCTGCTGACGCTGGCGCTGCTTTGAGACCTTGCACAACGCTTTGTTGACAGCTTTTACCGGCACCGCGTAGCTTCGCGAATTGCGGGTCAAACCATGTAACACAAAGCGCAGGGAGCTTAACCATGACATCGATCTGGCGTACCAGTGGCTGGGTTCTGCTGGGCAGTGCGTTGATTCTTGCGCTTTCGCTGGGTACGCGGCACGGCTTCGGTCTGTTTTTGGCACCCATGAGTGCCGAGTTTGGCTGGGGGCGTGAAGTCTTTGCCTTTGCCATCGCCCTGCAGAATCTGATGTGGGGCCTGGCGCAGCCCTTCGCCGGTGCGCTGGCAGATCGATTCGGGGCGGCGAAAGTCGTCTTCGTCGGCGGTGTGCTGTATGCAGCAGGTCTGCTGTGTATGAGTACCGCCGATTCTTCCCTCAGCCTTTCATTGAGCGCCGGTCTGCTGATCGGTATCGGTCTGTCCGGCACATCGTTTTCGGTCATCCTGGGGGTCGTGGGGCGTGCGCTGCCTGCGGAAAAACGCAGTATGGGCATGGGGATCGCCAGCGCCGCCGGCTCATTCGGTCAGTTCGCCATGCTGCCCGGTACATTGGGTTTGATCAGTTGGCTGGGCTGGTCCGGCGCCTTGCTGGTGCTGGGTGTGATGGTGGCGTTGATCCTGCCTCTGGTGGGCATGCTCAAGGATACGCCGAGTGTATCCACCGGCGTTGAACTGACCCTCGGCGAGGCGCTGCGCGAGGCGTGCTCGCATTCGGGGTTCTGGCTGTTGGCGCTGGGGTTCTTTGTCTGCGGTTTTCAAGTGGTCTTCATTGGCGTGCATTTACCGGCCTATCTGGTGGATCAGCACTTGCCCGCCAAGGTTGGCACTACAGTGCTGGCCCTGATTGGCCTGTTCAATATCTTCGGCACCTATACCGCAGGCTGGCTGGGCGGGCGCATGTCCAAACCCCGGCTGCTGACTGTGCTTTACCTGTTGCGCGCGGTGGTGATCGTGCTGTTTCTCTGGATACCCTTGAGTCAGACCACGGCGTATCTGTTCGGCGTGGCGATGGGCTTGCTGTGGCTGTCGACCGTGCCGCTGACCAACGGTACGGTTGCGACACTGTTCGGTGTGCGTAACCTGTCGATGCTGGGCGGCATCGTCTTTCTGTTTCACCAGTTGGGCGCCTTCCTCGGTGGCTGGCTGGGCGGGCTGGTGTATGACCGCACCGGCAGTTACGACCTGATCTGGCAAGTCTCGATCCTGCTGAGTCTGCTCGCGGCGGCGCTCAATTGGCCGGTGCGCGAGCGCCCGGTGGCGCGCTTGCAGGCGCAGGGCAGTCTGGCATGAGTCGGCGATGGCCTTTGCTGATGGCACTGCTGGTGGGCGCGGTGGTGCTGGGATTACTCTGGTGGGCCTGGCAGCATGTTGGGCTGGCCGCTCTGCAACTGGGAATGGGCGCTTGCTAGGCAGACGCTCCGGCATGGGGTAGCGTGTCGGCAGACGACAACAATATTCAGGGCCGCCATGATGAACATTCGCTTTCTTTCGATCCCTCTTTTGCTGCTGGCCGTGAGCGGTGCAGCGATGGCTGCCGACTGCCCGCCATTGCTGCAAGGCGAATTGCCCAAGCTGCGCGCCAAGGAAAACATCGACCTGTGCAAACGCTTCGCCGGCAAGCCGCTGGTGGTGGTCAATACTGCCAGCTTCTGCGGCTTCGCCCCGCAGTTCAAAGGTCTTGAAGAGCTGAGTCAGCGCTACAAGGGGCAGGGGCTCGAGGTGTTGGGCGTGCCGTCCAATGATTTCAAACAGGAAGCCAAGGATGGTGAGGAGACCGCCAAGGTCTGCTACGTCAACTATGGCGTGACCTTCACCATGACCGAGCCGCAGGCGGTACGCGGTGACGATGCGACCCACTTGTTCAAGGTGCTGGCTGAGCAGAGCAGTGCGCCGCGCTGGAACTTTTACAAATACGTGGTTGATCGCCAGGGCAAGGTCATCGCCAACTTCTCCAGCATGACCAAGCCGGATGATCCGGAGCTGATCGCAGCCATTGAGAAGGCGATTGCGTCGAAGCCTTAGGGGGCAAAAAAGGGCGGTTTGAGTCTTGTCTGAATCGACCTGGCATCGCAAACCCTTGTGTGACGCGGAGCGCCACAAAGAGGACGCAGAGCGCCCAGAACTGCATGCCGACGCGGAGCATCGGCACGATAGTCAATCAATGCAGGTCTGAGCGCTCCAGGCACGCAATAAAAAAGCCCGCAACCATCACTGGTTGCGGGCTTTTTTCAGCCTGGCAGTTGCTATCAGAAGCGATAGGTAACCGAAGTGCCCAGGCCGTGAGCAGTGTTACGGTAGTCGGCGCTGTACGAACCTTTGGTCGCGCTGGAGTCGCGGATCTTGGTTTCGTCTTCACGCAGGTACGAGTACGCCACGTCGATGGTCAGGTCGTCGGTCGGGCTCCAGCCTGCACCGAAGCTGATGATCTTGCGATCGCCGGTCGGGATGCGTGGGGAGCGGTTGACGTTGTTGGTCGGCGACTGATCAACGGAGAAGCCGGTGCGCAGCGTCCACTCTTTATTGACCTTGTAAGAAGCACCGATGGCGTGCGCCCAGGTGTCGTGCCAGTTCTGTTCTTCGGTGATGGTGCCGATTGGACCTGCGGAACCGCCCAGCAGGGCAGGGACGCCATCGTTGTTGACGGTGATGTCTTGCAGGCGGCTCCAGCGAGTCCAGGTACTGCCGGCGTAGACCGTCCAGTTCTCGTCGATCTGCTGGGTGATGGAGAAGTCCACGGACTCAGGCGTGGAGATGTCCAGCGAAGCGTCATACTTCTGACCGCCGAACGGACCAAAGCCCGAACCTTCGATCTTGGTCTTGCCCTTGAGCTTGTAATCGACCTTGGAGTGGTAAGTCAGGCCCAGGCGGGTGGTATCGGTAGCCTGGACCAGAATGCCGGCATTGAAGCCGATTGCGGTGTCATCGCCTTCGATCTTCACCTTACCGTCGTTACGGCCAAGCGAGCCAGTATTCAGGGTCGCAGAGGTCAGCTCGCCGTCGATACGGTTGATCGTCGGGCCGAAACCGATGGAGACCTTGTCGTTGAATGCATAGCTGACGGTCGGCTGGAAGGTCACGACCTGGACGTGACTCTTGTCGCCAAAATAGCGGCCAGCGAAGCCTTTTTCGTAATCGGTGACCAGGCCGAACGGTACGTACACGCCCAGACCAAATGCCCAGTGATCATCGATTGGTTTGACGTAGTAGCCCATGGGTACGCCGACCACCGGAACCATATCGCCGTCGTTGGTGCCGCCAAATGTGCCACGACCGTTGTCGATGTCGGTCTTGGCGATCACGGCAGCTGCGCCGACGCTGATTTGTTCGCGTTTGATGCGGGACATACCGGCAGGGTTGCCGAATACGGTGCTTGCGTCATCGGCTGACGAGGAGCGACCTGCAAAGCCGGTGCCCATGCCGCTGATGCTTTGTTCGTTGAGGGCAAAGCCGGCAGCGAGCAGTTGAGAAGAGGCCAGACCCAGTGCGAGTCCAAGCGTTGTCCGGTTCAGTGCTTTTGTCATTATTTTCATTATTAGAACTCCTTGTTGTTCACCGGTCGAAAATTACCAACATTTTCGACGGCGCGCTATAGGCTGAGGAGCCCGATTTAGAGCTATTCTTGTAGGACAATCCCGTCAAGGGAGTAGGAATTGCAATTTAGAGCAAGTTCCAGTGCTGCAGGCATTGTGTGATGCAGACGATACAAAGCGCGCATAAAAAAAGCCCCGCCTTTGCAGTGCGGGGCTTTCAGCTTGCGGTGCAGCGTTTTCGTCAGGCGATGAGGGCCTGACGGGTACGCTCGATCACGGCCTGCAGCGGCTCGGCGCTGGCGTACTGATCGGGGTACAGGCGTTCGCTGTGGCGGGCGATGCCGTGTTCATTGACAATGGTGAAGCTGAAGCAGCCTTTGCGAGCGGCCATGATCAGGCAGTTCATCGGGGCAAAAGCGTTGGTCAATGTGTGAATTGCATGTTGAGTCTGAGTATTCATATTCAAGGTGTTTCCTGAAGCAACACGGAACAATACCGTGCAAAAATAAAGATTCCAGTAAACGCGGGCCGACATTTGATACCAAAGCCTGGCTGGGCGGAGAACCTGACTGGAACAAAGACAGGCAGTTGAAGCGCGCTTTATCGTATGGCGCTCTGGCTGACCGGTAGGTACTTAGGAGGGCAGGCAACACAACAGGAGCAAAGGTTCTACGCTCCGGGTGAAGATCCTGATCAATTGCAGGCTGGTTGAAGCAGACCATGAGAGCCATAACTGCACTGTCACCCCAAATGGTGCATCAGCGCGAGAGGTTCATATCTGGAAACCATCGAGGTGGTCGATCCCTTGTTGCCAACATTCTCGTCGCATGGAGGAGTGTCTGTCGGGGGACTTGTCGACCGGAATTGATTTTCAGCTTGGTACTAACGGCGGCGATATTACCCGCCTCATCGAAACATTGCAAGTTGCAGTGAATGAATCTTCACCAGTGCCCGACCAGTCGATAGATCAGTACAGTAACCGATGCAACCATCGAGCAGCCCAGCAGGTAGGCGGCTACGGTCAGCCGTAGTGACCTGCGGCTTTCGATGGCGCGCATGATATCGCCTGTCGCGTTGATACGCCCGTTGCTCAGATCGCTGCAGATGATCAGCATCAGGGCAATCGCCGACAGCAGCACGCTGTAGGCGAACACGCCGCCGTCCGGGGGTGGCAGTACGATACTGACTGCCAGGGCGACGAGGCAGACGGCCAACAACAGCAGGAAGAACCTGGCGATCTCCTTCATGGATTCCTTCACTGAATCGTTGGTGAATTAGGGTGAGGTGCATTTTTGCCAGTGCTTGGACCGCGGCTTGTGCAATTTGTCGCCTGCGTCGCTTTCATTGCCCCGAATAATGCTCGAAATGCGTCGTCAGCCCTGTCGATCCAGCACCTGAAAACCTGCTGAAAGCCTTGTATTCATTGAGAATACGTTGCAATTGAGCAAACATTACATGACGCGTGAAATGATGAAAAAGGGGCATGCTCATGAGTTGTGCACATTAGCGGCACAAGCTGCCACATCACTGTCACAAGCGAAGCTAAGGGTTTGATTTATGATGGTGAATTATTAAGTCAATGAAAAACATCGTTTTTTTTAGCTGGTGAAAAAATCGTCAGTTTGAGCGCAGGCCCCATGCTGCTTGCGTTTGCGGAAGTTAAAGGGGGGTTGTCCACTGAGTTATCCACAGCTTCTGTGGATTGTCCCGCGCAAAATGTCCCCCTAATAGGGGCTGTGTGCCGCGCTGAAAACGCGTACAATCCGTTCCCCCGTTTTACCCCCGCCTGTTGATCCCGTCTCACCCGAGACGATGTTTCTGCTGCACTATCACGCTCTACCCAAATTGCCGCTGGCCCTTATTATTCAGCCCGCATGGAGTCTTTATGGCACTGGACCTGAACAGCCTGTTACTGGGGCTCGGCGCAGCAGCATTGCCCTTGCTGGGCCTGCTCTGGCATTTGCAGCGCCGTCTGGCCGCTCGCCAGGCCGAGAGCGCCCTGCTCGACGAGCGTCTGAGCATGGCGCAAATGGCGCAGGAGGGTCTCAATGCCCAGCTGGATGCGTGCCGTGACGAGGTCAGCGACCTCAGTCAGGCCAATGCGGCCAAGCAGGCTGACCTTGCGGCATTGCGCCGCGAGGTCGAGTTGCTGCGCCAGGAAAGCGATAACGCGCGCGAAACGGCGCAGGACTGGAATCATGAACGTGCCGCCAGAGAGGCGGAGTTGCGCCGTCTTGATGCGCAGTGTGCCGCGCTTAACGCTGAGTTGCGCGAACAGCAGGATGGCCATCAGCAGCGCCTTAACGATTTGCAGGGTTCCCGGGATGAACTGCGCGCGCAGTTCGCCGAACTGGCGGGCAAGATTTTCGATGAGCGCGAGCAGCGCTTCGCCGAGACCAGCCAGCAGCAGTTGGGCCAATTGCTCACGCCGCTCAAGGAACGTATCCAGTCGTTCGAAAAGCGTGTCGAGGAAAGTTACCAGAACGAAGCGCGCGAACGCTTCTCCCTGGCCAAGGAGCTGGAACGTCTGCAGCAGTTGAATCAGCGTTTGAGTGATGAGGCGACCAACCTGACACGCGCCTTGAAGGGGCAGAAGACCCAGGGCAACTGGGGCGAGCTGATCCTGGAGCGCGTGCTGGAGCATGCCGGGCTTGAAAAGGGCCGTGAGTACCAGACGCAAATCAGCCTCAAGGGGCCGGACGGTGAGCGCTTTCAGCCTGACGTGCTGATCATGTTGCCGGGCGACAAGCAAGTGGTGGTCGACGCCAAGGTCAGCCTGACGGCCTACCAGCAATATGTGTCTGCCGATGACGAGGTGATTGGACAGGCTGCGCTGAAGCAGCACGTACTGTCGTTGCGTAACCATGTCAAAGGCTTGTCGGGCAAGGATTACAAGCGTCTAGAAGGGCTTCACAGTCTGGATTTCGTTCTGCTTTTCGTGCCGATCGAAGCGGCTTTTTCTGCCGCCTTGCAGGCCGAGCCGAATCTGTTTCAGGAAGCCTTCGACCGCAACATCGTGATTGTCAGCCCCACGACCCTGCTGGCCACGTTGCGGGTGATTGACAGCTTGTGGAAGCAGGAGCGTCAGAGCCAGAACGCCCGTGAGATCGCCGAGCGGGCAGGCTGGCTATACGACAAGTTCGTATTGTTCATTCAGGATCTGGATGAGGTAGGCAACCGCCTGCAACAGCTGGATAAGGCCTATTCGGCAGCGCGCAACAAGCTCACCGAAGGGCGCGGTAACCTGATCAGCCGCAGCGAACAACTCAAACTGCTCGGTGCGCGGGCCAGCAAGAGTCTGCCCGCCGATTTACTGGAGCGGGCGATGACCGATAATGATGGCCTGATCAGCCCGCCGGACTGAGCTGCTCGAATCGTCGGCGTAATGTTCAGTAACAGGCCGTCCGTCGCAAAGACTAGAAGCGATGCTGCACAACTGTCACATTGGCTCCATCGGGAAAATTGTTTCTCGTTGCACTCGGCTAACAGTTCATTTGCTTCTATGATCTCTAGTGAGTGATGAGTACGGATCGACTGCCGAGTATTTCCCTCAAGGGGGCTCTATGAATAGCAAACTGCAAGAATGGCTCCACGATGTAGGCGTTGCACTGGGTCTGATAGAACGCCCAAAACTGCAACCCATTCCGGTTCGTGCCGACGACGACCGTCGCCGTCAACGCCGGTAAGCTTCTCGCCTGATCCTGGCCACAGGGTAGTGCGCATGTTGAGTTTCGTCGGGGCGCACAGGGCGTCCCGATACAAGAGCCGGCGTTAATGCTGATGCCCGGGCTCGTTCTTCGGCTCTATCGAGCCCTTTTCCGTCTCCTGCAATAAAATCAGTCCTATGATCCTGTGCAACGCAAACTGTCCGGGGCTGGCGATCACCGCTGTCCTGATGGTTTCCGTGAGTGTGAAGCCGAGGGCTTCCTTCAGTTCGAGGAAAAACAGCTCGATATCATCGTCATCAAGGGCCAGATCGGCGAGCGTGGCGTCATCCTGAATCGCGCTCTTGTCCACTAGAATGATGCCTAGGGCGTTGAATACCTTTTGCCTGATCTCTTCGCGATTCATGAAAGCCCCTGATGTGGATCTTGTCAGATACAACAGGCGTACTTCATTTCTCCAGCCCAGACCCATGAGGCTAGCTCAAATCGCCGTTGCGGCTGTGGATTGCCCCGCCGTTACGGTGCCGATTTGTTTAAAATGCAGGGCTGTTCGACAGGCGGTTGGTGGCAACGCTGATTCGTTGTGCCGTGCAGCACCTTTAACCTTGTGAGATTGACCGAGTACTGATCCATGTCCCGCGCCCGTTGTGAGCGTTGTCTGCGTCCTGCCACGCATTGTCTGTGCGCCCTGATTCCGCAGCTGGACAGCCGCACGCGAGTGTTGATCCTGCAGCATCCCGATGAAGTCGGCCATGCCTTGAACACCGCCCGACTGGCCGCGCTCGGCCTGGTCAACGCGCAGTTGTTGGTGGGCGAAGTGTTCGACGATCTGCAGCAGATTCTGAATCCGCCCGGCTATCAGCCTCGATTGCTGTTTCCGGGTGAGGCTGCGCAGGCGCTGACGCCTTATGCGCAGGATTCACTGCCCATGCTGCTGGTCGTGCCGGATGGCACGTGGCGCAAGGCGCGCAAACTGCTGCACCTCAACCCCTTGCTCGCCGAGCTGCCAAGGGTGACGCCGGGCGACGTGCCTGTTTCGCGTTATCGCTTGCGCAAGGCGCCCGGCCCTGAGGCCTTGTCGACACTTGAGGCCATCGTGCATACCTTGCAGATGCTGGAAGCACCCACCTCGTTCGATGCGTTGCTCAAGCCGTTCGATGCGTTGATCGAAGGTCAGATTCAGGCCATGGGCAGTGAGACCTACCAGCGCAATCACGGCGGCCAGCGGTAAGGAACACAATTTGCGCCGTTAACTGCACCCAGCTGTAACTGTTGCTTTGCCGATCAGCGCCTAGAATGGGTGTTCTGTTCTGTCTCTTGCGGAAGTTGCAATGCACATCTCGTCTGGTCGCTGGGTCTATGGCCTCTGTCTGTCACTGTTGACCGCGCTGCTGTGGGGCATTTTGCCGATCAAGCTCAAGCAGGTGCTGCAGGTGATGGATCCGGTGACCGTGACCTGGTTCCGTCTGGCTGTGTCCGGGGCGCTGTTGTTCATCTGGCTGGCGTCGGTCAAACGCCTGCCCAGTTTCAAGGTGCTGGGACGCAAGGGCAGGGTGCTGGTCGGGCTGGCCGTGTTCGGTCTGGTCGGCAACTATGTGCTCTATCTCATTGGCTTGCGGTCGCTTAGCCCGGGTACCACGCAATTGCTGGTTCAGGTCGGTCCGATTTTTCTGTTGATCAGCAGCATCTTTCTGTTCAAGGAGCGTTTCAGTCTGGGGCAGGGCATCGGTCTGGCGGTGCTGCTGGTGGGTTTCGGGTTCTTTTTCAATCAGCGTCTGGTGGAGCTTTTCACCTCGTTGGGCGATTACACCCTGGGCGTACTGGTGGTGCTCCTGGCCTCGACCATCTGGACGTTCTACGGGCTGAGTCAGAAGCAGCTTCTGACGGTATGGAATTCACTGCAGGTGATGATGGTGATCTACCTGTTTTGCGCCCTGTTGCTCACGCCGTGGGCGCACCCTGCCGAGGCGTTGCTGTTGAGTCCGTTGCAGGGCTGGCTGCTGCTGGCCTGCTGTCTGAACACGCTGGTGGCCTACGGCGCCTTTGCCGAAGCGCTGGCGCATTGGGAGGCCTCGCGGGTCAGTGCGACGCTCGCGCTGACGCCCTTGGTCACGCTGACCGCCGTGGCGGTTGCCGCCTGGCTGTGGCCGGATTACGTGCAGGCTGAAGAGTTGAACATGCTGGGTTATGGCGGTGCGCTGCTGGTGGTGGCCGGATCGGCGCTGACCGCGCTTGGCCCCTCGCTGGTCGCCGGGCTAAGGGCACGCAAGGCGCGGCTGGCGCAGGCCTGACGTGCGGGTGGTGGGGCAGATCAGCGTCTGCCCAGCCCCTGCGCCTGAATAATCCACTCCTGACGCTGCTGTTCGCTGGCGCTGTGCACCGGGGCAAACTCGGTCAGACGTTTGGTCTTTATCCCGCAAAAGCCGAGTATGGTCCGCACCATCTGCCGGTGAGCCGGCGCGCCGTATATCCAGTGAAAGTAGCGTGGCGGCGTGTCCATGGCGACCATCAGCTCCGCCGTCCGGCCTCGGAGCAGCTCATTGGATGAATGCTTGCGACCATGCACCTTGAACGCAAAACCGGGTGTCAGCACCCGGTCGAAAAAGCCCGTCAGTAATGCCGGCAAACCGCCCCAACAGACCGGATAGACGAAGACCAGATGCTCGGCCCAGTGGATCTGGCGCTGGGCTTCGAGCAGGTCGGGCTCAAGTGTCTGAGTCTGATCGTAGCCGTTGTGCAGAATCGGATCGAAGTCCAGTTCGCCGAGCTTGATAACCCGCACTACATGCCCTTCGCCCCGTGCCGTCTGCGCATACGCGTCACCCAGCGCGTGGCAGAAACTGATGGTCTTCGGCGTGCCGTAGACCATCAGGATTCGTTTGCCATTGCCCTCCAGAGGCGTTGCGCCGCTTCTGGCATCAGCCATTACTGCCTGCCTCGAGCATTTTGTCCGGCCGCACCCAGGCGTCGAACTCTTCATCGGTCAGGTAGCCGAGGGCCAATGCCGCTTCGCGCAGGGTCAGCCCCTCGGTGTAGGCTTTCTTGGCAATCTGCGCCGACTTGTCATAGCCGATATGCGGATTGAGTGCGGTGACCAGCATCAGGCCGCGCTCCAGGTGTTCAGCCATTTTTTCGCCATCCGGCTCCATGCCCGCGATGCAGTGCTCGTTGAAATTGCTGCAGCCATCGGCCAGCAGGCGAATCGACTGCAGAATGTTATGAATGATCACCGGTTTGTACACGTTGAGTTGCAGGTGACCCTGACTGGCGGCGAAACCGATGGTCACGTCGTTGCCCATGACCTGGCAGGCCAACATCGACAAGGCCTCGCACTGGGTCGGGTTGACCTTGCCGGGCATGATCGAACTGCCGGGCTCGTTGGCGGGCAGTCTGACTTCTGCCAGCCCTGCACGCGGGCCTGAGCCCAGCAGACGCAGGTCGTTGGCAATCTTCATCAACGTACCGGCCAGCGTCTTCAGTGCGCCGGACAGCGCTGCGAGCGGCTCATGACCGGCCAGCGCGGCGAACTTATTGGGCGCCGTGACGAACGGCAGACCGGAGAGGGCGGCGAGTTCTGCTGCAATGGCCTCGGCAAAGCCCTTGGGCGCATTGAGTCCGGTGCCGACTGCTGTCCCGCCCTGAGCCAGCTCGTAAACGGCGGGCAGGGCGGCGCGAATGGCTTTTTCCGCGTAATCGAGTTGCGCGACAAACCCGGACAGCTCCTGACCGAAGGTGATCGGCGTTGCGTCCATCATGTGCGTGCGCCCGGTCTTGACCAGCTTCATGTGCCGCGCGGCCTGTTCGGCCAGCCCGCTGGACAATTCGGCGATGGCGGGCAGCAGCTGCGCCTTGACCGCCTGAGCTGTGGCGATGTGCATGGCCGTCGGGAAGCAGTCATTGGAGCTTTGCGAGCGATTGACATGATCGTTGGGGTGGACCGGCGATTTGCCGCCACGACCCTGGCCAGCCAGTTCGTTGGCGCGGCCTGCGATCACCTCGTTGACGTTCATGTTGCTTTGCGTGCCACTGCCGGTCTGCCAGACCACCAGCGGAAATTGCGCGTCATGCTGACCATCGAGCACTTCATCGGCGGCCTGTTCGATCAGGCGGGCGATGTCGGCAGGCAAGTCGCCATTTCGATCATTGACACGTGCAGCAGCTTTCTTGATCAGGGTCAGCGCGTGCAGGACGGGCAACGGCATTCGCTGGTCGCCAATCGCAAAATTGATCAGTGAGCGTTGGGTCTGCGCGCCCCAGTAGGCATCTTCGGGGACTTCGATCGGGCCAATGCTATCGGTTTCGGTGCGGCTCACTGGTCTTACTCCTTTAAGTGCGTTGCAGGGTTAGGTGTCCATATGCCCACAGGGTTCCCGCGCAGTGCTTTTTAACCGCTGGGTGAACCGGGGGTTGAGCCAAAAGCCCAGATAAGCGCAGAATGGTCGGCCCTGGGGTAATGCCTCGTTTGCTAGATAAGGAAACTCGATGACCCGTCTTCGTGCCATTTGTACCGCGGTAGCCTTGGTCTGTGCCAGCGGCCAGGTCTTCGCCGACACCGCCAGTCACAACGAGAGCGCCGAAACGTTCCTGAAGCTTGCCAACGCCGATCGCCTGGGCGCTCCGGTCTACGCTCAGGTTCAGCAGATGTTCGCTCAGCGTTTTGCTGAAACCAAGGCACCTGCATCGAAAAAAGCCCTGCTTGAAACCTATCAGGCCAAGGCCAACACCGCTCTGGACCAAGCCATTGGCTGGAACAAGCTCAAGCCCGAGATGGTCAAGCTGTACACCGCCAACTTCACCGAAAGCGAGCTGAAGGATCTGGTTGCGTTCTACCAGTCGCCACTGGGCAAGAAAGTGATGACCAAGATGCCTGAGCTGGCTCAGCAGTCGGCCCAGCTGACCCAGAGCAAGCTGGAAAGCGCTGTTCCGGTCGTCAACAAGCTGCTGGCTGACATGACTGCCGAACTGGAACCTGCCAAGGCAGCTGCTCCGGCTCCGGCCAAAAAGCCCTGACAGGCGGTTTCCATCATGACCATGCAACAACGAATCGAGTCGGCGCTTGCGCTGCTGCAACCGCATCATCTGCAAGTGCTCGACGAGAGTCATATGCACAGTCGTGGTCAGCAGACCCATTACAAGGCTGTTCTGGTCAGTGATCAGTTTCAGGGCTTGAACTCGGTCAAGCGGCATCAGAAGGTCTACGCCACGCTGGGACCGCTCATGGGCGAGTTTCATGCGCTGGCGTTGCACACTTACACGCCTGAAGAATGGTCGAAGGTCGGTGCAGCGCCTGCTTCGCCGACCTGCGCCGGCGGGCACTGATCAGGGCTTTTTACTGATCCGGCCCCCTTGCCGGGGGCGATTGCCCCGCCGAGCTGTCTGCTGTACTCCGGTTTTTGCTAGAATCCGCACCGCGCCGCCTGGCCGGTGCGTTTTTTTGGTCCGCAATTTTTTACCCGGTAGGCCCTTTGCGAGGGTCGCCACTGGAGAGATACATGACTCAAGAGTCGATGACTCAGCCGATCGTCGTGGCCGCGCTGTACAAGTTCGTCACCCTCAGCGATTACGTGCAGCTGCGCGAGCCGCTGTTGCAGGCGATGGTCGACAATGGCATCAAGGGCACGCTGTTGATCGCCGACGAGGGCATCAACGGCACCGTGTCCGGCAGCCGCGAAGGCATCGATGGTCTGATGGCGTGGTTGAAGAACGACCCGCGTCTGATCGACATCGATCACAAGGAATCCTACTGCGACGAGCAGCCGTTCTATCGCACCAAGGTCAAACTCAAGAAAGAGATCGTGACCCTTGGTGTCGAAGGCGTCGACCCGAACAAGAGCGTCGGTACTTACGTCGAGCCCAAGGACTGGAACGACCTGATCAGCGATCCCGAAGTGCTGCTGATCGATACTCGCAACGATTACGAAGTCTCGATCGGCACCTTCGAGGGCGCCATCGATCCGAAGACCACGTCGTTTCGAGAGTTTCCGGAATACATCAAGGCGCATTTCGACCCGGCAGTACACAAGAAGGTCGCCATGTTCTGTACCGGCGGCATCCGTTGCGAAAAAGCCTCAAGTTACATGCTTGGCGAGGGCTTCGAAGAGGTCTATCACCTCAAGGGCGGCATTCTCAAGTACCTGGAAGAGGTCCCCGAGCAGGAAAGTCACTGGCGCGGCGAGTGTTTCGTGTTCGACAATCGGGTCACGGTGCGTCATGACCTGACCGAAGGCGATTATGATCAGTGCCACGCGTGCCGCACGCCCATCAGTGCCGAGGACCGCGCCAGCGAGCATTACTCGCCTGGCGTCAGTTGCCCGCATTGCTGGGATTCGCTGAGCGAGAAGACGCGACGTAGCGCCATCGACCGGCAAAAGCAGATCGAACTGGCCAAGGCACGTAACCAGCCTCATCCGATCGGTCGCAACTATCGTTTACCCTCCGAGGCCTGAGCCATGTCTGCCCGCCTGATCTATGTCATGGACCCGATGTGCTCCTGGTGCTGGGGCTTCGCCCCGGTTGCCGACGCGTTGGTGCAACAGGCTCGGGCGGCGGGTGTGCCGCTGCATCTGGTCATGGGCGGTCTGCGCTCCGAAGGTGCTGCGCTGGAGCCGGCCAAGCGTCGTTACATTCTTGAGCACTGGCAGGCGGTCGAAGAGGCCACCGGCCAGCCGTTTCTTCGTGAAGGTGCGCTGCCGGAAGGGTTTGTCTATGACACCACACCCGCTTGTCTGGCCGTCACTGCAGCAAGGCAGCTGGACCCTGACCGCGCCTGGGCACTGGTCGGGCTCATTCAGCGTGCGTTCTACAGCGAGGCCCGGGACGTGACGCGTCCGTCAGTGCTGGCCGAACTCGCCGAGCAGACGGGGCTGTCGCGTCAGGCATTTGCCGATGAGTTCGAAAGTCCGCAGCGGCAGGCGGCCACCGCCGCCGATTTCGCTTGGGCGCAGGATCTGGGCATCGCCGGCTTCCCCACCCTGCTGGCCGAGCGCAACGGTCAGTTGGCGCTGCTGACCAACGGTTATCAGCCACTGAGCAGCCTTTCGCCCTTGCTGGGTCGATGGCTGGAGCGTGCAGCCAGTGCATGATGAAGTGCCTGAGGCTGCCCGACAGTCGCACACCACGCGCAGCGATGCGCTGAGCTGGGCCGAGATCCGTCGTCTCGCCCTGCGGCATAAAAAAGCTCTGTGGCTGGCCAATGGTGTCGCAGTGCTGGCCACGCTGTGCAGCGTGCCTATCCCATTGCTGCTGCCGTTGCTGGTCGACGAGGTGTTGCTGGGCCGTGGCGATGCTGCGCTCAAGGTCATGGATCACTTGCTGCCTGGCAACTGGCAAAAGGCGGCGGGCTACATTGGTCTGATGCTGTCGTTGACACTGGTGCTGCGGGTCGGAGCGCTGGTGTTCAACGTGCTGCAGGCGCGGCTGTTCGCCGGGCTGGCCAAGGACATCGTCTATCGTATCCGGCTGCGGCTGATTGAACGGCTCAAGCGTATTTCCCTGCGTGAATACGAAAGCCTGGGCAGTGGCACGGTGACCACACACCTGGTCACCGATCTGGATACGCTGGACAAGTTCGTCGGTGAAACCCTCAGTCGTCTGCTGGTGGCCACGCTGACGCTGGCAGGCACTGCGGGCATTCTGATGTGGATGCACTGGAAGCTGGCGCTGCTGATCATGCTGTTCAACCCGCTGGTCATCCTGCTCACGGTAAAACTGGGCAAGCGTGTCAAGCACCTCAAGAAGCTGGAGAACGACAGCACGTCGCGGTTCACCCAGGCACTGAGCGAGACGCTGGATGCGATTCAGGAAGTTCGGGCGGGTAACAGACAAGGCTTCTTTCTGGGACGCCTGGGCGTACGTGCGCAGGAAGTGCGTGATTACGCAATCAATTCACAATGGAAAAGCGACGCCTCGGGCCGTGCCAGCGGTCTGCTGTTCCAGTTCGGTATCGATATCTTTCGCGCCGCAGCAATGCTTACCGTGCTGTTCTCGGACCTGTCCATCGGGCAGATGCTCGCGGTGTTCAGCTACCTGTGGTTCATGATGACGCCAGTCGAGCAATTGCTGAACCTGCAATACGCCTACTATGCCGCAGGCGGTGCCCTGACACGCATCAATGAGTTGCTGGCGCGCGCCGACGAGCCGCAATATGCCGGCGGTACTGATCCGTTCGAGGGTAAGGAAACCGTCGGGGTCGAAGTGCGTGGCCTGACTTTCGGTTATGGCGAAGACCTGGTCCTGGACCAGTTGAACCTGAACATCGCGCCGGGAGAAAAAGTCGCCATTGTCGGTGCCAGTGGTGGCGGCAAGAGCACGTTGGTGCAGTTGCTGCTGGGGCTCTATACAGCGCGCACCGGGGTGATCCGTTTTGGCGGTGTCAGCCAGCAGGATATCGGCCTGGAAACCGTGCGCGAGAACGTCGCCGTGGTACTGCAGCATCCGGCGCTGTTCAACGACACCGTGCGCGCCAACCTGACCATGGGCCGCGACTGCAGCGATGAAGCCTGCTGGCGTGCGCTGGAAGTTGCGCAACTCGATTCTGCGATCCGCGATCTGCCACAAGGTCTGGACAGCGTGGTCGGACGCTCCGGGGTCAGAATGTCGGGTGGCCAGCGCCAGCGCATGGCCATCGCGCGCATGGTGCTGTCCGACCCCAAAGTAGTGATCCTCGATGAGGCCACCTCGGCGCTGGACGCTGCCACCGAATACAACCTGCATCAGGCGCTCGCACGTTTTCTGCGCAGTCGCACGACGCTGATCATTGCCCACCGCCTCTCGGCCGTGAAGCAGGCCGACCGGGTACTGGTGTTCGATGGCGGGCGTATTGTGGAAGATGGTGACCATCAGCAGTTGATTGCCGATGGAGGTCTGTACGCCAAACTGTACGGACATTTGCAACAAATCTGATGCGCGAAGCCTCTATCAGCGCACAGGTTGGCTCGATTGCGGGAGAATCACCTGCCATCATGGGCGAATTTAGCCTAGTCTCTGCGCTAGACGTTTATTCAGGCATGTGGTGACGTGAAACCCATGAAGCAACCATGGATCTTCTCCAAGCCCCGTCTGTTGGGCATCGTATGGCCTTTCATTGCCGTCGCGCTGTTTCAGGCGTTGCTGGGATGCGTCAGTCTCTACACCATGTCTGCCGTGCGCAGCTATGTGGCGGGGGAGAGTCTCTGGTCCAAGGGGCAGAAGGACGCCATTCACTACTTGAGCCTGTACGCCAATCGGCATGATGAGCGTGACTACCTCAAGTATCAAAAAGCCTTTTCCGTCCCCCAGGGCGGCCATGCTCTGCGCAAGGCTCTCGATCAGCCCAATCCGTCCCTGGCCGAGGCCAGAAGTGGAATCATTCAGGGCGGCAATCACCCGGATGACGTAAACGGCATCATCTGGATGTACCTGAATTTCCATAACTTCAGTTTCATGAAGCAGGTCATTCATTTCTGGGAAGTGGGTGACGGCTACCTCATGCAGCTCGACGAACTGGCCCGGCGCATCCATGAGCGGGTCGGGCAGGGCGCTGTGAGCGCCGCCGAAGTCGATCAATGGCGCGAGCAGATCAATGTCATCAATGAAGGCGTAACGCCTGCTGCGCGAGCGTTCAGTGATGCGCTGGGCGAAGGCTCCAGGCTGATCCTCAACCTGTTGATAGCGGTCAACCTGGTCACCGCTGTGGTATTGATTCTTCTGGCGCTGCTGCGTGTGCGTCGTCTGATCGTCCAGCGACGTGTGTTTGCCGATGCCCTGCAACTCGAAAAGGAGCGCGCGCAGATCACGCTGGAGTCCATCGGCGACGGCGTGATCACTATCGATGTGGCCGGCGCCATCGTCTACATGAACCCCGCCGCCGAGGGGCTTACCCACTGGAAAAGCACTCAGGCCAGCGGGCTTCCGCTGGCTGCGCTGTTCAATCTACTGGATGAAAACGATCAGAAGGACCAGTCAACGCTGGTCGAGCAGATCATCACCGGCAAGCTCAAGGGCGGCAGCGCCAACAGCAAGCTGATCCAGCGGCTTGATGGCAGCACGGTGCCGGTCGCGCTGGTCGGCACGCCGATCTACACCGAAGGCGTGATCAGTGGCGCGGTGCTGGTGTTGCATGACATGACCCAGGAGCAGCAGTACATCGCCGATCTGTCGTGGCAGGCTGCCCATGATCCGCTGACGGGCCTGGTCAACCGCAGTGAATTCGAACGCCGCTTGCAGCGAGTGCTCGACGAAGACTGCGGTCAGGGCCGCAGCCACTGCCTGATGTTTCTCGATCTGGATCAGTTCAAGCTGGTCAATGATACCGGTGGCCATGCGGCGGGTGATGAACTGCTGCGTCAGCTGTGCCGGGCTTTGCCGCAGGGCTTGCGTGACGGGGATACGCTGGCCCGGCTGGGAGGTGACGAGTTCGGTGTTTTGCTGGTCGATTGTCCCGCCGAAACAGCGCTGGATATTGCCGAGGCGTTGCGCGAGGTGGTGCAGCATCTGCATTTCATGTGGAAAGGTCGACCATTCATGACTACCGTCAGTATTGGCCTGGTGCACCTCGGCGACACGCCTGCGTCTCTGGAGGGGTCATTGTCTGCCGCTGACATGGCCTGTTATATGGCCAAGGAAAGGGGGCGCAATCGGGTTCAGGCCTACAGTGTGGATGATCTCACGCTGTCGATGCGTTTCGGCGAAATGGCCTGGATACAGCGGCTGCACATGGCAATGGACGAGAATCGCTTTTGTCTTTACGCGCAGGAAATCGCGTCGATAAAGGGCGAAGTGGGCGAGGTGAGGCACATTGAAATCCTCCTGCGTCTGCGCGATGAGTCTGGGCGAATGGTCGTACCGGACAATTTCATCCCGGCCGCCGAGCGCTACGGACTCATGACCACGCTGGATCGCTGGGTGGTACACAATGTGTTCAAAGTCATAGCCCAGTGCCAGAGTGATGATCGGCATCAGGTACCGCAGGCACTATGTGCTATAAATTTGTCTGGATCGAGTATCGGTGATGATACGTTCCTCGAATATTTAAAACAGCAATTCAGCACGTTTGCCGTGTCGCCCGGGATGATCTGCTTCGAGATCACCGAGACCAGTGCGATTGCCGACCTGCAAAGTGCGATCAGATTCATCAACGAGTTGAAGGGATTGGGGTGTCAGTTTTCCCTTGATGATTTCTGCTCGGGTATGTCGTCTTTCGCCTATCTCAAGCACCTGCCGGTGGATTTCCTGAAGATTGATGGCAGTTTTGTAAAGGACATGCTCGACAACCCGATCAACAAGGCGATGGTCGAGGTGATCAACAACATCGGCCATGTCATGGGCAAACGCACCATTGCAGAGTACGTTGAAACGCCGCAGATCGAATCTGCATTGCAGGAAATGGGCGTGGATTTTGCACAGGGCTATCTGATTTCCCGCCCTGAATTGTTCACTTGCGAGAGTCTTTATATTCAGCCCGTACGGCCTGACCCCCTGATGTTCGGCGCGCCAGGAACGCTACGTTAATCAGTTGAAACCCTCATAAGGAGATACCCAGTGATCGACGCTTTCGATAGAACCGGTCCGCTCATGGAAGCCAGCAGTTATCCGGCCTGGGCGCAGCAGTTGATCAAGGATTGCAGCGCTGCAAAGGCACGCGTGGTCGAGCACGAGTTGTACCAGCAGATGCGTGACGCGAAGTTGAGTCCGCAGATCATGCGCCACTACCTGATCGGCGGCTGGCCAGTGGTCGAGCAATTCGCGGTGTACATGGCCAAGAACCTCACCAAGACCCGCTTCGGTCGTCACCCTGGTGAAGACATGGCGCGCCGCTGGCTGATGCGCAATATCCGCGTCGAACTCAATCACGCCGACTACTGGGTCAACTGGTGTGCGGCCCATGGCGTGACGCTTGAGGACTTGCATGATCAGCGGGTAGCGCCCGAGTTGCATGCGCTGAGCCATTGGTGCTGGCAGACCAGCTCGTCGGATTCGCTGGCCGTGGCGATGGCGGCTACCAACTATGCCATTGAAGGGGCGACCGGCGAATGGTCGGCCGTGGTCTGCTCCAGCGGTGTATACGCCGAAGCGTTTCCTGAAGAGACCCGCAAGAAAGCCATGAAGTGGCTCAAGATGCATGCACAGTATGACGACGCGCACCCTTGGGAGGCGCTTGAGATCATTTGTACGTTGGTGGGTAACAAGCCGAGTGTGCAATTGCAGGCCGAGCTGCGTCAGGCCGTTACCAAAAGCTACGACTACATGTACCTGTTTCTTGAGCGTTGCATGCAGCTGGACAGGGTCAAGCCGCGAGGACGTGTTGCCGCGCTGGAGGCGTAGGGGCGGGCGAGAAGGCAGGAAGAGTGCTAGCTGGCCATGGCGATACGATTGCGGCCTTCGCGTTTGGCGACGTACAGGGCATTATCGGCACGGCGCAGCAGGCTGTCGGCTGTTTCAGTCGGCAGCAGTGTCGAGCAACCCAGGCTGACGGTCATGGTCAAGGCCGGGCTGAGCTCGCGAAACTCGAGGTTTCGCACGGCTTGGCACAGCCGCTGACCAATCAGTTCAGCGGACTCTGCGCCAGTGTTGGACAGAATCACCACGAACTCTTCACCGCCATAGCGGAATACCCGATCAATATTGCGCAGTTGCGCCTTCAGGCTCTGCGCGACAGTCTTTAGTACATCGTCGCCGGTGTGATGACCGTACTCATCATTCACTTTCTTGAAGTGGTCGATATCCAGCATCAGCAAGGACAGGGGCTGTTTGTGGCGACGTGAAATCTCGATTTCACGGGCCAGGCCCTGATCCATGGCGATGCGGTTGCCGGTGCTGGTCAGTGGGTCACGCAGGGCAGTCTGTGTGGCAATGCGGTACAGCAGCGCATTCAGCAGCGGGTACACCAGGCAGACCAGCAGCGACTCAAGGTCGCTCAGTTGTCGGGTGTCGAATGGCCTGGCGCCCTGAAACTCCAGTTCGCCGATGCACTTGCCTTCATGACGCAGATGAAAACTGGCGCTGTCGGATGACATCTCGCCCAGACGCAGATGCAAGTCGCTCTCGATATGCCGATACATCAAGCCGCTCAATGGCAGGAAGCGTTGTACGCCCTGAAAAAACAGGGTCAGTATCCGCTCGGCTTCCAGACTGGTCTGCAGTTGTCGCCCAAGCTGATAGACCAGCTCGGGCAGTGACGGGGGTGGAAGTACTGCGTCAGGTCGATTTCTAAAACCGAGGCGTTGCAGTTCAGCCGTATCGAAGTCGATTGCATGGGTCTGGGTAGGAAAATTCATCTCTTCGCTCCTCAGCACATATTGCTGGCTTGGCTGGGTTAGAGGGGACGTGGTGCCATTCGGTTCATTTTTGGCCAGACTTATTAAAATCAGTGGTTTAGCTGACGCCATCTCTCTGACAGTGGCGCCGGATCGGCAATTCCTTGACTTGGAAAGCCGCTCGAAACAGCCTTTTTGACGGTTTTCCGTCACAACGGCCTTCTCCCTTCACTGGGCATTCAACGCCTGTCCGTTGATGCCTTTGCTGTCCGGCCCCATCAGGTACAGATACACCGGCATGATAGCTTCTGGCGTCGGATTATTCTGCGGATTTTCATCCGGGTAGGCCTGTGCGCGCATGCCGGTACGGGTTGCGCCGGGGTTGATGCTGTTGGCGCGGACCGTACTGACGCCTTCCAGCTCGTCAGCGAGGGTTTGCATCAAGCCTTCGGTGGCAAACTTCGACACCCCGTAAGCTCCCCACTGTGCGCGTCCCTTGCGGCCCACGCTGCTGGAGGTGAAGGCTATCGATGCATCCGTCGAACGCTGCAGCAGGGGCAGCAGTGCCTGGGTGAGCATGAAGGTAGCATTGACGTTGACGTGCATGACCTGCATGAAGTCTTCGCCTGGCAGGTGTTCCACTGAAGTGCGCGGTCCGATGATCGAGGCGTTGTGCAGCAGTCCGTCCAGATGGCCGACTGTGCGCTCGATCATGGTCGCCAAGTCGTGATACTGCGCTGGGTCGGCGCTTTCCAGATCGAAGGGTATGACCAGTGGCTGCAGGTGACCTGCTGCCTTTATCTCGTCATGGACCTGAGCCAGGCTGGCCTCGGTCCTGCCCAGCAGCAGGACAGTGGCGCCATGCGCTGCGTAGGTTTTGGCGGCTGCGGCACCGATGCCGCGAGCGGCGCCAGTGACCAGAATGACCCGGCCCTCGAGGAGTTCCGGGTGCGCGGAGTAATCAAACATGTAAAGCCTCGTTCAGCAGCTGCACAGAGCGTTATCCAGCACTTTGCGCAATTCCAGCGGATGATCGACCACCACGTCGGCACCCCAATGATCGGGGTTGTCGTCGGGGTGAATATAGCCGTAGCGCACGGCGGCGGTTTTTGTGCCGGCGTCGCGCCCGGACTCGATGTCGCGCAGGTCGTCGCCTACGAACAGAACGCTGGCCGGGTCGAGGTCAAGCATCCGGCAGGCCAGAATCATCGGCTCCGGGTGTGGCTTGCTGTGCGTGACATGGTCAGGGCAGATCAGCAGCGCCGAGCGTTCCGCCAGGCCGAGCCGCTCCATGATGGGCTGGGCGAATCGCACCGGCTTGTTGGTGACCACGCCCCAGATCAGACCCGCCTTCTCGATGTCGGTCAGCAGTTCGTCCATGCCGTCGAACAGTTTGCTGTGAACGGCGCAGTCACGCTGATAGCGCTCCAGAAACTCCAGGCGCAATGCCTCGAATTGTGGATCTTCAGGGGACATTGCAAAGGTGGCCGCCACCATGGCTCTGGCACCGCCGGAAACTTCGTCACGGATCAGTTTGTCCGGTACCGCAGGCAGGTTGCGGTCGGCAAGCATTGCCTGGGTAATGGCGATGAAGTCCGGTGCGGTGTCGAGCAGGGTGCCGTCCATGTCGAATAAAACCGCTCTCAGGCGCATCTGTCATGCCTCCCGCAGGGTCTGGATCATGTAGTTGACGCCGACGTCGGAGGTCAGCTTGTAATGCTTGGTCAGCGGATTGTAGGTCAGGCCGATAACGTCCTTGACTTGCAGACCGGCGTCACGGCTCCAGGCGCCCAACTCGGAAGGGCGGATGAATTTCTTGAAGTCGTGGGTGCCGCGCGGCAGCAGATTGAGGACGTATTCGGCGCCGACCACGGCGAACAGGTACGCTTTCGGGTTGCGGTTGATGGTCGAGAAGAACACCTGGCCGCCTGGCTTGACCATGCGGTAGCAGGCGCGGATCACAGAGGAGGGGTCCGGCACGTGCTCGAGCATTTCCAGGCAGGTCACCACATCGTACTGCTCGGGCATTTCTTCGGCCATGTCCTCGGCGGTGATCTGCCGATACTCGACGCTGACACCCGATTCGAGCTGATGCAGTTGTGCGACGGCCAGCGGCGCTTCGCCCATGTCGATGCCGGTCACCGTTGCGCCGCGCAGGGCCATCGCCTCGCTGAGAATGCCGCCGCCGCAGCCGACGTCGAGCACCTTCTTGCCTGCCAGGCCGACACGCTCGTCGATCCAGTTGACGCGCAGCGGGTTGATGTCATGCAGCGGCTTGAATTCGCTTTCGCGGTCCCACCAGCGATGGGCCAGGGCCTCGAATTTAGCGATTTCTGCGCGGTCGACGTTGCTCATGGGTGTCCCTCTTGAACTCAAAATTCTTTTTCATCAGTCAGGCTTATAGATAAGCCTGACTGGCATGTGTTCGGTCCGAATCGAATTATTCGGCTTTACCGGAAATACGCTGGCCCCACGCAATCGCGGTGTCGCGCAGTGCGGGTTCATCCATGCGAGTCAGCCGGCGAGCGTCGAGCAATTGCTTGCCGGCCACCCAGACATGGCTCACGCAATCGCGGCCACTGGCATATATAAGCTGCGATACCGGGTCGTAGATCGGTTGCTGGGCCAGACCCGACAGGTCGAACGCGACCATGTCCGCCGCCTTGCCGATCTCCAGCGAGCCGGTCTCGGCCTGAATACCCAGGGCGCGAGCGCCGTTCAGCGTCGCCATGCGCAGCGCGCGGTGTGCGTCCAGCGCCGTGGCCGAGCCGGCAACAGCCTTGGCCAGCAAGGCGGCGGTGCGGGTTTCGCCGAGCAGGTCCAGGTCATTGTTGCTGGCGGCACCGTCGGTGCCTACCGCAACGTTCACACCGGCCTGCCACAATCGTTCGACCGGGCAGAAACCGCTGGCCAGCTTGAGATTGGATTCGGGGCAATGAATGACGTTGGTATTGCTTTCCACCAGCAGGGCCAGATCGTCGTCGCTGATCTGCGTCATGTGCACGGCCTGGAAGCGCGGCCCGAGCATACCCAGCCGGTTGAGGCGGGCGAGGGGGCGTTCCTGACGCTGTTCGACAGCCTGCTCGACTTCAAATGCGGTCTCGTGGACGTGCATCTGGATCATGGCGTCCAGTTCGTCGGCGATCACCCGGACCTTCTCCAGGTTTTCGTCGCCCACGGTGTAGGGCGCATGCGGGCCAAAGGCGATCTTGATGCGTGGATGATGAGCGAGGTCGTTGAACAGTTCGATGCCGTTGTGCAGGGCTTCAGCCGTGGTGTGGGCACCTGGAATCGGAAAATCCAGCACCGGGACGGTGATCTGCGCGCGCATGCCGCTGGCGTGGACACGTTCGGCGGCCACCTTGGGGTAGAAATACATGTCGGAGAAACAGGTGATGCCGCCCTTGAGCTGCTCGGCGATGGCCAGGTCTGTACCGTCACGCACGAAGTTTTCATCGACCCACTTGCCTTCGGCGGGCCAGATGTGGTCCTGCAGCCAGGTCATCAGTGGCAGGTCGTCGGCCAGCCCGCGAAACAGCGTCATCGCCGCATGGCCGTGGGCGTTGATCAGGCCGGGGCTGAGCAGCATGCCGGGCAGTTCCTGCACCTGCACTGCGTTTTGCCGCAGCGCTTCGGCGCGTGGACCGATATAGACGATACAGCCATCGCGGATGCCGATGCCGTGGTCCTTGAGCACGACGCCTGCGGGCTCGACCGGCACCAGCCAGGCGGGCAGGAGCAAAAGGTCGAGCGGTGCTGTAGCGTTCGGCATGAGAAGGTTTCCATCGTTTATTACGTTGATGACGAAGTATACCCGAGCGTCTTCGCAGGCGGCTCGCTATAATCAGCGGCTTTTGATGCTGGGTTTCGGATGTTCAAGATGGAGTTGGCGATGCGCGATCGACTGTTGGCTGCGGAGAAGGTTAAGGCCATCGATTGGCGGGACGACGCTCTGTACCTGCTGGACCAGCGGGTACTGCCGTTCGAGGAAGTCTGGCACCGCTATACCACCGCCGAGGGAGTCGCCGAAGCGATTCGCACGATGGTCGTGCGCGGGGCACCGGCTATCGGCATCAGTGCCGCCTATGGTGCGGTGCTGGGCGCACGTGCGCGTATTGCGCAAGGTGGAGACTGGTATCCGGCGCTGGAAGAGGACATGCAGTTGCTGGCCGATTCGCGCCCGACTGCAGTGAACCTGTTCTGGGCGCTGAACCGAATGCGTGATCGTCTGATGCGCGTGAAGGACGGCGATGACCCGCTGGCGGCCCTCGAGGCCGAAGCCGTGGCGATTCACCTGAGCGACCGCGAGGCCAATCTGACCATGGCGCAGCTGGGCGCCGACCTGATCCGCAAGCACCAGGGCAATCTGCAGACGGTGCTCACCCACTGCAATACCGGGGCGCTGGCCACGGGCGGCTTCGGCACGGCGCTGGGCGTGATTCGTGCGGCGCATCTGGAAGGCATGATCGAACGGGTCTACGCCGACGAAACCCGGCCCTGGCTGCAGGGCTCGCGGCTTACCGCATGGGAGCTGGCCAACGAGGGCATCCCGGTGACGCTGAACGCAGATTCCGCCGCCGCGCACCTTATGCGCACCAAGGGCATCACCTGGGTCATCGTCGGCGCCGACCGCATCACGGCCAACGGCGACGTGGCGAACAAGATCGGCACCTATCAGCTCGCCGTTGCCGCCATGCATCACGGGGTGCGCTTCATGGTGGTCGCGCCGAGCTCGACCATCGACATGGAAATGGCCAGTGGCGACGACATCATCATTGAAGAGCGCGACGGCCGCGAATTGCTCGAAGTGGGCGGCCAGCGGGTCGGCGCCGAGGTCGAGGCTTTCAACCCGGTATTCGATGTGACGCCGGCAGACCTGATCGACGCTATCGTGACCGAAAAGGGCATTGTCGAACGTCCCGATACCGCGCGCATGGCTCAATTGATGAGCCGTAAACACCTTCACTGAGGCCGACAGGCCCGACCCGTCGCCGCTGTGCAATGCGGCTGGACGGGCCTGTAAGCGTTTCTCAGGCGTGTTATGCGTGTGCGGCTCGCTTTCAGCGCCTGCAAAGGATGTGAGCGCCTCGGCGATTGTGGTAATATCCGGCGGTTATCGGGGACACTGATTGTGGTCGCCCATGCTGCGTAGATTCATGGCATAACTCGTTGATTTGTCGTAAGTCGCTGCCCTGCACATGCTGGCAGCGGCGAGCTTCGTATACCCCGAATGGGTTTGCGAGGTTTCACCAGAAAAAGGAATCAGGCTTCTCATGGGCGAACTGGCCAAAGAAATCCTCCCGGTCAATATCGAAGACGAGCTGAAGCAGTCCTACCTCGACTACGCAATGAGCGTAATCGTCGGTCGCGCACTGCCCGATGCACGCGATGGCTTGAAGCCCGTGCACCGGCGCGTGTTGTTCGCAATGAGCGAGCTGGGTAACGACTGGAACAAGCCGTACAAGAAATCCGCCCGTGTGGTTGGTGACGTGATCGGTAAGTATCACCCGCACGGCGACACGGCGGTGTACGACACCATCGTTCGTATGGCTCAGCCATTCTCGCTGCGCTACCTGCTGGTAGACGGTCAGGGCAACTTCGGTTCGGTCGACGGCGACAACGCCGCCGCCATGCGATACACCGAAGTGCGCATGACCAAGCTGGCGCACGAGCTGCTGGCCGACCTGCACAAGGAAACCGTGGACTGGGTGCCGAACTACGACGGCACCGAGATGATCCCGGCGGTCATGCCGACCCGTATTCCCAACCTGCTGGTCAACGGTTCCAGCGGTATCGCCGTGGGCATGGCGACCAACATTCCGCCGCACAACCTCGGTGAAGTCATCGACGGCTGCCTGGCGCTGATCGACAACCCCGAGTTGACGGTCGACGAGTTGATGCAATACATCCCCGGCCCGGATTTCCCGACGGCGGCGATCATCAACGGTCGCGCCGGCATCATCGAGGCCTATCGCACAGGCCGCGGACGCATTTACATGCGTGCCCGCTCCATCGTCGAAGACATCGACAAGGTTGGCGGTCGCCAGCAGATCGTTATCACCGAGCTGCCTTACCAGCTGAACAAGGCGCGTCTGATCGAGAAGATCGCCGAGCTGGTCAAGGAAAAGAAACTCGAAGGCATCACTGAACTGCGCGACGAGTCCGACAAGGACGGTATGCGCGTGGTCATCGAGCTGCGTCGTGGCGAAGTGCCTGAGGTTATCCTCAACAACCTGTATGCCCAGACCCAGCTGCAAAGCGTTTTCGGCATCAACATCGTTGCCCTGATCGACGGTCGCCCGCGCATCCTGAACCTCAAGGACCTGCTGGAAGCCTTCGTTCGTCACCGCCGCGAAGTGGTGACCCGTCGTACCGTGTTCGAACTGCGCAAGGCGCGCGAACGTGGCCACATCCTTGAAGGTCAGGCGGTTGCGCTGTCCAACATCGACCCGGTCATCGCCCTCATCAAGGCATCACCGACACCTGCCGAAGCCAAGGAAGCGCTGATCAAGACGCCTTGGGAGTCGAGCGCAGTGGTCGAGATGGTCGAGCGTGCCGGTGCCGATTCGTGCCGCCCCGAGAACCTCGATCCGCAATACGGCCTGCGTGAAGGCAAGTATTTCCTGTCGCCGGAACAGGCTCAGGCCATTCTGGAACTGCGTCTGCACCGCCTGACCGGTCTGGAACACGAGAAGCTGCTGGGCGAGTACCAGGAAATCCTCAATCAGATCGGCGAGCTGATCCGCATCCTCAACAGCGCGACGCGCCTGATGGAAGTGATCCGCGAAGAGCTGGAACTGATCCGCTCCGAATACGGCGATGCCCGTCGCACCGAAATTCTCGATGCGCGTCTGGACCTGACGCTGGGTGACCTGATCACCGAAGAAGAGCGCGTGGTCACCATTTCCCACGGCGGTTATGCCAAGACTCAGCCACTGGCGGTCTATCAGGCTCAGCGTCGTGGCGGCAAGGGCAAGTCGGCCACCGGCATCAAGGATGAGGACTACATCGCTCACCTGCTGGTCGCCAACAGCCACACCACGCTGCTGATGTTCTCCAGCAAGGGTAAAGTCTACTGGCTCAAGACCTACGAGATTCCGGAAGCGTCGCGCGCTGCCCGTGGTCGTCCGCTGGTCAACCTGTTGCCGTTGAGCGACGGCGAATACATCACCACCATGCTGCCGGTCGATCTCGAAGCCATGCGCAAGCGTGCCGATGAAGAAGGCGAGGCCCTGGAAGGCGAGCTGGACGACGCGGAGAACAGCAGCGAGACCGAAGAGGAGCGCAAGGCCCGTATCAAGGCTGCCGATAAGAAGAAGGCTCCGTTCATCTTCATGTCCACCGCCAACGGTACTGTCAAGAAGACCCCACTGGTTGCATTCAGCCGTCAGCGCAGCTCGGGCCTCATCGCCCTTGAGCTGGACGAGGGCGACATCCTGATCTCTGCGGCCATTACCGATGGCGAGCAGGAAATCATGCTGTTCTCCGACGGTGGCAAGGTGACCCGCTTCAAGGAATCCGACGTGCGCGCCATGGGCCGTACCGCTCGCGGTGTTCGTGGCATGCGTCTGCCAGAAGGGCAAAAGCTGATTTCGATGCTGATCCCGGAAGAGGGCAGCCAGATTCTGACCGCTTCCGAGCGCGGCTACGGCAAGCGTACGGCCATCTCCGAGTTCCCCGAGTACAAGCGTGGTGGTCAGGGCGTCATCGCCATGGTCAGCAACGAGCGTAACGGCCGTCTGGTCGGTGCGGTTCAAGTGCTCGACGGCGAAGAAATCATGCTGATTTCCGACCAGGGCACGCTGGTTCGTACCCGCGTCGGCGAAGTCTCCAGTCTGGGTCGTAACACCCAGGGCGTTACCCTGATCAAGCTGGCCAGCGACGAGAAGCTGGTCGGTCTGGAGCGTGTTCAGGAGCCGTCGGAAGTCGAAGGCGAAGAGCTTGAAGGCGAAGAAGTTATCGATGGCGTGATCGTCGATGCCGCTGAAGCTGAAGTGGACGATGCCGGTGAAGACCTGCAGGCAGATGCTGCGTCAGACGAAGACGAACCACAGAACTAAGCGGTAACGTAAATCAGGTAAGGGCTGGCTCGTCTGTGCATGCATCTGCATTCCAGGCAAGTCCAGCCCTTGCGGTATTCGGCCAGCCCTGCGGCCGGAGCAAGATTCCCGCAAGGAGCTGCCAGTCGCTGCGGCGTCTGTCTGCTCGTGGCAAGCAACCAGAAACAAGCGCGTACAGACCCAACGTATTTGACGAGAGTGGATATGAGCAAGCGAGCCTTTAACTTCTGCGCAGGTCCTGCTGCGCTTCCTGAAGCTGTTCTGCTGCGTGCCCAGGCGGAACTCCTCGACTGGCACGGCAAAGGCCTTTCCGTCATGGAAATGAGCCACCGCAGTGATGAGTTCGTCTCCATTGCCACCAAGGCCGAGCAGGATCTGCGTGACCTGCTATCCATTCCTTCGAATTACAAGGTGTTGTTCCTGCAAGGCGGTGCCAGCCAGCAGTTCGCCCAGATTGCGCTGAACCTGCTGCCTGAAAACGGCAAGGCCGATTACATCGACACCGGCATCTGGTCGCAGAAGGCTATCGACGAGGCGTCACGCTACGGCGCAATCAACGTCGCGGCCAGCGCCAAGGCCTACGATTACTTTGCCATTCCCGGCCAGAACGAGTGGAAGCTGTCCAAGGACGCGGCTTACGTCCACTACGCGCCGAACGAAACCATTGGCGGTCTGGAATTCAACTGGATTCCGGACACCGGCGACGTTCCGCTGGTTGCCGACATGTCTTCGGACATCCTCTCGCGTCCAGTGGATATCTCGCGTTTCGGCATGATCTACGCTGGCGCCCAGAAGAACATCGGCCCCAGCGGCATCGTGGTGGTGATCATTCGCGAAGACCTGCTGGGCCGCGCGCGCTCGCTGTGCCCGACCATGCTCGACTACAAGGTCGCTGCCGACAATGGCTCGATGTACAACACGCCGCCGACCCTGGCCTGGTACCTGTCCGGGCTGGTCTTCGAATGGCTGAAAGAGCAGGGCGGTGTCGAAGCGATCGGCAAGCGCAACGAAATCAAACAGCGCGCGCTCTACGACTTCATCGACGCCAGCGAGCTGTACAGCAACCCGATCAACAAGCCTGATCGTTCGTGGATGAACGTACCGTTCCGTCTGGCTGACGATCGTCTCGATAAGCCGTTTCTGGCCGGTGCCGATGCAAACGGCCTGCTCAACCTCAAGGGCCATCGCTCGGTAGGCGGCATGCGTGCATCCATCTACAACGCGATCGATATCAACGCCATCAACGCGCTGGTGGCCTACATGAAAGACTTCGAGAAGGAGCACGGCTGATGTCCGAGCAAGAACTCAAGGCGCTTCGCGTCCGTATCGACAGCCTCGATGAAAAGGTTCTGGAACTGATCAGCGAGCGTGCCCGCTGTGCCCAGGAAGTGGCCAGGGTCAAGATGTCCTCGCTGGCGGAAGGCGAAGTGCCTGTGTTCTACCGTCCGGAGCGCGAAGCTGCGGTGCTCAGGCGAGTCATGGACCGCAATCGTGGTCCGTTGAGCAACGAAGAGATGGCGCGTCTGTTCCGCGAAATCATGTCTTCCTGCCTCGCATTGGAGCAGCCGCTCAAGGTCGCCTATCTCGGGCCTGAGGGGACGTTCACCCAGGCCGCGGCGATGAAGCATTTCGGTCACGCCGTCATCAGTCTGCCGATGGCTGCAATTGACGAAGTGTTCCGCGAAGTGGTCGCCGGTGCCGTGAATTTCGGTGTGGTTCCGGTGGAAAACTCCACCGAAGGCGCGGTCAATCACACCCTCGACAGCTTTCTCGAACACGACATGGTGATCTGCGGCGAAGTCGAACTGCGCATTCACCACCATCTGCTGGTGGGCGAAAGCACCAAGACGGAAAGCATCACGCGCATTTATTCCCATGCCCAGTCACTGGCCCAGTGCCGTAAATGGCTGGATGCCCATTACCCGAATGTCGAGCGCGTCGCCGTTGCCAGCAACGCCGAAGCCGCCAAGCGGGTCAAGGGCGAGTGGAACTCGGCGGCCATCGCTGGCGATATGGCGGCAGGTCTGTATGGCCTGACCCGTCTGGCGGAAAAGATCGAAGATCGTCCGGACAACTCCACACGCTTTCTCATTATCGGCAATCAGGAAGTCCCGCCGACCGGCGATGACAAGACCTCGATCATTGTGTCGATGAGCAACAAGCCGGGCGCGCTGCACGAGTTGCTGGTGCCGTTCCACGAGAATGGCCTGGACCTGACGCGTATCGAGACCCGTCCTTCGCGCAGTGGCAAGTGGACCTACGTGTTCTTCATCGACTTCGTCGGCCATCACAAGGATCCGCTGGTCAAGGCCGTGCTGGAGCAAATCAGCAGCGAAGCCGTGGCCTTGAAGGTGTTGGGTTCCTACCCGAAGGCGGTTCTCTGAAGGTGCGGTCCATGATTCGTTTGTTTTTTACCTTGGCAGGCTGTCAGGTGTGTTCGCGTGGTTGATGTGATTGCAGAACAGTCGGTACGGCCTGTGATCGGTCGTCTGGCGGTTGTCGGGCTCGGGCTGATCGGCGGTTCCTTTGCCAAGGGTGTGCGCGAAAGCGGCCTGTGCCGCGAGGTCGTCGGCGTCGACCTTGACCCGCAGTCGCGACACCTGGCGGTCGAGCTGGGGGTTGTGGACCGTTGCGAGGCAGACCTTGCCACCGCTTGCCGTGGCGCTGATGTGATTCAGCTGGCGGTGCCGATACTGGCAATGGAAAAGCTGCTTGCCCTGCTGGCACCGATCGATCTGGGTCATGCCATTCTGACCGATGTCGGCAGCGCCAAAGGCAATGTGGTGAGGGCTGCGCGTCAGGCGTTCGGGCACATGCCGTCGCGCTTCGTGCCCGGCCATCCGATTGCCGGTTCCGAGCAGAGCGGCGTCGAAGCCTCCAATGCGGCGCTGTTTCGTCGCCATAAGGTCATTCTCACGCCGCTGGCTGAAACCGATCCTCACGCGGTGGCGATTGTCGACCAGTTGTGGTCAGCCCTGGGGGCCGATGTCGAGCACATGCAGGTCGAGCGCCACGACGAGGTGCTGGCTGCCACCAGCCATCTGCCGCACCTGCTGGCATTCGGTCTGGTCGATTCGCTGGCCAAGCGCAATGAAAACCTGGACATATTCAGGTATGCAGCAGGCGGGTTTCGTGACTTCACGCGCATCGCAGGCAGCGATCCGACCATGTGGCATGACATTTTCATGGCCAATCGTGATGCCGTACTGCGCACTCTGGACAGCTTTCGCACCGATCTCGACGCCTTGCGCGACGCTGTGGATGCTGGCGACGGCGCGCAGTTGATGGACGTATTTACCCGCGCGCGCGCAGCGAGGGAGCACTTCGGCAGAATCCTCGCCAGCCGTGCCCGTGTCGACACCGCACCCGGCGAGCCTCGTGCCATTCACAGCGGGTCTGCGGAGGGTGTCAGTCATCGCATCAAGGGGCCGGTGGATGTGACGTCTGCGGTGCTGTTCATGGTCGCGACGTCGATCAGTGAAGGCTGCGACCTGTTGCTGGAGGACGTTCCCGTGAGTTCATCGTGCGAGGGTGCGATCGATATTTTGCGCCTGATGGGCGGCGATATCGTGCTGCAGAACGTCCGCAAACTGGCGGGTGAAACGGTCGCAGACCTGCACGTTCGCTCGACCCGGCTCAAAGGCGCTGACATCCCCGAAGCGCTGGTGCCGCTGGCACTGAATGCATTTCCGGTGCTTCTGGTTGCCGCAGCCTGCGCAGAAGGGCGTACCATTCTGCGCGGCGCGCAGGCCCTGCAAGCCGATGAGTCGGAGTGCGTCAGGCTGATGGCTGACGGTTTGCTGGCTCTCGGCATCGAGGCCGAGCCTGTGCTGGATGGCATCATTATCGAAGGCGGTGTGCCGGGTGGCGGCGAGGTTGATGCTCGCGGTGATCAGCGTATCGTCATGGCGTTTCGCGTTGCATCGTTGAGGGCTTCGGCGCCCATCCGTATTCAGGCGTGCGCGGATGCCGCCGCATTGTTTCCCCATTTTCTGGCGCTGTGCGCTCAAGTTGGCATGCGTGTAGCGCAAGAGGACAAAAAGTGAAAATCAAAGCTCCTGTTATTACCATCGACGGACCCAGCGGTTCCGGAAAGGGCACGGTCGCCGGATTGCTGGCCAGGAAACTCGGTTGGTGCCTGCTCGACTCCGGTGCGCTGTATCGCCTGCTGGCTTTCGCGGCGCGCAATCACGGTGTCGACCTGACCAATGAAGAAGCGCTCAAGCTCCTGGCCGCTCATCTGGATGTTCAGTTCGAGGCGACTGCGGCAGGGCAGGGGCAGCGCATCATTCTTGAAGGCGAGGACGTCACTCACGCCATTCGCAACGAGCAGGTCGGCAGCGGCGCATCGCAGGTGGCCTCGCTGCCGGCGGTGCGCGATGCGTTGCTGTTGCGCCAGCGCGCGTTTCAGGAAGAGCCGGGTCTGGTCGCGGACGGTCGCGACATGGGCACCGTGGTCTTCCCGGATGCACCGCTGAAGATATTCCTTACCGCCAGTGCCGAGGAGCGTGCGCGTCGACGTTACTTGCAGTTGAAGGCCAAGGGCGATGATGTTAGTCTGTCGAGTCTGCTAGATGAGATATGTGCACGCGACGAGCGTGACACCCAGCGAGCGGTAGCCCCGCTGAAGCCGGCGCATGACGCCATACAGCTGGATTCCACTGAATTGTCCATCGAACAGGTGCTGGAACGCATTCTGAGTGAAATCGCGCTTCGCGGTATTGCCGGATGACGAAGAAGCGTGTGGGAGACCAGTCATAGTCCCGCAGGCTTTCTTTTACTTGAACGAAACCCACGTTGTCTGGAGCGTGGCAGATGGGCGTATCCTTCGCCCTTGATCAACAGGAATTAAAATGAGCGAAAGCTTTGCAGAACTTTTTGAAGAAAGCCTAAAGACCCTCAACCTTCAGGCCGGTTCGATCATCACCGCGATCATCGTTGATATCGATTACCAGGCAGGTTGGGTTACGGTTCACGCCGGTCTGAAATCTGAAGGCCTCATCCCGCTGGAACAGTTCCACAACGACGCTGGCGAGCTGACCATCAAGATCGGTGATGAAGTTCACGTTGCGCTGGACGCGGTCGAAGATGGCTTTGGCGAAACCAAGCTGTCCCGCGAAAAAGCCAAGCGTGCCGAGTGCTGGATCGTTCTGGAAGCGGCTTTCGCAGCTGAAGAAGTGGTCAAGGGCGTTATCAACGGTAAGGTTAAAGGCGGCTTCACTGTCGACGTTAACGGCATCCGTGCGTTCCTGCCTGGTTCTCTGGTTGACGTCCGCCCTGTGCGTGACACGACTCACCTGGAAGGCAAAGAGCTCGAGTTCAAGGTCATCAAGCTGGACCAGAAGCGCAACAACGTTGTCGTTTCCCGTCGCAGTGTCCTGGAAGCCGAGAACAGTGCCGAGCGCGAAGCTCTGCTCGAGTCCCTGCAGGAAGGTCAGCAAGTCAAGGGTATCGTCAAGAACCTCACCGATTACGGCGCATTCGTCGATCTGGGTGGCGTCGATGGCTTGCTGCACATCACCGACATGGCCTGGAAGCGTATCAAGCATCCATCGGAAATCGTCAACGTTGGCGACGAGATCGATGTCAAGGTCCTGAAGTACGATCGCGAGCGCAATCGTGTTTCCCTGGGTCTGAAGCAACTGGGTGAAGATCCATGGGTTGCTATCAAGGCTCGCTACCCGGAAAGCACCCGTGTTACCGCGCGTGTTACCAACCTGACCGACTACGGCTGCTTCGCAGAGCTGGAAGAAGGCGTGGAAGGCCTGGTACACGTTTCCGAAATGGACTGGACCAACAAGAACATCCACCCTTCGAAAGTCGTTCAGGTTGGCGACGAAGTGGAAGTCATGGTTCTGGACATCGACGAAGAGCGTCGTCGTATCTCCCTCGGCATCAAGCAGTGCAAATCCAACCCATGGGAAGATTTCTCTGGCCAGTTCAACAAGGGCGATAAAATCTCCGGCACCATCAAGTCGATCACCGATTTCGGTATCTTCATTGGTCTGGACGGCGGCATCGACGGTCTGGTTCACCTGTCCGACATCTCCTGGAACGAAGTGGGCGAAGAAGCCGTACGTCGCTTCAAGAAGGGCGACGAGCTCGACACTGTGATCCTGTCGGTTGATCCTGAGCGTGAGCGTATCTCGCTGGGTATCAAGCAGCTGGAAAGCGATCCGTTCTCCGAGTACGTCACTGTCAATGACAAGGGCGCGATCGTTCGCGGTATCGTTAAGGAAGTTGACGCCAAAGGCGCCATCATCACTCTGGCCGACGACATCGAAGCGACCCTCAAGGCTTCCGAAATCAGCCGTGACCGCGTTGAAGACGCGCGTAACGTTCTGAAGGAAGGCGAAGAGATCGAAGCCAAGATCATCAGCGTTGACCGCAAGAGCCGCGTAATCAGCTTGTCCATCAAGTCGAAAGACGTTGAAGACGAGAAAGAGGCGATCCAGAGCCTGCGTAGCAAGCCTGAAGTCGCTGAAAGCACTGGTCCTACCACTATTGGTGACCTGCTGCGCGCGCAAATGGAAAAACAGAACTAAGTTCTGCTTGACCAAAAAAAGGACGACTTCGGTCGTCCTTTTTCGTTTCTGCCGTTCAGGCCCTACAGGTTCGGATGCGCCTGGCTTGCTCTCACGCACAGTGTGAGTCGCTAAACGTCTCCAGTAGCCTCTCAGGCCGTCTCGTTTCGCCTATTGCTCAAGCTCCCTTCCCGTATCTGTCTCCTGTCATGTCGCTGTAATCTGTTCATGCCTGGTTAGACGGTATTGAACATAAGTCAATAGATGGGCTGTTCAAATTCATCCGGTCATGCTAAAACCTTCCAAGCGCTGATCTAGCTGCTTGAAAAAGAAGGGAAAAATATGACGAAGTCGGAGTTGATCGAACGAATTGTCACCCATCAAGGGCTGCTCTCATCCAAGGATGTCGAGCTGGCCATCAAGACCATGCTTGAACAAATGTCCCAGTGCCTGGCAACCGGTGACCGAATCGAGATTCGGGGCTTTGGCAGCTTTTCGCTGCATTACCGTGCACCACGGGTAGGGCGCAACCCGAAGACCGGACAATCGGTCAGTCTCGATGGCAAGTTTGTCCCGCATTTCAAGCCGGGCAAGGAGCTGCGGGATCGGGTCAACGAGGATGAAGAAGAGGGCCTTTAAAGCCATCCACCACAGGATTACCAGATGCGTATCTTCAAACGAGTCATTCTGATCGTCGCCGTGTTGCTCGCTGTTTTGGCAACAACCGTGTTTGTGCTTGAGAACCGGCAGTCTGTTGCCGTGACGTTTTTCGGTTGGTCGGCGCCTCAGCTTCCTCTGGCATTGCCTGTTGTCCTTGCGTTGCTCTTGGGCATGGTCATCGGCCCGATACTGGCCTGGATAGCCAGTCTTCGTAAAAAGCGCACACCTTCCCCTCGCTCTGTCTGAGCAGCGTCGATCATGCGTCGTCGGAGATTGATCTGGCGACACGATAGCGCGCGTTTTTTACCCCTTTCTGTTCAATAAAGCCGCATGCGATGCTTCGGGGCTGGCGTGCTTCGTTGTGCCTTCGCGCGTTTTTATCGAAAAAAGAGCCTTATAGTTTTGTCAGTTTATTCTTCGCTTATATAGAGAATAGTTGCTCAGGCGTGTAGGAATATTCGCTTTTTTAATTCGTGTACCCATTTTAAAGGGGGTGCGGGTTATATTCATTTTCAGTGTTGATTACTGCTGCCCTGACTGCCTTGTGTCAAGGCTTGAAAATGAATCGTTCAAGTGCAGAATGCGCCGAAACTTAATGTTCAGACCTGCTGCCGGATGTACCGCGTATTCAGAGCAGGCTGGCAAGAAAAGGTGACTGCATGTCTTATCCGCAAATCATTCATCACGGCGCTGTCGATACAGTCACGGGCTCGTGTCATCAATTGCACATGGATGCATCGAGCAGCCTGCTGATTGACTGCGGGTCGGTGCAGGAGCGCGGCAGGCAGTCCGGGACCGCTTCATTCGGATTCGACCCGGAGGCTGTCAGAGCGTTATTGATCAGCCATGTGCACAATGACCATGTCGGGCGTATTCCCGAGTTGCTGGCATCCGGTTACAAGGGGCCGATACTGTGCAGTGAGCCCAGTGCCCACCTGTTGCCACTGGTCATGGAAGATCTTCTGAAAATCGAATTTGCACACGACCCCGGGCAAGTCGGACGCTACCTGGATGTCATCAACAAGAGAATCATCGCTCTGCCATTTGATGAATGGTTCAGCCTGGTCGACAACGAATCCCTGCATTGCCGGGTCCGTTTGCAGCGTGCCGGGCACATACTGGGATCTGCCTATATAGAATGCGATCTTCAATACCCTGCACAAACGCGTTCTGTGCGCGTGGTGTTTTCCGGTGATTTGGGGGCGAGTCATACGCCGTTTCTGCCTGCGCCGAAGCCGCCCGAGCGCGCGGATGTGCTGGTGCTGGAAAGCACCTATGGCAATCGTGTTCACGAAGATCGCAGCATTCGTCAGCAAGGGCTTGAGCGCATCATAGACAAGGCGCTGGAGGATAACGGCACCGTCCTGATACCGGCATTCAGCATCGGCCGAACCCAGGAATTGCTCTACGAGCTGGAAGACACACTGCGACGCAAGATGCCATCGAATCATGCCGTCGAAAACGGTAGGCAGCCGGGTGACGGTGATCCGGACTGGTCGAGGTTGCCGATCATCCTTGATTCGCCTCTGGCGAGTCGCTTTACCAAGGTCTATCAGTCGTTTGAAGACTATTGGGATGAGGGCGCGCGGTTAAGGCTCGACGTCGGCAGAAAGCCGTTGGGCTTCGAACAACTGGTTACCGTCGACACCCATGAGGAACATCTGCGCACTGTCAATTACCTGGCCAGTACGGCGCGTCCGGCCATCGTGATTGCCGGTAACGGTATGTGTGCCGGAGGCAGGATCGTTAATTACCTGAAAGCCATGCTCGGTGACACACGGCATAACGTGGTATTTGTCGGCTATCAGGGCAAGGGAACGCCGGGCGAGGCCATTCAGTTGCACGGCCCGTCGGGCGGCTATGTAGAGCTGGACCGCGAGCGCTTCGATATAAATGCCGGGGTCCACACCGCAAAAGGCTATTCTGCCCACGCTGATCAGGTCGAACTGGTCGAGTTCGTGACGGGGATGAAAGAGTGGCCGACGCAGATCAGGCTGGTGCATGGCGAGGCGGCCGCGAAAAAGGTTCTGGGCAATATTCTGAGTCGCAAGTACTCGCTCAAGAAACGCCCGTTGGAACTGTTTATCCCTTGAAGGCGCGATGAGCACGTTAGTTGTCGGCTGATGCGGTAATCGAATTCTTGCAAGTGAGTGCCAATGCATGATTATCGTGCATTGTCCCTGGGGTACGTTGAACGTCATCGTGAAAGTTATAAAATGGCTTGAACATATTTCAGTTGTCAAAACGCGTTACTTAAGCAATATTTGGCCGATTTGGAAGGGCGTGTTTGCATGAGCGGTGATGTTGCATTGGTTGCAATAACAGGTGCGACAGGTTTCGTGGGCAGTGCTGTGGTTCGCCGACTGATCGAACGCACAGGCTGCTCTGTGCGGGTTGCGGTCCGGGGCGCCTATGCTGCTTCCGACTCGCGCATCGATGTTGTCAGTGCGCAATCATTGGCGCCGGACAATCAATGGGCAAGTTTTGTAACCGGCGCGGACGTGGTGATTCATTGTGCTGCCCGGGTGCATGTACTCAACGAGACCGCTGACGCACCGGACCAGGAATACTTCCGCGCCAATGTCACCGCAACGCTGAATCTGGCCGAGCAGGCCGCAGCGGCAGGCGTCAGACGCTTTATCTTTATCAGTTCCATCAAGGCCAATGGCGAGTCTACGCTTCCGGGCGCGCCATTCAGTGCGAGCGACCCGTGCAATCCGCTGGATGCCTATGGCGTGTCAAAGCACAGGGCCGAAGAGGGCTTGCGCGAGTTATCTGCCCGCACCGGTATGCAGGTGGTGATCATTCGACCGGTATTGGTCTATGGTCCGGGGGTCAAGGCGAACTTCAGAAGCATGATGCGCTGGCTGGACAAAGGGCTGCCGTTGCCGCTCGGGGCCATCGATAATCGTAGAAGCCTGGTGGCGGTGGATAACCTGGCAGACCTGGTGACCGTCTGTGTCGATCATCCTGCTGCGGCTGACCAGACGTTTCTGGTCAGTGACGGTGATGATCTGTCCACGGCCAGGCTGCTGCGCGAAATGGGCAAGGCCCTGGGCAAACCTGCCCGGCTGCTGCCGGTGCCGACTGTGCTGTTGAACGCGGCTGCAGTACTGTTGGGCAAGAAGGCTTTTTCACAACGGCTGTGCAACTCGCTGCAGGTCGATATCAGTAAAACCTGTACGATGCTGGATTGGCTTCCACCTGTGAGTATTGAACACGCCATGCAGGACACCGCTCGATATTATCTGGAACACGACAAGCATGATTGAGTGGCTGTCGGTCATCGCTATTGCCTTTCTGTCTCTGATTCTAACGGCGTTGTTGCGCAAGTATGCGCTCGCCAAAAGTCTGATCGACATTCCAAACGCTCGAAGTTCGCATTCCATACCCACGCCCAGAGGTGGCGGCGTTGCCATCGTCATCACTTTCGTCATGGCGATGGCTTTGCTGGGGTGGGCCGGCTATCTGCCTTGCTCTGCGCTTGTTGCCATCGTCGGTTCGGGCGGCTTGGTGGCGGTGATCGGTTTCATGGACGATCACGGGCATATCGCCGCACGATGGCGCCTGCTGGGGCATTTTGCTGCGGCTGCATGGGCCTTGTTCTGGCTGGACGGTCTTGCCCCGCTTGACGTCATGGGCTGGACGGTCGACCTGGGGCCATTCTGGCAAGTACTCGCGGCGTTCTATCTGGTGTGGATGCTGAACCTTTACAACTTCATGGACGGAATAGACGGTATCGCCGGTATCGAGGCGGTCACTGTATGCCTGGGCATGAGCATCATCTATGCCTTGGATGGCCACGCCGGGCTGTCCTGGGAAGTGCTCATGCTGGGCGCTGCCGCAGCAGGTTTCCTCTACTGGAACTTCCCGCCGGCGAAGATATTCATGGGCGACGCGGGCAGCGGCTTCCTCGGGATAGTGCTCGGTGTGCTATCCATTCAGGGTTCCTGGGCCTCACCTCAGTTATTCTGGTCCTGGTTGATTCTGCTGGGAGTGTTTATCGTCGACGCGACCGTGACCCTCGTGCGACGCCTGTTACGCAAGGAAAAGCTCTACGAGGCACATCGCAGCCACGCGTATCAGTTTGCGTCGCGTCATTACGGCCGGCATGTGCCGGTTACGCTTGCAGTGGGGCTGATCAATCTTGTCTGGTTGCTGCCGATTGCACTATGGGTTGCGCTGGGCGATGGAGAAGGGCTTATATGGGCGGTAGTTGCTTACTGCCCGCTGATTCTACTGGCGCTGAGGTTCCGCGCCGGCAAGGCAGAATAAGGTAACGAAGTGTTTTTCTGGTTGTCTCAGACACGTAGCTGTTTCACAGGTACCGATTTCAGATCATGTTGCAACCGGTAGCATAACGGAGCATTAAAAAATTGATGAGCAGGTTGCGGACCAGATTACTGGCTCTACCACGCCGCAAAAAACGAATAATTCAGGTGGCTGCCGACGTCCTGTTGGTCTGGTTGGCTCTATGGATGGCGTTTGTCGTACGACTGGGTATCGATGAGCTGATCAATCCGCTCGAGAAGCACACGTGGCTGTTCATCAGTGCGCCCGTTGCGGCTATCCCGCTGTTCATCCGGTTCGGCATGTATCGCGCAGTGATGCGCTATTTCGGCAATGATGCGCTGATTGCCATCATCAAGGCCGTGACGATGTCGTCGCTGATCCTTGGGTGCATGGTCTACGTTTACAGTAACCACCAGCAATTGGTCCCGCGTTCGGTGATCTTCAATTACTGGTGGCTGAGCATGGTCATGATCGGCGGTCTGCGACTGGCCATGCGGCAGTATTTTCTCGGCGACTGGTTCGCTGCGGCGCAGCACGTACCTTTCGCCAAGAGCGACAACGGTTTGCAGAAGGTTGCCATCTACGGCGCTGGCGCTGCGGGAAACCAGTTGGTCGCCGCATTGCGCATGGGCCGTCTGATGCATCCGGTGGCGTTCATCGATGATGATGAATCGATTTCCAACCGGGTTATTTCCGGTCTTCAGGTCTACAAACCGCGAAACATCCAGCGAATGATCGATTCCACGGGGGCTCAGGAAATCCTTCTGGCAATCCCTTCATCGTCGCGTGGACGTCGTCGGGAAATACTCGGTTTTCTGGAAGGCTTTCCGCTGCACGTACGAAGCGTTCCGGGCTTCATGGATCTGGCCGCTGGCAGGGTCAAGGTCGATGACCTTCAGGAAGTCGACATTGCAGACCTTCTGGGGCGCGATGCAGTCCCGGCCCGCGATAACCTGCTTGAGCACTGCATCAAGGGCAAAACGGTGCTGGTGACCGGCGCTGGCGGCTCCATCGGCTCCGAGCTGTGCCGACAGATATTGTTGCTGCAGCCTACCCAGTTACTGTTGCTGGACCACAGCGAATTCAATCTCTACAGCATTCTTTCCGAGCTTGAACAGCGCTCGGCCCGTGAGTCACTTGCGGTGAAATTGCTGCCCATACTCGGTTCGGTGCGCAACCACCCCAAATTGCTGTCGATCATGAAAACCTGGAAGGTCGACACGGTCTATCACGCTGCGGCCTACAAGCATGTGCCCATGGTCGAGCACAATATTGCCGAAGGCGTCATCAACAACGTTGTGGGCACGCTCAATACCGCCCAGGCGGCGTTGCAGGCAGGCGTGTCCAACTTTGTCCTGATCTCTACCGACAAGGCGGTCCGCCCGACCAATGTAATGGGCAGTACCAAGCGTCTCGCCGAATTGATATTGCAGGCACTGAGCCGTGAAACCGCACCAGTGATCTTCGGCGACAAGGCCAATGTCTATCAGGTCAACAAGACCCGCTTTACCATGGTTCGCTTTGGCAACGTGCTTGGCTCGTCCGGTTCGGTGATCCCGCTGTTCCACAAGCAGATCCAGTCAGGCGGGCCGCTGACGGTGACGCATCCCAAAATCACCCGCTACTTCATGACCATCCCCGAAGCCGCTCAGTTGGTCATTCAGGCGGGCTCCATGGGGCATGGCGGCGACGTTTTCGTTCTCGATATGGGTGAGCCGGTCAAGATTGTCGAACTGGCCGAGAAGATGATCCACCTGTCCGGTCTGGCCATTCGCTCGGAGAAAAATCCGCACGGTGATATCTCCATTGAGTTCACCGGGCTGCGTCCAGGCGAAAAACTCTATGAAGAACTGTTGATCGGCGACAACGTGGTTGCCACCGAGCACCCGATGATCATGAGTGCAAACGAAGATTGCCTGCCGTGGGATGTATTGAAAGGCCGCCTGACAAAACTGCTGGACGCGGTCGACCGCGACGATTACACCAGTGTGCGTCAGTTGCTGCGCGAAACGGTAAACGGTTATACGCCAGAGGGCGAAATCGTTGACTGGATGTATCAGGAACGCAGCGGCGAAACGTGATTTCATCAGCACCGCCGGGGCTCTGGGCAGAGGCGGAAATACGTTGAACGATCCGGCAACAGGCAGCAACGCTCGAGTGCTTTTCCAGGAGGGGACGCTGGTCTAAGTTTCAGGCACAGCATGTGGATGCTGCCTTGAACTGCTATGGAGCCTTATCTATGCGAACCCCTATTTTCAGTGCCCTGATCTTTGCCTTGCTCACCAGTGCCTCGGTTGCGGTCAATGCCGCCCCTGTGTCTCAGCCCGCCACATCGGCGCCCTCGGTATCCCATTCGCCGATGATGGAGGACACCGCGCCCACTGCGGCGCCTGAGCAACGCAAGGACAGGGTCAATCTCAATACTGCCGATGCGCAAACACTGCAGAAAGAACTGGCGGGTATCGGGAAGAACAAGGCCGATGCCATTGTGGCTTACCGGGAAGCCAACGGTGAGTTCACGTCGATTGATGAGTTGATAGAGGTCAAGGGGATCGGCAAGGCCATTCTGGAGAGGAATCGCGAAAAACTTGCGATCGACTGAACAGCGTTTCAGCCAGTAAAAACACAGGCCGATCAATGATTGGCCTGTGTTTTTATAAACTCTCGCTGAGACGCTCCCCGCGAAAGTGTCTGTACCAGAGGGTCAGTTGGTGCTCTTTTTTATCTCCTGTTTGAGATAGTCGCGGGTCGTGTCCAGAATGCGCTGTGACAGCTCCTCGTCAAAAGCGCTGCGGGCGAGTGCCAGACCACCCACCAGTGCGGACAGCACCGGCAGGCTTTTGGACTCCATTCCATTCTCCGCGAGGGGCTTGTCGAACTGCTCCAGCAGGTGAAGGATGATTTTATCCGTCGTCATGCTGGGCTGATCGCGCTGGCCCAGTTCCAGGCACATGGTCGGTAACGGGCACCCCCCGTCCTCCGCATCGCGGCTGGCTATCGATAGGTAGAGATCAATGAATTCACTGAGCGAGTCCTGTCTGGCGAAAACGTCGCTGGTGATTCCTTTTACATTGTCGAGGGCGTGACTCAATGCCTGTTCAACAAGATCATCCTTGGATTTGAAATGCGCGTAGAACCCGCCATGGGTCAAGCCAAGTGCCTTCATCAAAGGTTGCAAGCCCGTAGCACCAATGCCGTCACGACGGAAGCGCATGGACGCTTCCTTGACAATGCGTTGGTGCGTTTGGGCCTTATGATCGAGCGCGTAACGCATGCGCTGAGTCTCCAGAGAGGGCCAATGTGTCAGCGCATTTATACATGGATAGATGAAACGTTGCAGCAGGCTTTCGCTCGCAATGAGAACTTCAGCTCAATCAGTCAGGTGAATACCTGACTATTTATCAAGATAATGAGTGAGGCTGGCTCTGGACAATTCGCCCAGATGGCTACCGATCAGGCGTCCGCCCGGCGAATAGAAGAGAGTGGTGGGCAGCGCCGCCGAACCGACCTGGCGGGCGAACTCGCCGTCCGGATCCAGAAAACTGTTGCTCAGCACCAGTTGCTGTTTGGACAGATAGTCGCTGACTGTCCCGGCGCTTTCGGCCTGATTGACGAACAGAAATGTAATGTCCTTGCGTTCCCGTTGCATGTCGCGCAGCACCGGCATTTCGCGGCGACACGGAGGGCACCAGGTGGCCCACAGGTTGATGACCACCGATTTGCCCCGGTAGTCGGACGCCCTGACCGGCTCGCCAGTCAGCGTCCGAAGTGTTGTATCAGGCAGTGAAATACGCTTTTGATAATGATCCAGAATCAAGCCGCCCGATACCCAGATCGCCAGTCCGACGCCCATCCCGAACGTCAGGACGCGACGCTGTTCGGGACGGCGCCAGCCGATGATCAAGCCGCCCAGCAGGGCGCAGATAACCCCGGGCCAGACCAGAAAGCCGCCATCACGGATGTCCAGTGCCTTCCAGGGAGTGTCGCTGTACTGTGCGAAATAGGTCAGGACGAACGCGATACGTGCGCTGGCGACACCCAGAATGAAGAGTCCGAACACGGCGGTCTTTCTGGACAGGGTATGCCGGACAAGCCGCGCCACTATCCAGGTGGCCGTCATCAAGGCGCCCAACAACAACAGGTGGGGTATCGCGAGGGCGAACGGCCCGGCGTTGATGCTCAACATCGTTTTGGGTCCTTGAAGGGGTTTTTGCCGGGATCATATTCAGCTGCCGGTGCGCTTATCTGCCTGACGACCATCCATTGCGCACTGTACAGGCGCGGCATGGTATCGCTGCCGGTCCCTCCAGGAAAACGCAGAACTGTTCCCGGATGTTAGGCCGCGTGGGCGGCTTGATTGAGCCTGTAAGCTGTTGAAACACTAATTCCTCGACAAGAGGTCGACCGTCCTCCAGCCTTTTGTACAAAAGGCGTGCGCTCGAATGCCGACTTGTTGTGGAGGAAACTATTGTCCTACAAGCCTTTGACTTCTGGCGTCAATCCCGGAGAATCTCGCCCGCTGTTTTCGAGGGGGGCGCTGAACTGCCGGTTTTTTCGACGCGTTTCCCTTTTTGATAAACCGGCCACGGAGAGTCGACCGGATGAATGATCAGGCTAATGGCGTCGTAGAACGTCTGGATGTAGCTCCCGAGAGCATCGCGTCATGGAATCGTAATGACACCACCTGGATGCTCGGATTGTTCGGTACCGCCATCGGTGCGGGTACCCTGTTTTTGCCAATTAACGCAGGTATCGGCGGTTTCTGGCCATTGATGGCGCTGGCGCTGCTGGCGTTTCCCATGACCTTCTACGCCCACCGCGGGTTGACGCGCTTTGTGCTGTCAGGGCGTGAAGGTGCCGACATCACCGATGTGGTCGAACAGCATTTCGGCAAGAGTGCCGGTGCGATGATCACCTTGTTGTACTTCTTCGCAATCTTCCCGATCCTGCTGATCTACAGCGTGGCCCTCACCAACACCGTTGGCAGTTTTCTTGAGCATCAGTTGCACATCACGCCACCGCCACGCGCCGCACTGGCTTTCGTGCTGATCATGGGCCTGCTGGCCGTGGTGCGTTGCGGCGAGCGGTTCATCGTCAAGGCCATGAGCCTGATGGTTTACCCGTTCATCGTCGCTCTGTTGTTTCTCGCGGTATTCCTCATCCCGCACTGGACCGGCGGCATTCTGAGTACCGCTACGACGTTCCCCGAGCTATCGGCGTTCGTACCTACGCTGTGGCTGGCCATCCCGGTGATGGTGTTCTCTTTCAACCACACACCGATCATCTCGGCCTTTGCCGTTGATCAGAAACGCCAGTATGGTGAAAACGCAGAGGTACGCAGCTCGCAGATTCTGGCCCGCGCCCACGGTCTGATGGTGGTGATGGTGCTGTTCTTCGTGTTCAGTTGCGTGTTGACACTGTCACCTGCTCAACTGGCCGAGGCCAAGGCGCAGAACATTTCGATCCTGTCCTACCTGGCCAACCACTTCAATAACCCGACCATCGCCTTTGTCGCACCGCTGATTGCGTTCGTGGCTATTTCCAAGTCGTTTCTGGGTCATTACATCGGTGCAAGCGAGGGCTTGAAAGGCCTGGTTCTGAAAGCGGGTCGTCGTCCTGCACCCAAGGCGCTGGACCGTATGACCGCGGCGTTCATGCTGGTGGTGTGCTGGCTGGTGGCAACGCTTAACCCAAGCATTCTGGGCATGATCGAAACCCTGGGCGGGCCGGTGATTTCGGCTCTGCTGTTCCTGATGCCGATGTACGCTATCCACAAAGTCCCGGCCATGCGCAAATACGCTGGCGCATGGTCCAACTACTTTGTGGTTGCCGCCGGTGTGGTGGCGATTTCAGCACTGATCTTCTCGCTGGCCCGCTGAATCCGGCAAGCGAAACCTCCAGGTCTGCGCCGATTCAACGGCGCAGACTTTGATCAGGTTATGCGATCGTGATCAATCCACTGGCTCGGGATACAGCGGCCTGGACAAGTGCATGATGCTCGCATAGTCGTAAACGTACTGCCGTCCCGCATGGCTGGTCGAACGCAGTTGGTCGATCAGTTGTCGTTCTTTCTTGTTCAAGTATCTCAACGCCGGATCTTGGCTGGACTTCAGGCGATCACGTTCATGGGCGTCAGGGAATGCGATGACGTTCGTCATGAAAAATCTCCTTGGGTTTTAGTCCTTGTTTGCTTTGATGTTGCCCCGGTTGCGGTGGTGATGCCGACGGTTCACCTTACCTACAAAAACTTGATGCGATCAACCCTGTAGATGCCGGGTGTGTCACAACGTTTGTGTGATCTCGTAGGATTGTCGGCTGCCGTTGATGACAATCTGTACAGCATCGTCTTCGAATTTGCCCGGCAGGTTCTGCCCGAGGGGGGCTCTGGCAGTAATGACGGTGACCAGTTGATCGCCTGCGCTGACCTTCAGCCCGGCAGCATCGGGGCCGAGGAACAGATAGTGTGTCTGCCCGCCCGCATCCTCGACAACTATCAGATCACCGGTCTGAATACCGCGCGATTCATCGAATGGCTTGAGCGACCATTTTCGATAAAGCGCCAGCGACTGACGAATTTCCTCGACGCGGCGTGCCTGTCCGGCTGCCAGATAAGAGGCCTCCAGCCCTAGCGTGTCGTACTTGTTCTCGGCGATGTTCTCTTCGTGGGTTGCCGTTTCGTAGGCGGTCTGCGCCGCTCGTTCGGCGATGTCCAGATCGATGTTCAGTTTATCGATGATCAGTTGCAGTACATCCCGTTTATTCATGGTTCATCCGCAGTACTGATCGATGCTGGCACGGCTTTTCTCGCTTGATGCGGTGCGATCCTGCTGTATCCAGAAATCACACTTCGAACGGTTGAAGGTACGCTGTTGTTGCTCCTGAGCCTGTTCACGCGCCTGGCGGGCCTCGCTTTCACGCAGGCTTTGCTCATATTTGCGAAACATCTCGGTCTCCGGCGCAGACGGGGAGGCGGCCTTTTGCGCGGGCGGTGCGGTCAACTGCGCGGCGGCATTGTCCAGCGCCTGGGCCTGGGTCGGTGGCAGGCTTTTGTAGTAGAGCAGGGCGGTCAGAAACACCGCCAGGGCGCCCAGCCAGATGCCCAGCGCGATGCACACGATCAATTTCAACGACACGTACAGGTCGCGACGGCGGGTGGGAAATGACATGGCTGAACTCCTTGCAGGCCAACAGATGTGATTGTGCCATGCCTGATGCCCAGGCATGAAAACTGTGCAGCATGTTTGCCTGGCAGCACCAGGCTGGTGACAACGTGCCGTTCTGAACGACAATCAGCGTTTTTTGCCATCCAGCCTCAGGGAGTCAGGATGAAAGCCTCGTGGGATATTTTTTGCAGCGTAGTCGACAACTACGGTGATGCGGGCGTGACCTGGCGGCTGGCGCGCCAGCTGGCTGCCGAGCACGGCCTGCAGGTGCGTTTATGGATCGATGACCTGTCGGCTTTCGTTCGCTTGTGCCCCGGTGCAGATCCACAGGCCCGGCAACAGTGGCAAGAGGGCGTGAGCGTCTGCCAGTGGCCGACCGACTGGGTGAGCACCGATATTCCTGACGTGGTCATCGAAGCCTTCGCCTGCCGCTTGCCGACGCGCTATACCGAATCGATGCTGCAGCGTTCGCCAAGGCCGCTGTGGCTGAATCTCGATTATCTCAGCGCCGAAGACTGGGTGTCCGGCTGCCACGGCCTGCCTTCGCCACAGTCGAACGGTTTGAAGAAGTTCTTTTTCTTCCCGGGCTTTTCCGAGGCCACGGGTGGGTTGCTGCGCGAAGCAAACCTGATCGAGCAGCGTCAGGTGTTTCAGCGAGACATGGTCGCGAAACAAGGCTTTCTGACGGGATTGGATATCGAAGCGTTGGCCGAGGCGCGGTTGATCTCGGTATTTGCCTATGAAAACCCCGCGCTCGGCAGTTGGCTCGACGTCCTGGCCAGCGACAGCCGGCCGACGCATCTTCTGGTGCCGGAGGGGCGCATTCTCGGCGACCTGCAGCGCTGGCTGGGTATCGACGATCCGCTGTACGCCGGGTTCATTCAGGTCCGCGGGGGGCTGACGGTTCAGGTCCTGCCGTTCATCCGTCAGGAGCTTTACGACCAACTGCTCTGGAGCTGTGATTTCAACATTGTGCGCGGCGAGGACTCGTTCGTGCGTGCGCAGTGGGCGGGGCGGCCGATGCTCTGGCACATCTATCAGCAGGAAGAAGACGCGCATCTGCCCAAGCTCGATGCGTTTTTAACGCTCTACCTCGCGGGTCTTTCCCCGGCGGCCGCTCAAGCGGTGAATCAGTTCTGGCAGCGCTGGAATGTCGGCGGCGACCTTGGCGAGTGTTGGACGGCGCTGGCAGAACACTGGCCGCAGATCGAGCGACATGCCGAACGCTGGTGCCAGCAACAAGCCGCACAGACTGATCTTGCCACGGCGCTGGTGCAGTTTTATGTAAATTCGCTATGATACGCGGCCTTGATACAAGGCTCTGTACGAAAAAGGCCTGCGCAGGTTGTTTCTCGTACAGAGCCTTTGGTTAATTCCATCCAAATTCGGATATATGCAATGAAAACTGGTAAAGAGCTGAAACCCGGTACCGTGATCCGTCTCGAAAACGATCCTTGGCTGGTTCAGAAAGCTGAATTCACCAAGTCCGGTCGTAACAGCGCGATCATGAAGACCAAGCTGAAAAACCTGCTGACCGGTTACAAGACCGAGATCGTTTACAGCGCTGACGACAAGCTGGACGACGTGATCCTGGATCGCAAGGAAGCCACCCTGTCGTTCATCAGCGGTGACACCTACACGTTCATGGACACCACTGACTACACCATGTACGAGCTGAACGCCGAAGACATCGAAAGCGTTCTGCCTTTCGTCGAAGAAGGCATGACCGACGTCTGCGAAGCCGTGTTCTTCGAAGACCGTCTGGTTTCCGTAGAACTGCCGACCACTATCGTGCGTCAGGTCGACTACACCGAAGGCTCCGCTCGTGGAGACACGTCGGGCAAGGTCATGAAGCCTGCCAAACTGAAAAACGGCACCGAGCTGAGCGTTGCTGACTTCATCGAAATCGGCGACATGATCGAGATCGATACCCGTGAAGGCGGTTCCTACAAAGGCCGTGCGAAGTAAGCATGGTTTTGTAACCCCGTTATGCAAAAAACCCGCATCACTGCGGGTTTTTTTGTGCCTGGGATTCCTGCCGGACAGCGGTCACTCAGGCGTCCGACAGGATCAGACCGTTACATGCAGGCGCACATCGACGTTACCGCGAGTGGCGTTGGAGTAAGGGCAGACCACGTGAGCGGCATCGACCAGTTGCTGAGCGTCGGCTTGTTCCAGACCTGGCAGGCTGACATGCAGATCGATGTCCAGACCGAAACCGCCCGGGATCTGGCCGATGCCTACATGGGCGGTGATCGAGGTGTCTGCCGGAATGCTGCGTTTGCTCTGGCCGGCCACGAACTTCAATGCACCGATGAAACAGGCCGAATAACCGGCAGCAAACAGCTGCTCAGGGTTGGTGGCTGCGCCGCCAGCACCGCCGAGCTCTTTCGGGGTCGCCAGCTTGACGTCGAGAATCTTGTCGTTGGAGACAGCACGACCATCACGGCCGCCGGTGGCGGTTGCAACTGCGGTGTAAAGAGTGTCCATGATCTTTCCTCGTTCGATGAAGGTTTGATTGCGCTAAATACTTGCGCGCTAACTAATCGCAGGGCAAAGGTAGTCCAAGGATAGTTTGCGCGCAAGCTAATTTTGCAAAAAAGTTCGAGGCTGGTCGTTGGCGGGCGAGGCAACAGGCTTGAAGGGCCTGCCAGACCTCACGCTTGGTGGTCGGGCATGACGAGAGCCGGGTAACGCTTTTTTTCTAGAGACTATGGTGCAGGTGCTCGCGCAGCTCCAGCAACTGGGCCTGCAGGTCGCGAAGCTTTTCCATGGTCAGCCCGCTCGACGAGAGAATGCAACCAGGTACGCTCAAGGCCTTTTGTTGCAATTCGCGTCCCTGTGCGGTGAGGTGAAGCAACACCACCCGCTCGTCTTCCTTGCTGCGCGTACGGCTGATGAGGCCTTCGCCTTCGAGGCGTTTGAGCAGCGGCGTCAATGAGCCCGGATCGGTAAGCAGACGCGTGCTGACGTCCCCTACAGTAAGCCCGTCCTTTTCCCACAGCACCATCATCGCCAGATACTGTGGATAGGTCAGCCCGAGCGCCTGCAGCAGCGGCTTGTAAACCTTGGTCATCATCAACGAGGTGGAATACAGGGCAAAACACAATTGGTTATCCAGCAGCAGCGAATCGCAATCGGCAGGTGCGGAGCGGGTCGGGCTTTCGTCGGCACTCATATCAGGTCCTCAAACTCAGTCGAATGAGTTTAACTTAGTGTTGCACTCTTTAATGCGCCAGATAATTTCGCTCGTGCATGCTCGAATCGCTGGCATTGTGCGTGACGCGTGAAAAAACGGCGTCATCGGGTGTCGGTCCAGAGCAGGACTGCGTAGCATTTGGTCATTGACCGGGTGGGGACGCAGTGTGATTGAAATTGTGATGTTTGTATTGCTGGGTGCAGCGATGGGCACCCTGGGAGGGTTGTTCGGCATCGGTGGTGGTCTGGTGGCAATTCCCGCGCTCGGGGTGCTGTTCGGTCTGGATCAGCAACTCGCTCAAGGGACCGCCTTGTTGATGGTCCTGCCCAATGTGTTGCTTGCCTTGTGGCGTTACAACCAGCGCAACCGGATTCTGCTGCGTAATGCGCTGATGTTGATCATCCCCAGTTTCATTTTTGCCTGGCTGACCTCACTGCTGGCGGTCCGCGTCGACCCGCAGGGCATGCGCCTGGGCTTCGTCGGTTTTCTGGTGGTGCTGACCGTGTTCAACGTTGCGCAGATGTATTGGCGCAGCAAGCAGGCCGCTGGCGGGTTGCGTCATGAGAAGTGGTTATGGCTCCTGGGCGTCGGGTCCGGCGTGACCGGTGGCCTGTTTGGCGTTGGCGGCGGGGTAGTGGCGACGCCGATCCTTACCAGCGTCTTCGGCACGACCCAGGTCGTGGCCCAGGGGCTGGCGCTGTCCCTGGCGGCGCCGAGCACCGGCATCACGCTGGTCACCTACGCGCTGCACGATCACGTCAACTGGTCGATGGGCATTCCGCTGGCCATCGGCGGCCTGGCCAGCATCAGTTGGGGCGTGAAACTGGCGCATTCGTTACCCGAGCGAACCCTGCGCCTGATGTTCTGCGTGTTTCTGGTGCTCTGTGCGGTCATTCTCGCGCTCAAGGTTTGAAACCGGCGATGATGTAATCGGCCATGCATTCGGTGATGGGCGAGGGATTTTCAGGGTTGCGCAGCAGGACGATGCTGGCGGTCGGCAACTGTGGCAATTGTTCCGCCTCGCCGAGGATACGCAAATCCGCTGTGGCCAGGCTCTGGAACTGTGCGGTGACTGCCAGGCCCGCGCTGACCACTGCGGTGATCGCTGCCATGCTCGAGCTGCTGTAGGCGATGCGGTAATCGCGCCCCGCGCCGTCCAGCGCATTGCAGGCCCAGTCACGACAGAAGCAGTGGGTGTTGAACATCGCCAGCGGAATGGGCGTTTGCTCATGTGGGGCAAAGCCGATGGCTTCCATCCACATCAGACGCTCCTGACGCAGCAGTGTGCCGATCTCAGTGCCGGGCTTGCGCGTGACGATGGTCAGATCAAGGTCGCGGCGTTGCAGCAGAAGGTCCGATGGCTCGCAATGCACTTCCACCTGAACCAGCGGATAGGCCTGGGCGAACTGCGCCAGAATGCCGGGCAGGAAGCGCATCACGTAATCGTCCGGCGAGCCGATTTTTACTACGCCGATCATGTGCGGCTCGCGCAAGGTGTTGAACACCTCGCTGTGCAGCTTGAGGATCCGTCGTGCGTAACCGAGCAGTACCTGGCCCTCGGCAGTCAGGTTCAGAACCCGGCCTTCACGCTGAAACAGCGGGCGCTGCACGACGTCTTCCTCAAGACGCTTCATCTGCATGCTGACCGCCGACTGCGTGCGATTGACGGCTTCGCCTGCACGGGTAAAACCGCCGTGATCGGCAATCGCCACGAAGGTGCGCAACAGTTCGGTATCAATGCTCGGGTAGTTGGCCAATACATCAATCTCCCGGATGGAAGGCATAAGAAACATTCGTTGGATTGATCCTACGCCCGGCGAGAGACTTTCGTCATCCCAAATGGAGGGCAGGATGATGAAAGGTCAGAAACAATGCGTGTTGGTGGATGGGGTCAATGGAAGGGCGCGGTCAGGCGCAGTGTTCTCAGTGCTTAAGCGTCATCTGCAACGCTGGCTTGAACTGCACCGCCAGCGTCACTTGCTGGCGCAGATGAGTGACGGAACACTGAAGGACCTGGGTTTGAGCCGTGCCGACATTCAGCAGGAAGCCGAGCGTCCTTTCTGGGACGACCCGCTCAAGCATTGAGCGGGCCGTTGCACCGAGGTTTTTTGTTTAGCGCCTGACCTGCTTGAGGGTCTCGGCAATCAGGAAGGCCAGTTCCAGTGACTGATCGGCGTTCATGCGTGGGTCACAATGCGTGTGATAGCGATCCGAAAGGCCGTCTTCAGTGATCGGACGGGCGCCACCGATGCATTCGGTGACGTTCTGTCCGGTCATTTCGATGTGGATGCCGCCGGCGTAAGTGCCCTCGGCCTGATGCACCTGAAAGAACTGCTTCACTTCGCCAAGGATCTGCGCAAAGTCACGGGTCTTGTAGCCACTGCTGGCCTTGATCGTGTTGCCGTGCATCGGGTCCGAGCTCCACAGCACCTTTCGGCCTTCGCGCTCGACGGCGCGGATCAGCTGCGGCAAGTGATCACCCACCTTGTTGGCACCCATGCGCGCGATCAGGTTCAGGCGGCCCGGGTCGTTGTCCGGGTTGAGGATGTCGATCAGGCGAACCAGGTCGTCGGTGTTCATGCTCGGGCCGACCTTGACGCCGATCGGGTTGTTGACCCCACGCAGGAACTCGACATGCGCGCCGTCCAGTTGGCGGGTACGGTCGCCTATCCACAGCATGTGCGCCGAGCAGTCGTAGTAATCGTTAGTCAGGCTGTCGCGTCGCACGAAGGCTTCTTCGTAATTGAGCAGCAGCGCCTCGTGAGCGGTGAAGAAGCTGGTTTCGCGCAGTTGCGGCGAGCTGTCCATGCCGCAGGCGCGCATGAACGCCAGGGTTTCATCGATACGCCCCGCCAGTTGGCTGTATTTCTCGGCCAGCGCCGAGTTGGCGATGAAGTCCAGGTTCCATTTATGGACCTGATGCAAGTCGGCGAAACCGCCCTGAGCGAAGGCGCGCAGCAGGTTCAGGGTGGCGGTGGACTGGTTATAGGCCTGCAACAGGCGCTCCGGGTCCGGTACACGGCTCTTTTCGTCGAACCCGATACCGTTGACGATATCGCCGCGGTACGCCGGGAGCGTCACGCCGTCGATGATTTCGTCGTTGGCCGAGCGTGGCTTGGCAAATTGCCCGGCCATGCGTCCGACTTTCACCACCGGGCAGCCGGCGGCAAACGTCATCACGATTGCCATCTGCAGCAGAACCTTGAACGTATCGCGAATCTTGGCGGCGGAAAACTCCATGAAGCTTTCCGCGCAGTCGCCGCCCTGCAGCAAGAACGCACGCCCCTGGGTTACTTCGGCAAACTGACGGCGCAACTCCCGGGCCTCGCCGGCGAATACCAGCGGCGGATAACTGGCCAGCGTCTGTTCGACCCTGTGCAGGTGCTCGGCATCAGGGTAGTGAGGTTGCTGCTGAATCGGCAGTGCCCGCCAGCTGTCGGGGCTCCAGGGTTGGCTCATTATTGGCTCTAGGGTTGTGCAATCGGATCGGCATGTTAGCAGTTCGTCGTTGCTCTGCCAGTCTGGGGCGGACCATTGGAGCGGCGCCGCACGCCACAACGTGTGACAAAGCCGCGCACTTGCCCGACAATTCGTATTTTGCGCTCAGCGCAGACAACCAGGAACGGTGATGACGGAAGAGCGTGAGCGCGTAGAGCGGATCCTGGCCGAGGTCCACGACGACTTCGGCATGATTCGCGTGCTGGAAGTGGAGGACTACCGCTTTCTGGAGTTTGGCGATGCCATCGAGCAAAGCTGCACCTTTACAGCCGATCCGAGCTGGCTGGAGTACGACTACACCCGGGCGATGCTGATCGGCGCGCTGTGCCATGATGCGCCGGAAAGCGCGCTGTTTCTGGGGTTGGGTGCCGGCACGCTGACCCAGGCCTGCATGAAGTTCCTGCCGCTTGAAGACGTGGAGGTCATCGAGCTGCGCCCGGATGTGCCACGTCTGGCCATGGAGTTCATGGGGCTCGACGACGATCCGCGTCTGTATATCCGCATCGGCGATGCGCTGGACCTGCTCGACAGTACAGAGCCTGCCGACCTGATCTTTGTCGACCTGTACACCGATGTAGGGCCGGGGGTCGGGCACCTGGCCTGGAATTTCCTGCAGAGCTGTCAGCAGCGGCTCAATCCGGGCGGCTGGCTGATCATCAATCAGTGGGCCACCGACGACGGCAAGCCGCTGGGAGCGGCCCTGCTGCGCGGCTTGTACCACCGTCATTACTGGGAGCTGCCGGTGAAGGAGGGCAACGTCATTCTGCTCGTGCCGGCCGACCTGGATCAGACGCTGGATATCGACGCGTTGAGCGGGCGGGCCGAGGCACTTGCGGCGCATCTGGGTTACTCGCTGGCGTCGTTGATCGGGGCGATTCGTTCCGCGACCTGAGCAGGCGAAAAGTGAGGCGATTGTGCCGAAAACGGGGTGGGACAATTCGCCACACCTCGAAGGCCGGGATGCTGGCGATGCGCAGAAAAGGTTAAACGTTTAAGCAGTAATGCCCGCAATCTCGGGCCCGCGCCCCGATCAGGCGGCCTTCTACCCGGCCTCAGGGCCTGCCGCCGCTCAAGAATGGCGCAACGTTTCGTAAAAAAAGACTCACTAAGGTGCGTATTTCCGGTATAGTGCGCGCCGGCCTTAACACGGCCCTCGTCAAGGTATTGCAGTTCCCCGAAGCCAGCTTCGGTTGCTTGTTCGCACAACGGACTAGCCTGGACGATCCATTCATCAAACGTTTTCGCAAATCCCCGCCGACAAAGCAGCCAGGGTGACCTCAAGGTCGTACACGGCACGCGCAGCTTTGAAGCATGGGTCTTTGCGGATGCACTAGAGGCAGACCCATGACCCAGGAAATCGGCGGCTTCGCCGCTCTCGAACTTCATCCCAATATCGTTGCAGCAGTCGTCGCCACTGGCTACGAAGAGCCTTCGGCCATTCAGCAGCAATCGATCCCGATTATTCTCGCCGGTCACGACATGATTGGTCAGGCGCAAACCGGTACGGGTAAAACCGCCGCGTTCGCACTGCCTATCCTGCATCGTATCGACCCGAGCAAGCGCGAGCCGCAAGCACTGATCCTGGCCCCGACCCGCGAACTGGCACTTCAGGTTGCCACCGCGTTCGAGACCTACGCAAAACAAATGCCGGGCGTGACCGTTGTAGCGGTCTACGGCGGCGCGCCGATGGGCCCTCAGCTCAAGGCTATCCGCAACGGCGCACAAATCGTCGTCGCTACCCCGGGCCGTCTCTGCGACCACCTGCGTCGTGACGAGAAAGTCCTGGCGACCGTGAACCATCTGGTTCTCGACGAAGCGGACGAAATGCTCAAACTGGGCTTCATGGACGACCTCGAAGTCATCTTCAAGGCCATGCCTGAGTCCCGTCAGACCGTACTGTTCTCGGCCACGCTGCCACAGTCGATCCGTGCCATCGCCGAACGCCATCTGCGCGATCCGAAGCACGTCAAGATCCAGACCAAGACCCAGACCGTTACCGCGATCGAGCAGGCTCACCTGCTGGTTCACGCTGACCAGAAGACCTCGGCCGTACTGAGCCTGCTGGAAGTCGAAGACTTTGACGCCCTGATCATGTTCGTCCGCACCAAGCAGGCGACCCTGGATCTGGCCAGCGCCCTTGAAGCCAAAGGCTACAAGGCTGCCGCACTGAACGGCGACATCGCCCAGAACCAGCGCGAGCGCGTTATCGAATCCCTCAAGGATGGCCGTCTGGACATCGTTGTGGCGACCGACGTTGCTGCCCGTGGCCTTGACGTTCCGCGTATTACCCACGTGTTCAACGTGGACATGCCGTACGATCCAGAGTCCTACGTTCACCGTATCGGCCGTACCGGTCGTGCCGGTCGCGAAGGTCGCGCACTGCTGCTGGTGACGCCTCGTGAGCGCCGCATGCTGCAAGTGATCGAGCGTGTTACCGGTCAGAAGGTTGCGGAAGTCCGCCTGCCGGATGCCCAGGCCGTTCTGGATGCACGCATCAAGAAACTGACCAACAGCCTGTCGCCACTGGTCGCTGATGCCGAATCGACTCACGGTGATCTGCTCGATCGTCTGACTGCCGACATCGGCTGCAGCCCTCGTGCCCTTGCCGCTGCACTGCTGCGCAAGGCTACCAACGGTCAGGCACTGACCCTGGCAGCCATCGAGCGCGAGCGTCCACTGGTTCCGAACAACGCCCCACGCGGTGATCGTCCAGAGCGCAGCAGCGACCGTGGTGATCGTCCTGAGCGTGAGCGTCGTGCGCCGGTTCCATTGGCCGAAGGCCGTGCTCGTTGCCGTACCGCGCTGGGTGCGCGTGATGGTATCGCTGCCAAGAACCTGCTGGGTGCCATTCTCAACGAAGGCGGCCTGGCCCGCGAAGCGATCGGCCGTATCCAGGTTCGTGACAGCTTCAGCCTGGTCGAACTGCCGGAAGATGGTCTTGAGCGTCTGCTGACCAAACTCAAGGACACCCGCGTTGCTGGCAAGCAGCTCAAGCTGCGTCGCTATCGCGAAGACTGATCGGCTCTTGAGCTGATCGGCCAATAAAAAATCCCCGACTGGTTCGGGGATTTTTTTGCTTCGAATTCGGGCGATCGGATGCTTTCGGGATCAATCGAAGCGGTAGATATCCATCCCTAGCGCGCCCATGGTGAAGCCCTGATAGGCAATGCCGAAGGCACCGCCAGCGCCGCGTGCGAAATACAGCGGTAGCAGGTGTTCGTCACTGGGGTGCGCTCTGGCCGCATGAGGAGCCAGGCTGCGGTAGTCGTGCAGTGCGGCTTCATCGTCGTCTTGCAGCTTGTCGATCATCCAGTCACGAAAGGCTGCAGCCCAGGGCTCGATACTTTCGGGGCCGGCGTTCCAGTCAAGGTCGCGCAGGTTATGCGTGATGCTGCCTGAACCGATGATCAGCACACCCTGTTCACGCAGGCTGGCCAGTGCACGGCCCACGCGGGTCTGCAATTGCGGCCCCTGGCGGCTGGGCAGCGAAACCTGCACCACCGGAATATCGGCGTCCGGGTACATAAGCGACAACGGCACCCAGACGCCATGGTCGAAGGGACGTCTGCTGTCGATGCTTGCAGGCAGGTCACTGGCGGCAAGCAGTTCAACCACCTCGCGCGTCAGCTCCGGCAGCCCTTGCGCCGGGTACTGAACTGCAAACAATTCGGGCGGAAAGCCACCGAAGTCATGCCATGTCTCGGGTTGTGGATTGCCGTTGACGATCAGTTCATGACTTTCCCAGTGTGCAGACACCATCACGATGGCGCGAGGCCGCGGCAGGCTGGCAGCCAGTCGCTTCAGGGCCGGGCCGCTTTCGCCGGGTTCCAGCGCCAGCATGGGGGAGCCATGGGAAATAAACAGGCTGGGGAACATTTAAAGCTCCAGAATAGAGGGATGACTCATAGTCGGTCATTTTTATGATCTAAATCTAATATAAGTTCTGGCGTTTTTTTATCGAATTTTCAGGAGGTTTCATGCAGGCGGATTTTTGGCTGCAGCGCTGGGGTGCCGGGCAGATCGGCTTTCACCAGTCAGAGGTCAATAAGGACCTGCAACAATATTGGTCCTCTTTGAATGTTGCGCCAGGAGCGCGGGTTCTGGTGCCGTTATGTGGCAAGAGCCAGGACATGAGCTGGCTGAGGGGGCAGGGGTATCACGTGGTGGGCGCCGAGCTCTCCGAGGCGGCGGTAGAGAGCTATTTCACTGAGCGTAGTGAGCGGCCGCACATTACGTCACATGGCGACTTCAAGGTCTACGCTGCGCCGGGTATCGAAATCTGGTGCGGTGATTTCTTCGCGCTGACTGTGCGCGATATCGGTCACTGCGCGGCGTTTTACGACCGCGCCGCGATGATCGCTTTGCCAGCGGACATGCGTGAACGCTACGTGCTGCAGCTTGAAGCGCTGATGCCGCAGACGTGCAGTGGTTTGCTGATCACCCTGGAATACGATCAGACCCTGCTTGAAGGCCCGCCCTTCTCCGTGCCGCACACATGGCTGCACAGGGTCATGTCAGGGAGCTGGGAGGTCACCAAGGTTGGTGGGCAGGATACGCTGCACAGCAGTGCCAAGGGGTTGAGGGCCGGATTGGAGCGTATGGATGAGCATGTTTATGTGTTGGAGCGTCTGTAACCCTGAGAGCGCAGGCCTCCCGACTCTCACTTCCGTTGCTGTGCGTTGAGTCAATTCTTGGAGGCAGCACAACGTCATGCCTTGTCCATAGTCACTGCACACAAAAGCGCTTTTTTATCGCGATCGCACTGACGACGCAAATTGCGACGTTAGTGACGGCTGAGTCCTGGCGCTGATCCGGGGGTAACTCGGCAGGACGCCGAGTTAGCCGCACCGGGCCATGGATGGCCCGTTGCGGCGACCCCCGGATCAGTGACAGGGCGAAGGAACCCGACGAAGTCGGGCCGGAAACAGGAGCGAGGGGATTTGCCTACTTTGGCCCCATCAAAGTAGGTCGCCGAGGGGCGAAAAGGTGACCTGAGTCGAACCTCATTTCCCCTGACAAAGAAAAACCAGCGTCTCACGCGGAGCGTGGGTGCGACCATCTGATTCAACCGCGGCGGCGCAGGGCCTCGATGCGTTGCTCCAGCGGCGGGTGGCTCATGAACAGGCCGGCGAGGCCTTTCTTGAGGCCGGCGTTGATACCGAAGGCAGTCAGGCTGTCGGGCATGTTCACCGGTACGCCCTGTTCGGAGCGCAGGCGTTGCAGCGCACCGATCATGGCACCCGTACCCGCCAGTCGCGCACCGGCATCGTCAGCGCGGAATTCGCGTTTGCGCGAGAACCACATGACGATGGCGCTGGCCAGAAAGCCCAGTACCAGCTCGGCAAAGATCGTCGTGATGTAGTAAGCGATGCCCTGACCGTTTTCAGTCTTGAAGATCACCTTGTCGACGAAATTACCGATGATGCGGGCGAAGAACATCACGAAGGTGTTCACCACACCCTGCACCAGCGCCAGCGTCACCATGTCGCCGTTGGCGACATGGCCGATTTCGTGCGCCAGTACGGCTTTCACCTCATCCGGCGAAAAGCGCTCGAGCAGGCCCTGGCTGACCGCGACCAGTGCATCGTTCTTGTTCCAGCCCGTGGCGAACGCATTGGCTTCGTACGCCGGGAAAATACCGACTTCCGGCATCTTGATGCCCGCGTCGCGGGACAGTTGTTCCACGGTCTGCAGCAACCATTGCTCATGGCGGGTGCGAGGCTGGCTGATGATCTGAGTACCGGTGCTCATCTTCGCCATCCACTTGGAGATGAACAGCGAGAACAGCGAGCCGGCGAAACCGAACACAGCGCAGAAAACCAGCAGCTGATTGAGGTTCAGATCAACCCCGTTGGCCGCCATGAACCCATTGAAGCCAAAAAGGCTCAGGGTGATGCTGGCAATCAGCACGACCGCAAGGTTAGTGGCCAAAAACAGCAAAATGCGCATCATGGTCGAAACGTTCTCCTCAGGTAAATATGTAACTCGATGCCGGGTATATAAGGTGATGCTTGCTGCTATTCAACAGAGGGACTATTTCAAACTGTGTCCTCTGGTCGCAATCAATGCTAATCCCGCAAGGCTGAACGGCGCCTGAGCCAGAGTGGTCGATGCCTGAAGCGTTTACGGCAGGAGGTTCATGCTGTTTCGGGCAGACAGAAATAAACTGCCCCGAGCGGGTCGGGGCAGAGAGGTCAGGCGAGAGGGCTCTGGCTGTTTACTGCCGATAACCCTTCAGGAAATTGCCGATGCGACCAATGGCCTGCTCCAGCTCATCGACGCGGGGCAGGGTCACGACGCGGAAGTGGTCAGGGTACGGCCAATTGAACGCAGTACCCTGAACCACCAGCAGCTTCTCGGAAAGCAGCAGGTCGAGGACGAATTTCTCGTCGTTGAGGATCGGGCAGACCTTCGGGTCAATGCGCGGGAACGCATACAGCGCGCCCATCGGCTTCACGCAGCTGACACCGGGAATGTCGTTGAGCAGTTCCCAGGTGCGGTTGCGCTGTTCCAGCAGGCGGCCAGGAGGAAGAATCAGGTCGTTGATACTCTGATAGCCGCCCAGTGCAGTCTGAATGGCGTGCTGGCTCGGTACGTTGGCACACAGGCGCATGTTGGCCAGAATGTCGATGCCTTCGATGTAGCTCTGCGCGTTGTGTTTCGGCCCGGAAATGGCGATCCAGCCGGAACGGAAGCCCGCAACCCGATACGACTTGGACAGACCGTTGAAGGTCAGACACAGCAGGTCCGGTGCCAGCGAGGCGGTGCAGATGTGCACTGCGTCGTCATAGAGGATCTTGTCGTAGATTTCGTCGGAGAACACCACCAGATTATGCTGACGAGCCAGCTCCAGCATGCCCAGCAGTACTTCGCGCGAGTACACCGCACCTGTCGGGTTGTTCGGGTTGATGATGACCATCGCCTTGGTGTTCGGGGTGATCTTGGCCTTGATGTCTTCAAGATCCGGCCACCAGTTGGCCTGCTCGTCGCACAGATAATGCACCGGGCTGCCACCGGACAAGGCGACAGCAGCGGTCCACAGCGGATAGTCGGGGGCCGGAACCAGCACTTCGTCGCCATTGTTGAGCAGCGCCTGCATCGACATCACGATCAGCTCGGACACGCCGTTGCCCAGGTAGATGTCTTCGATGCCGACGCCTTCGACCTGCTTCTGCTGGTAATACTGCATCACCGCCTTGCGGGCGCTGAACAGGCCCTTGGAGTCGCTGTAGCCCTGCGCAGTCGGCAAGTTGCGGATCACGTCCTGCAGGATTTCGTCCGGCGCCTCGAAACCAAACGGTGCCGGGTTGCCGATGTTCAGCTTGAGGATGCGATGGCCTTCCTCTTCCAGGCGTTTGGCGTGCTTGAGCACTGGCCCGCGAATGTCATAGCAGACGTTTGCGAGCTTGTTCGATTTGTTGAACTGCATGGTGATGATCCCGAAAATGGACGAGCTGTCGCCGGCTTGCAATGAAGGTCGCTACATTCGCCATGAAAATGGGTTTGTGTACGACAAACGCGGGTGCCAGACTGACGTCTGACCTGGCGCAATGATACGTGCCACCTGATCTGCGGAAAAGGTACAGATCAGGGTTTTTCGAATTCGGAGGTGTACCTGTGGAAAAGTTGCAGAAAACGCTGGAAGAGTGGAAACAGATGCTCGACCCGGAGCAGTACAACGTCTGCCGTCTGAAAGGCACCGAGCGGCCGTTCTCCGGCAAGTACAACGAGACAAAGACCGACGGCATCTATCACTGCATTTGCTGCAATGAGCCGCTGTTTGATTCCACCACCAAGTTCGATTCAGGCTGCGGCTGGCCCAGCTTCTATGCGCCGCTCGAGGGCAGTGCGGTGGTCGAGGTTCGCGATATGAGCCACGGCATGATTCGTACCGAAGTGGTCTGCGCCAAATGTGATGCGCACCTGGGCCACGTGTTTCCGGATGGACCGCCACCCACCGGCCTGCGTTATTGCATCAATTCGGTATGCCTGGATCTGGTGCCACGCACCTAGACGCCTTTTAGATTCAGTCACCGCCCTGTTCCAATTTCAGTATCGAGGCCTCCTTTGATGAGTGAAAACCTGCTGAGCATCCCGGTCACGACGATCAAGGGCGAACAGAAAACCCTCGCTGATTTTTCCGGCAAGGCGTTGCTGGTGGTCAATACCGCCAGCAAATGTGGCTTTACCCCTCAATACAAGGGGCTGGAGAAGCTCTGGCAGGACTATCGGGATCAGGGGCTGGTGGTGCTGGGCTTTCCCTGCAACCAGTTCGGCAAGCAGGAGCCAGGCGACGAGGGAGCAATTTCCGGCTTTTGCGAGCTGAACTACGGCGTCAGCTTCCCGCTGTTCAAGAAGATTGATGTGAACGGCGAGCAGGCCCATCCATTGTTCGTGCAGCTCAAGCAGCAGGCTCCCGGTTTGCTGGGTACGGAGCGCATCAAGTGGAATTTCACCAAGTTCCTGATTGGCCAGGATGGCCGGCTGGTCAAACGTTTTGCGCCACTGACCAAGCCCGAGGAACTGACGGGAGACATCGAGGCGCTGTTGCGTTGAGCCTTCAGTCGATGCCGGTAATGGGTATCCACTGATCCAGAATGCTGACCAGTTCGGCACGCCGGAACGGCTTGGCCAGATAGTCATTCATGCCCGCCGCCTTGCAGCGCTCGCGTTCATCGGGCATGGCATTGGCGGTAAGGGCGACGATCGGCAGGTTCGGCCAGCGGCCACTGCTGCGGATCTGGCGGCTGGCTTCATAGCCGTCCATGACCGGCATGTTGCAGTCCATCAATACCAGATCGAAATGGCCCTGCTCCAGCTGTTCCAGGGCTTCGCCGCCATGGCTGCTGATGATCACTTCGCAACCCAGCTTGCCGAGGATGCCCTTGGCGACCAGTTGATTGACCGGGTTGTCCTCCACCAGTAACACCCGCGCCAGACGTGGCGCAGTGTGTTCGAGCGCCTGTGTGTCCTTGAGGCCCGTTTCTTCCTGACCCAGTATGCGCCGCAGTGTGTGGTAAAGCGCGTTGCGCGCCAATGGCCGGGCCTGCTGTTGCAGCGGGGCCAGGGCGGCGACCTGTTCGCCAGGCATGAAGTTGCCATAGGCGGTTACCAGCAGGATCGGCACGGGCGTGGTGGGGCGAATCGCGAACAGGCACTCGGGGCAGTCGGTAATCACCAGGTCCGGGCTGCTGTCGAGATCCACGGCTTCCGGGCGATCGTCGATGCTGCGTCGCTTGAGGTCGACGCCCCAGAACGGCAGCAGACTGCCAAGCAGCTCCACCAGGCCGCTGCCTGCCGAACTGACCACGGTCACCCGGCCTTTGAGCGGGGTCTGAGTGACCGCGGCCACGTGCACCGGCAGCGGCAGTTCGGCGCAGAACTGGCTGCCGAAGCCGGACTGTGACTGGATGCTCAGCGTGCCATTCATGGCCTCGCAGAGGTTATTGGTCAGCGCCAGGCCGAGTCCGGTGCCGCCGTACTGGCGGGTGATGGCGGTTTCAGCCTGGGTGAACGGCTGGAAGATTCGGGTCTGCGCGTCTTGCGCAATGCCAATGCCGGTGTCGCGGACTTCGATGCGCACCCGGTTTTCACCGGAGCTGGCGTCCCGATGGTGAGTCAGACGCACATCCACACGCCCGAAACGGGTGAATTTGAGGGCATTGGACAGCAGGTTGCTGACGATTTGTCGCACCCTGGTCGGATCGCCGGTGACCATGGCCGGGAAGTCCGGCGCGATCAGACAGGTCAGTTCCACGCTGGGCGCTGCGTTCTGCGACAGCAGGTTGGCGGTGTCCTCGATCAACATCCCCAGGTCGAAAGGAATGCGTTCGATCTCCAGATGACCGGCATCGAACTTGGACATGTCGAGAATATCGTTGAGCAGCTCGACCAGTACCTTGCCGGAGTCGTGGGCGATCATCAGTTGCTGGCGCTGTTCGGCACTCAGCGGACTGTCCAGCGACAGTGCCAGCATGCCCAGCAGGCCGTTGAGCGGGGTGCGAATCTCATGGCTCATGTGCGCCAGAAACGCAGAGCGCGCGTGAGCCATGTCCAGTGCGGTACTGCGCGCTATCTGCAGTTCTTCATTGGACTCGCGCAGGCGCAGGTTGCTGGCCTTGAGCTCGTTGGTGCGCGCCGAGACGATGTTTTCCAGTTCGTTGAGGTGGTCGGTCAGCCGGTCCTCGGCCGCGCGTCGCCTGGAAAACTCGCTGCTCATGGTTTCAAACTGACGGTTGAACGTCTCGACCAGCACGCCGATTTCATCCTGGGCATGGTAGGGCGGGCAGGTTATTTTCCCCTGGTCAGGGTTGCGCGGATCGCGACTGCTCAATTCGCGGATCACCCTCACCAGTGGCTTGGTCAGGGTCGCGTAAAACAGAATGGTCAGAATCCCGGCCAGCGCCAGGCTGCGGACAAAGCCGTTGAGCAGGGTGATTTCAGCGCGTTGCAGAAAATGGCTGCCGAACGCGAAGGTGTCCACGGTCAGGTACAGTGTGCCGATGGTTTCATTGGGCAGGTGATTGAGGTGCAGCTTTTCCTGAAACTGCCGGCTTTCGCCGAACAGCCAGTCGCTGAACACCCGATAACGCCCGGTGGCCATCGGACGCTCGACGCTGGAGAGCACGGCGTCGTTGTTATCGGTAAGCCTGGCGCTGACCACGGCAGGGGAGCGCAGCAGGCCGAGTGTGAGTTCCTGGGCCAGCTCGGAGTCGATGTTGTAGGCGATGCGCGACGCCGGGTTCTGGATGATTTCCAGCAGTGACTTGATTTCACGATTGATGGAAGCGTCTTCGCTGGCATAATCGATTGCAATCTGAAACAGGCTCAGCAAGGTCCCCAGCACGAAGCCGATCGATACAGCCAGGCGCGCCTGCTTGAACGACAGCCTGTTTTTGAGCGATATATCCATGAGTACTGCCACTTCTGGTGCCCGGTGCCGGCCAAGCATAGCTGATCGGCACCGCTGACTAATCAGTTAAATATAAGGAGATCCCGTGGATTCTCGGTTGGATGCTTTTCTGCAGCGCGCCGACGCCGTGCTGGCCCGACTGGAACCCTTGCTGCCAGCGCTGCGCGAGCCGGTCGACTGGTCGCAGGCACTGGCCGCGCGCTGGGTGCGAGAAGGCCGCAGCGGTTACCTGATGCCTTTGCAGGTGAGCCTGGATACACGCCTGACCGATCTGATCGGCGTCGACCTGCAACGTGATCAGTTGGGGCGCAATACCCGTCAGTTTATCGATGGGCTGCCTGCCAACCATGCCTTGCTGTGGGGTTCGCGCGGTACCGGCAAGTCGTCCTTGATCCGCGCGCTGCTGGCCGAGTACGCCCCGGCCGGCCTGCGTCTGATCGAGATCGAGCGTGATCATCTGGGCGACTTGCCGCGTGTGGTCGAACAACTGCACAAGCTGCCGCAGCGCTTTGTACTGTTCTGCGATGACCTGTCGTTCGAGTCGGGCGAGGGCGATTATCGCGTACTGAAAAGTGTGCTCGACGGCTCGCTGGAGCAGGCACCGGACAACGTGCTGCTGTACGCGACCTCCAACCGTCGTCACCTGGTGCCCGAGAAGGAAAGTGACAACGTTGACTGGAAGCACGTTGACGGCGAACTGCACCCCAGTGAGGCCGTCGAAGACAAGATCGCCTTGTCTGACCGGTTCGGGCTGTGGCTGTCGTTTTATCCGTTCACTCAGGAACATTATCTGAACGTGGTCGAACACTGGATCACGCAATTGGCGCAAAAAGCCGGATTGCAGTGGCAGCGTGACGAAAACCTGGAAAAAGCCGCGATTCGCTGGGCAACCGCGCGCGGCAATCGCAACGGCCGCTGCGCCTATCAATTTGCACGTTACTGGGTAGGACTTGAATTGTTGGAGCAACACACATGATTGATTTGCAAAACACCGGTGCGGGCCTGGACGGCTACGGTCTGTTGGCCGCCCAGCTCGAAGCCCTGCTGGCCGACGAGCGCGATTTCATCGCCAATGCGGCGCAGTTCTCGGCGTTTCTCTATACCCAGCTCGACGATCTGAACTGGGCGGGCTTTTACCTCAATCGCAATGAAGAACTGGTACTGGGGCCGTTTCAGGGGCAGATCGCCTGCGTGCGCATTCCTTTCGGTCGCGGCGTTTGCGGGGCGGCCGCGCAGAGTCGGCAAACCCAGCGCGTTGAGGACGTTCACGAGTTTCCCGGACACATTGCCTGCGACAGCGCATCGAACAGCGAGTTGGTGGTGCCATTGATCAAGGACGGGCGTCTGATCGGCGTTCTGGACCTGGACAGTCCAAGCGTGGGGCGTTTCAAGGAGGGGGATCAGGCAGGGATCGAGCGTCTCGCGGCTATCTTTCTGGCATCGACCGACTGCTGAGCCAGTCGGCCTGCCGCTGCCGGAGCACAGTTCCGGCAGCGGCGGGTCAGTCATCAATCGTAGATGACTTTCTTCTTCCATTCCGACTCGGTGTCGTCCTGCTTCAGGCCTTCGGTCAGTGCGTTGTCGTCGTCTTCGGTCGGTGCGGTGTTGGTCAGCACTACCGAGTTGGCACGGGCCAGTTGTTTTTCCATCGCCAGCAGCTGCTGTTGATAAGTAACCGGGTCCGGCTGGTTGCGCAAATACTGTACGCCGCGCTCGAACGCCAGACGTGCCTGGCCTGGCTGATCCTGAGAAAGTGCGGTCTGGCCAAGGTTGTTGAAGAACTCGATGTGCAGATTGACCAGAATCGTGCGGATTTCACGGATCCAGTGTTTCGCTTCGCTGGTCTGCAGGAAACCGTCATGTGCAGCGCGCGTCACCTGACCATGCAGGGCTTCCAGCAGAAAACGCACGTCCTTGGCCTTGGCTTCGGTCTGGATCGGTGTGACCGGGTTGGGTATGTCGATGCCTTCGCCCTTGGCAATCTGCTGTTCCAGTTCGCCGATGCGGTGCTTGAGCTGAGCGTTGCCTTTCTCCATGTTCAGCATGCGCTGTACAACGTTCAGCTCCAGCCGCGTCAGCAACAGCTTCAAGGCGGGTGACATCAGCTGACCCGGGAACACTTCGGTGATCTCGCTGCAGCGACGCAGGCGATCCCCGAGTTCGACCTTGGTGCGAGCCTTCTCCAGTTTGCCGTTTTCAGCGACGTGATTCAGGTAGCCGATCGCGATGAGCAGTGCGATACCTGCTACTACCATCAGCGTGATCATGAGTGGAGTCACTGTGCAAACCTCATTCGTTCAATTAGTTTTAGTGCGAGTGTAGTGGCTAAGCACTACTGCGCATAGATGTCCCTCTCGGAGTTTGTCGGCATCTCTTCTATATAGATTAGGGGAGATTGATCAGCCGGGCGCCTGGCGACAGCCGGTCAGCGTCAGAACGGCATCGAAGTTATTGATTTCAATAAATTTTCACATGGGGGTTGACGACCCCTCAATCCATCCATAGAATGCGCGCCACTTACAGCGTAAAGCACACAGCGTAGCGCAAATAAGTAGTGAATGTTGTACGTGTGTCCCCTTCGTCTAGTGGCCTAGGACACCGCCCTTTCACGGCGGTAACAGGGGTTCGAGTCCCCTAGGGGACGCC
>NZ_CDRVEU010000016.1:0-105107 GCF_977070315.1 Plantibacter cousiniae (nom. nud.) | reverse complement strand
GAAGACTCGAACTTCCACGACCTTGCGGTCACCAGCACCTGAAGCTGGCGTGTCTACCAATTTCACCATCTGGGCAGTATCGACAAGCATCAACCTGTCGATGGCGCGCACTATACGGAGCGCTTTTTAGGCTGTAAACCCCAGCGATGAAAAAAAGTCGAAAAAATTCGCGGGCGGTGTGTTTCGGGTGTTGCAGCGTGGTCAGGGAGGCTTTTTGTCCAGTGGTTTGAGCGTGAAATTTCCCGTTTCATGAGGTCTATGCCAAACTAACCCCTATATATACAAGGTGAAAACTATCTAATGGCCGATTGGCAGTCCCTCGATCCCGAGGCCGCTCGTGAAGCGGATAAATACGAAAACCCTATTCCCAGCCGCGAGCTGATCTTGCAGCACCTTGCCGAGCGCGGTTCGCCGGCCAGTCGCGAGCAACTGGTCGAAGAGTTCGGCCTGACCACCGAAGATCAATTCGAGGCTCTGCGCCGCCGCCTTCGGGCGATGGAGCGTGACGCCCAGTTGATCTACACCCGTCGCGGCACTTATGCACCGGTAGACAAGCTTGACCTGATCCTGGGTCGCATCTCCGGCCATCGCGACGGCTTCGGCTTTCTGGTGCCGGACGACGGCTCCGACGACCTGTTCATGAGCCCGGCGCAAATGCGCTTGGTGTTCGACGGTGACCGGGCGCTGGCGCGTGTTTCCGGCCTTGACCGTCGCGGTCGTCGCGAAGGCGTTATTGTCGAAGTGATCTCGCGTGCTCACGAAACCATCGTTGGTCGCTACTTCGAAGAGAGCGGCATTGGTTTTGTTGTACCCGATAACCCGAAAATCCAGCAGGAAGTGCTGGTGACGCCGGGTCGCAACAACGGCGCCAAGATCGGTCAGTTCGTCGAGGTGAAAATCACCCATTGGCCGACGCCGCGCTTCCAGCCGCAAGGCGATGTGATCGAAGTGGTGGGCAACTACATGGCGCCCGGCATGGAGATCGATGTCGCGCTGCGTACCTACGATATCCCGCATGTTTGGCCCGAAGCTGTCCTGAAGGAAGCTGCCAGGCTCAAGCCGGAAGTCGAAGAGAAGGACAAGGAACACCGCGTCGATCTGCGCCATCTGCCGTTCGTGACCATCGACGGCGAAGACGCTCGTGACTTCGACGATGCGGTCTATTGCGAAGCCAAGCCTGGCAAGCTGCGTCTGTTCTCCGGTGGCTGGAAGCTCTACGTGGCGATTGCCGACGTATCGAGCTACGTGAAGATCGGCTCGGCGCTGGATGCAGAGTCCCAGGTGCGCGGCAACTCGGTGTATTTCCCCGAGCGCGTCGTGCCCATGCTGCCTGAGCAATTGTCAAACGGCCTCTGCTCGCTGAACCCGCATGTCGATCGTCTGGCCATGGTCTGCGAGATGACCATCTCCAAGACCGGCGAGATGACTGACTACGTGTTCTACGAAGGCATCATCCACTCCCACGCTCGCCTGACCTACAACAAGGTCAGCACGATTCTGGAACAGCCGAAAACCGCTGAAGCCAAAAGCCTGCGTGGTGAATACGGCGATGTGGTGCCGCACCTCAAACAGCTTTATGCCATGTACAAGGTATTGCTGGGCGCGCGTCATGTGCGCGGTGCGATCGATTTCGAAACTCAGGAAACCCGGATCATCTTCGGTTCCGAGCGCAAGATTGCCGAAATCCGTCCGACCACTCGCAATGATGCCCACAAGCTGATCGAGGAATGCATGCTGGCCGCCAACGTGGCCACCGCGCAGTTCCTGAAGAAGCACGAAATTCCTGCGTTGTACCGCGTCCACGATGGTCCGCCGCCGGAGCGCCTGGAAAAACTGCGTGCGTTCCTCGGTGAGCTGGGTCTGACGTTGCATAAAGGCAAGGAAGGTCCGACACCGAAGGATTATCAGGCGCTGCTTGAAACCGTTCGTGATCGTCCTGACTACCACCTGATCCAGACTGTGATGCTGCGTTCGTTGAGCCAGGCGGTCTACAGCTCGGACAACAACGGTCACTTCGGTCTGAATTACGAAGCGTACACGCACTTCACATCGCCGATCCGTCGTTATCCGGACCTGCTGACCCATCGTGCGATTCGCAGTGTCATTCGCTCCAAGCAGGATACGCCGCACGTTCGTCGTGCCGGCGCTGCCACGATCCCGAAGGCGCGCATCTACCCATACGACGACGCGCTGCTCGACCAGTTGGGCGAACAATGCTCGATGAGCGAACGCCGTGCCGACGAGGCTACGCGCGACGTGGTCAACTGGCTCAAGTGCGAATACATGAAGGATCGCGTCGGCGAGTCGTTCCCGGGCGTGATCACCGCTGTAACCGGCTTTGGTCTGTTCGTCGAGCTGACCGACATCTATGTCGAGGGCCTGGTCCACGTGACCGCCTTGCCGGGTGACTACTACCACTTCGATCCGCTGCACCACCGCCTTGCCGGCGAGCGTACCGGGCGTAACTTCCGCTTGGGCGACACCGTTGAAGTGCGTGTCATGCGCGTCGATCTGGACGAGCGCAAGATCGATTTCGAGATATCCGAAGCGGCAGCGGCTGCAAAGCCGACGGCTCGCAAGCGTCGTGGTCATGACACCGCGGCACCTGCTGCCACGACCACGGCTGAGAAGGACAAGGCACCTGCCAAGTCCGGACGCCGTAGCGCTTCGACCAAGGAAAGCAGCACCGAAGCGTATCGCCCGAGCGATGCCGCCGCGAAAAACGCAGAAGTGCGTAAAAGCCGCGAGCTGAAAAAAGCGCTTCTGGCAGACGCGAAGGGTGGTAGCAAGGCATCGTCGGGAAAGTCTGACAGGTCGGGTTCTGCGCCCTCATCGGGCAAACCGGCCAGCAAGCACCGTAAAGGCTCGTCAAAAACGGGCTCCGCGCCAGCTGCGAAAAGCAGCGGCGCTCGTAAACCCAAGGCCAAGTCATGAGTCAGCTGGAAAAAATCTACGGCGTTCACGCCGTAGAAGCGTTACTTCGTCATCATCCCAAACGCGTCAAGCACATCTGGCTGGCCGAGGGTCGTAACGACCCTCGCGTCCAGACCCTGGTCGCACTGGCGGCCGAAAATCGCGTCACCATCGGGCAGGCCGAGCGCCGCGAAATGGATGCCTGGGTCGAAGGCGTGCATCAGGGTGTTGTTGCCGATGTCAGTCCGAGCCAGGTCTGGGGCGAGGCTATGCTCGACGAGCTGCTGGACCGCAGTGAGGGCTCGCCGCTGCTGTTGGTGCTGGACGGCGTGACCGATCCGCACAACCTTGGCGCCTGCCTGCGTACTGCCGATGCGGCAGGTGCGCTGGCGGTCATCGTGCCCAAGGACAAATCCGCAACTCTTACGCCAGCCGTGCGCAAGGTCGCCTGCGGTGCAGCCGAGGTCATTCCGCTCGTGGCAGTGACCAACCTGGCGCGTACCCTGGAAAAACTGCAGCAGCGCGGATTGTGGGTGGTCGGTACTGCGGGCGAGGCCGAGGTCGAGCTGTATCAGCAGGACCTGACCGGGCCGACCATTATCATCATGGGCGCGGAAGGCAAGGGTATGCGTCGCCTGACCCGTGAGCATTGTGATTATCTGGTGCGCCTGCCGATGGCGGGCAGTGTCAGCAGCCTCAACGTGTCGGTCGCGACTGGCGTGTGTCTGTTCGAAGCGCTGCGCCAGCGCAGTGTCAAGGCTGCCGGCAAAAAAGCCTGATTGCGGCTTCTGGCCAGAGTGAGCAGGTCGCGCCATGCGATCTGCTCATTAATTCACCAATTGCCTTGCGCCTCCCCCGACCCTTCTCTACAATTGCGCCCCTTGCTGTCACGGCAGGCGCGCATGTGCCTGTCCCTGAGCAAGACCAACAGTGTCATTCACTCCTTGTCTGACCGCTATTTGAGCGGCAGGCTACAACCCGTAAGGAGCATTCATGCGTCATTACGAAATTATCTTTTTGGTCCACCCGGATCAAAGCGAGCAAGTCGGCGGCATGGTAGAGCGTTACACCAAGCTGATCGAAGAAGACGGCGGCAAAATCCACCGTCTGGAAGATTGGGGCCGTCGTCAACTGGCTTACGCAATCAACAATGTTCACAAGGCTCACTACGTGATGCTGAACGTTGAGTGCACTGGCAAGGCTCTGGCCGAGCTGGAAGACAACTTCCGTTACAACGATGCTGTGATCCGTAACCTGGTCATCCGTCGCGACGAAGCCGTAACCGGCCAGTCCGAGATGCTCAAGGCTGAAGAGAACCGCAGTGAGCGCCGTGAGCGTCGTGACCGTCCTGAGCACTCCGACAGCGCCGATGGCGATGACGGCGACAACAGCGACGTTAGCGATAACGCTGACGAGTAATCCACGGACCTTTTGAGGAGCCAATTACATGGCACGTTTCTTCCGTCGTCGTAAATTCTGCCGCTTCACCGCTGAAGACGTCAAAGAGATCGATTACAAAGATCTCAACACTCTGAAAGCCTACGTATCCGAGACCGGCAAAATCGTTCCAAGCCGTATCACTGGTACCAAAGCACGTTATCAGCGTCAGCTGGCCACCGCTATCAAGCGTGCCCGCTTCCTGGCCCTGCTGGCCTACACCGACAGCCACGGCCGCTGAGACCAGGTAGTCGACAAAACGTAACAAAGGATAGAAAGCATGCGTGCCCTGGCTGAATTCATCATGCGCGGCCGTATGCAGGCCACTCTCGTAGTGGCTGGATGTGCGGCATTGCCGCTGTTGTTCTGGTTGAGTGCTGCCGCAGGGTGCCTTGTGCTCCTGCGACGCGGGTTCAGTGATGCCGTTGGTGTCCTGTCCTGGGCTCTGCTGCCGGCTTTGGTCTGGTGGTATTTCGGTGAACCTCGTACAGCCATGGTGCTGGCGGGGTCACTGAGTTTGGCAATGGTTTTGCGTGCCAGCGAGTCCTGGGTCCGTGTGCTGCTGGTCAGCGTGGCGTTGGGTGTGGTGTATGCAGTAATTCTGGGCACGGTTTTTCGCGAACCTCTGGAAGCAATGTCGCAGGAGTTGCAGAAACATCTGCCGACAATGCTGGCCGGGCTCTACGAGCAGTTGAACGTAGAAGAGCGAGCGCGTCTGGGGGCACTGATTGCACCCGTCCTGAATGGCCTGATAGCGGCTGTGCTGCAAATCGTCAGTGTGCTGTGCCTGATTCTTGGGCGGTACTGGCAAGCGATGTTGTACAACCCTGGTGGTTTCGGGCGCGAATTTCGCGCCGTGAAACTCCCGCTGGTGCCGGCGTTGGTGCTGGTGGTGTGCATGCTGGTGGGGCCGAATTTCGGTCCGCAGATAGCGATGCTTACACCGCTGTGCAGCGTACCGCTGGTCTTTGCGGGCCTGGCCCTGATTCACGGACTGGTCGCTGAAAAGCGTCTGTCCAGGTTCTGGCTGGTGGGGATGTACATCACGCTGCTGGTGTTCATACAGCTGATTTATCCGTTGCTCGTGGTAATTGCCATTGTCGACAGCCTGATTGATTTTCGCGGTCGCCGGAGCTCGAAAGATCCCGGCAATGGTCCTGCGAACGGTGAAGGTTAAAAGTTAAGAGGATTTCCACATGCAACTGATCCTTCTGGAAAAAGTCGCCAACCTGGGCAACCTAGGCGACAAAGTAAACGTTAAGGCCGGCTACGGTCGTAACTACCTGCTGCCTTACGGCAAAGCAACCGCTGCAACCGCTGCCAACGTGGCTGCGTTTGAAGAGCGTCGTGCCGAGCTGGAAAAACTGGCTGCAGACAAGAAAGCATCTGCCGAAACTCGCGCTGCCCAACTGGCTGAGCTGGAAGTGACTATCACTGCCACTGCTGGTGACGAAGGCAAGCTGTTCGGTTCGATCGGCACCCACGACATCGCTGATGCACTGACCGCCTCTGGCGTTGAAGTTGCAAAAAGCGAAGTTCGTCTGCCGAACGGCACTATCCGCAACGTTGGTGAATTCGACGTAGCCGTGCACCTGCACAGCGACGTAGAAGCGACCGTACGCGTTGTCGTAGTGGCTGCTTAAGCAACACGTAATCGTCTGGCGGCATTGACGTCAGAGGATTAACATCGGGCACGATCCTGTTCACAGGTCGTGCCCTTTGTCTTTGTGCCATCCCCATTCTGCAAACCCCGAATTGAAGTGGCCATGAACGATATTTCCGCCCCCGAACAATACGATCTGCAAACCGCTGCCCTGAAAGTGCCGCCGCATTCCATCGAGGCCGAACAGGCTGTACTCGGTGGCTTGATGCTGGACAACAACGCCTGGGAGCGGGTGCTCGATCAAGTTTCCGATGGTGATTTCTATCGACATGACCACCGCCTGATATTCCGCGCCATCGCCCGCTTGGCCGACCAGAACAGCCCGATTGACGTGGTCACGCTGGCTGAACAGCTGGACAAGGAAGGGCAGACCTCGCAAGTAGGCGGCCTGGGCTACCTCAGTGAGCTGGCGAAAAACACGCCTTCTGTCGCCAACATCAAGGCTTATGCGCAGATCGTCCGGGCCCGGGCCACGCTGCGGCAATTGATCGGCATCAGTACCGAAATCGCCGACAGTGCGTTCAATCCCGAAGGCCGGACCGCCGAAGAGATTCTTGACGAAGCTGAACGGCAGATCTTCCAGATCGCCGAAGCGCGCCCCAAGACTGGCGGCCCGGTCAGCGTCAATGACCTGCTGACCAAGGCCATCGACCGTATCGATACCCTGTTCAACAGCGACAACGCCATTACCGGTCTGTCGACCGGGTATACCGATCTCGATGAAAAAACCAGCGGATTGCAACCCGCCGACCTGATCATCGTTGCCGGACGTCCGTCGATGGGTAAGACCACCTTCGCCATGAACCTGGTCGAGAACGCAGTGCTGCGCAGTGACAAGGTGGTGCTGGTCTACTCGCTGGAGATGCCAGGCGAATCGCTGATCATGCGTATGTTGTCGTCGCTGGGTCGCATCGACCAGACCAAGGTGCGGGCCGGCCAGCTTGATGACGATGACTGGCCACGCCTGACATCGGCGGTCAATCTGCTCAATGACCGCAAGCTGTTCATCGACGATACGGCTGGTATCAGCCCGTCTGAAATGCGCGCGCGGACGCGGCGGATCGTGCGTGAGCATGGCGACATCGCCATGATCATGATCGACTACCTGCAGTTGATGCAGATCCCTGGTTCCAGCGGTGATAACCGTACCAACGAGATTTCCGAGATCTCGCGCTCGTTGAAAGCGCTTGCCAAGGAATTCAACTGCCCGGTGATTGCCCTGTCGCAGCTCAACCGCTCTCTTGAGCAGCGTCCCAACAAGCGCCCGATCAACTCCGACCTCCGGGAATCCGGAGCGATCGAGCAGGATGCCGACGTCATCATGTTCGTTTACCGGGACGAGGTGTATCACCCGGAAACCGAGCACAAGGGCATTGCCGAGATCATCATCGGCAAGCAGCGTAACGGCCCCATCGGCACCACGCGTCTGGCGTTCATCGGCAAATACACGCGCTTCGAGAACCTGGCGCCGGGCAGTTACAACTTCGACGACGATTGACTTCGGGTCGACTCCATCAAATCCGACCACCGTGGTCGGACTTGATCAAAAAATGTGCTATATTCCGCGCCCGCGATTTTTCCAACGTGCAAACGTAGGTCCTGAACATGCAATCAGCCAAGCCGTTATTTGACTATCCCAAGTACTGGGCCGAATGTTTCGGACCAGCACCTTTCCTGCCCATGAGCCGGGAAGAAATGGATCTGCTTGGCTGGGATTCCTGCGACATCATCATTGTTACCGGTGATGCGTACGTGGATCACCCGTCTTTCGGCATGGCGATCATCGGTCGTCTGCTCGAATCCCAGGGCTTCCGGGTCGGGATCATCGCGCAGCCCAACTGGCAGTCCAAGGACGACTTCATGAAGCTCGGCGAGCCGAATCTGTTTTTCGGTGTCGCTGCCGGCAACATGGACTCGATGATCAACCGCTATACCGCGGACAAGAAGATTCGCTCCGATGACGCCTATACCCCTGGCGGCATGGCTGGCAAGCGGCCGGACCGCGCAAGTCTGGTCTACAGCCAGCGCTGCAAGGAAGCCTACAAGCATGTACCGATCGTGCTGGGCGGCATCGAGGCTTCGCTGCGCCGAATCGCGCACTATGACTATTGGCAGGACAAGGTTCGCAACTCGATCCTGATTGACGCCTGCGCCGACATCCTGCTGTACGGCAATGCCGAACGCGCGATCGTCGAAGTCGCCCAGCGTCTGTCCTACGGCCACAAGATCGAAGACATCACCGACGTGCGCGGTACGGCGTTCATTCGTCGTGACACGCCGCAGGGCTGGTATGAGGTCGACTCCACGCGTATCGACCGTCCGGGCAAGGTCGACAAGATCATCAACCCGTACGTCAACACCCAGGACACGCAGGCCTGCGCCATCGAGCAGGAAAAAGGCAACGTCGAGGACCCCAACGAAGCCAAGGTGGTGCAGATTCTCGCCAGCCCGCGCATGACCCGCGACAAGACGGTCATCCGCCTGCCATCGGTGGAAAAGGTCCGTAACGACGCTGTGCTGTATGCCCACGCCAACCGCGTGTTGCACCTGGAGACCAACCCGGGCAATGCTCGCGCGCTGGTGCAGAAACATGGCGACGTGGACGTCTGGTTCAACCCGCCGCCCATTCCGATGACCACTGAAGAAATGGACTACGTGTTTGGCATGCCTTACGCGCGCGTCCCGCATCCTGCGTACGGCAAGGAAAAGATCCCTGCCTACGACATGATTCGTTTCTCGGTGAACATCATGCGTGGCTGCTTCGGCGGCTGCACCTTCTGCTCGATCACCGAGCACGAAGGGCGGATTATTCAGAACCGCTCCGAAGAGTCGATCATTCGCGAAATCGAAGAAATCCGCGACAAGGTGCCGGGCTTTACCGGGGTCATTTCCGACCTGGGCGGGCCGACCGCGAACATGTATCGCATCGCCTGCAAAAGCCCGGAGATCGAGTCGGCCTGCCGCAAGCCGTCCTGCGTATTCCCGGGTATCTGCCCGAACCTGAATACCGATCACTCGTCGCTGATCCAGCTGTATCGCAGCGCGCGCGCCTTGCCGGGCGTGAAAAAGATCCTGATCGCCTCCGGCCTGCGCTACGACCTCGCGGTCGAGTCGCCGGAGTACGTCAAGGAACTGGTTACTCACCACGTAGGTGGTTACCTGAAGATCGCCCCGGAACACACCGAGGAAGGTCCGCTCAACCAGATGATGAAGCCGGGCATTGGCAGCTATGACAAGTTCAAGCGCATGTTCGAGAAGTACACCAAGGAAGCCGGCAAGGAGCAGTACCTGATTCCTTACTTCATCGCCGCCCACCCGGGCACCACCGATGAAGACATGATGAACCTGGCGCTGTGGCTCAAGGGCAATGGTTTCCGCGCGGACCAGGTGCAGGCGTTCTACCCGTCGCCGATGGCCACGGCCACCGCCATGTACCACTCGGGCAAGAACCCGCTGCGCAAGGTCACCTACAAGAGTGATGCGGTCACCATCGTGAAAAGCGAAGCGCAGCGTCGTTTGCACAAGGCTTTCCTGCGCTATCACGATCCGAAAGGCTGGCCGATGCTGCGTGAGGCACTGGAACGCATGGGCCGTGCCGACCTGATCGGGCCGGGCAAGGATCAACTGATCCCGTTGCATCAGCCGGCTACTGACAGCTACCAGAGTGCGCGTCGCAAGAACTCGACACCGGCGGGCAGCCACAAGGTTGCGAAAAATGCCAAGACCACGCTGATCCAGACCCAGCACACCGGCCTGCCGCCACGCGGAAGCGATGGCAGCAAGCCGTGGGACAAGCGTGAAGAGGCCAAGGCTGCCGCCATGGCGCGCAACAAGCAGGCCGCCAAGGAACGCATGGATGCAGCCAAGGGCAAAGGCACCAAACCGCCCAAGCGCAAGCCAGTAGTGCCACGCTAACGCACTGCGTGAGAGTAGCGGACGCAGAGCGTCCAGAACGGCATGTCGACGCAGAGCGTCGCACGATAGTTGAGACCATCGTTCCTCACGCTCCAGCGTGGGAATGCCGTTCGTGACGCTCCGCGTCACACCACACACCCACGCCGCTCACAATTCTTCACCCCCCACTCAATCCCTCTGCCACACTGTCTGCCTTATTACTGTGCGACCCTTGCACCGTTGGCTTCGGCCGGCACGATTTTGGTGCTGCGCCTGTTCAGGCGGGGAATGCCACTCTCGTTGGCGCACGACTTTGACCGGATGGCATAAGTCTTGCGCGGCTCAATTACCGTTCAGGCTCGCAGGAGGCACGCCGTGTCGATTCATATTGCCTTGCACCATGTCACGCACTATCGCTACGACCGCGCGGTCGAACTGGGTCCGCAGATCGTTCGCCTGCGTCCGGCCGCTCATAGCCGCACACGCGTGCTGTCTTATTCGCTGAAAGTCCTGCCTGAAAACCATTTCATCAACTGGCAGCAGGACCCTCAAGGCAATTACCTCGCGCGTCTGGTCTTCCCGGAAAAGACCGACGAATTCCGTGTCGAAGTCGATCTGGTCGCCGAGATGGCGGTGTTCAATCCGTTCGACTTCTTCCTGGAGCCCTACGCCGAGAACATTCCGTTCACCTACGCCAGCGAAGAGCAGCGCGAGCTGGCGCCGTACCTCGAAAAACTGCCGCTGACCCCGAGATTTCAGGCGTATCTGGACAGCATCAGTCGCGAGCCGATTCCGGCCATCGACTTCCTGGTCGGCCTCAACCAGCGCCTGAGCCAGGACGTCGCCTACCTGATCCGCATGGAACCCGGCGTTCAGACCCCGGAATTCACCCTGGAAAACGCATCGGGCTCGTGCCGCGACTCCGCATGGCTGCTGGTGCAGCTGTTGCGTCATCTGGGCATGGCGGCGCGCTTTGTGTCGGGCTACCTCATTCAGCTCAAGGCCGATGTCGAGGCGCTCGACGGGCCGTCCGGTACGGATGTCGACTTCACCGACCTGCACGCCTGGTGCGAGGTCTATCTGCCGGGCGCAGGCTGGGTCGGGCTGGACGCCACGTCCGGCCTGTTCGCTGGCGAAGGACACATTCCTCTGGCGTGCAGCCCCGAGCCTTCCTCGGCAGCGCCGATCAGTGGTCTGGTCGAGCCGTGCGAAACCGATTTCAGCCACGAAATGTCGGTCGAACGCATCTGGGAGGCGCCGCGCGTCACCAAGCCTTACACCGAAGCGCAATGGCAGGACATTCAGGCGCTTGGTCGACAGATCGACGCCGATCTGCTGCGCGACGATGTGCGTCTGACCATGGGCGGCGAGCCGACCTTCGTGTCCATCGACGACCGCGATGGCGCCGAATGGAACACCGCCGCGCTGGGGCCGCGCAAGCGCGAGCTGTCCGCCGAGCTGTTCCAGCGCATGCGCGGGCATTACGCGCCGCTGGGCATCGTGCATTTCGGGCAAGGCAAATGGTATCCGGGTGAGCAACTGCCGCGCTGGTCGCTGAACTGCTTCTGGCGCAAGGACGGCCAGCCGGTGTGGCGCAATAATGCGCTGATCGCCGATGAAACCCGTGACTACGGTGCTACGGGCGAACTGGCAGGGCGTTTTCTCGCCAGTGTTGCCGAGCGCCTGAAGCTGCCGGCCCGCTTCGTTTTCCCGGCTTACGAAGACAATTTCTACTACTTGTGGCGCGAAGGCGCATTGCCGGTCAACGTCACCGCCGAAGATTCGCGGCTGGGTGACGAGCTGGAGCGGGCCCGTCTGCGCAAGGTCGTCGCTCAGGGGCTGGACAAGATGATCGGTCAGGTTCTGCCGCTGGCTCGCAACGCGGACGGTGACAGCTGGCAGAGTGGCCGCTGGTACTTGCGTGACGAGCATTGCCGTCTGGTGCCGGGGGATTCTGCGCTGGGCTATCGATTGCCGCTGGCGTCGCAGCCTTGGGTCAAGGCGGCGGAATACCCGTTCATTCATCCGACCGACCATAACCAGGACTTCCCCGAACTGGCCGACAGCGACTCGTTGACCTCAGCGCTCAAGTCCACAGACACGGACGCCGAGCGCCCACCGAAGATCGACGAGTCGGCCGACTGGCTGACCCGCACGGCGCTGTGTGCCGAAGCGCGCGAGGGGCGGCTGTACCTGTTCATGCCGCCGCTGCAAAAGCTTGAGGAATACCTTGAACTGGTGGCGGTGATCGAGGCGACTGCAGAGGAACTGCAGTGCCCGATCCTGCTGGAAGGCTACGAACCGCCGAGCGATCCGCGGCTGTGCAATTTCCGGATCACGCCGGACCCTGGTGTGATCGAGGTCAACGTGCAGCCTTCGGCGAGCTGGGACGAACTGGTCGAGCGCACCGAGTTTCTCTATGAACAGGCGCGCCTCACGCGTCTGACCACCGAGAAGTTCATGATCGACGGCCGTCATACTGGCACTGGCGGGGGCAACCATTTCGTGCTGGGCGGCGCAACGCCGGCAGACTCGCCGTTTCTGCGGCGTCCGGACCTGCTGCGCAGCCTGATCAGCTACTGGCACAACCATCCTTCGCTGTCGTACCTGTTTTCCGGCCTGTTCATCGGCCCGACGTCTCAGGCACCGCGCATCGACGAAGCGCGCAATGACTCGCTCTACGAGATGGAAATCGCTTTTGCACAGATGCCGAAGCCAGGCGAGCAGGTTGCGCCGTGGGTGGTGGACCGTCTGCTGCGTAACCTGCTGATTGACGTCACCGGCAATACCCACCGTGCCGAGTTCTGCATCGACAAGCTTTACTCGCCCGATGGCGCAACCGGACGCTTGGGGCTGCTCGAGCTGCGCGCCTTCGAGATGCCGCCGCATGCGCGCATGAGCCTGGCGCAACAGTTGCTGCTACGGGCGCTGGTGGCGCGCTTCTGGCGTGAACCCTACGCACCCGCGAAGCTGGCGCGCTGGGGCACGCAACTGCATGACCGCTTCATGCTGCCGCACTTCATCGAGCAGGATTTTGCCGATGTGGTCGCCGACCTCAACGCGGCAGGCTACCCGGTGCAGGCCGACTGGTTCTCTGCGCACCTGGAATTCCGCTTCCCGAAAGTGGGCGATTACGCCGTCAACGGCATCGAGCTGGAGCTGCGTCAGGCGCTGGAGCCCTGGCATGTCCTGGGTGAAGAGGGCTCGGCCGGCGGCGCGGTGCGCTACGTCGATTCATCGCTGGAGCGTCTGCAAGTGCATATCAGCGGGCTGCCACCGCAACGCTACGTGTTGACCTGTAACGGTGTCGCAGTGCCCCTGCAGCCGACCGGACGGGTCGGTGAGTTCGTCGCGGGTGTGCGTTATCGCGCCTGGCAGCCGGCCAATTGCCTGCAACCGACCATTGGCGTGCATGCGCCACTGGTTTTCGATCTGCTCGACACCTGGATGCACCGCTCGCTGGGTGGCTGCGAGTATCATGTCGCCCATCCGGGCGGCCGTAACTACGAAACCTTGCCGGTCAACGCCAACGAAGCGGAAAGCCGTCGCCTGTCACGTTTCTTCCGCATCGGCCACACCCCAGGCAAACTGGACGTTCCGTCGCTCAACATTAACGACGAGCTGCCGATGACGCTGGATATGCGTCTGCATTAAAAAAAACAGTGGCTCTGTGCGTCAGATGCACACGGACGTGACATCTGACTGCACTAATCTGAAGTCCTTACGTTGCCTGCCGAGCCTTCCATGCCCGACCTGCTTGACCACTACCCGCTGTCCGAGGGTACTTACCACGAAATGCTCGACGCCGACGGAGCCGTTCGCCCGCACTGGCGTCGTCTGTACGAGCACATGCGGCGCAGCAGCGCGGCGCAACTGATCCAGCGCCAGGCCCTGCTGACCCGGCAGATTCAGGAAAACGGTGTCACCTACAACGTGTATGCAGATCCCAAGGGTGCCGATCGCCCGTGGGAGCTGGACCTGTTACCGCACATCATTGCGGCGGATGAATGGCAGCACGTGGCGGCAGGGATTGCCCAGCGTGCACGGCTGCTCAACGCAGTGCTCGCGGACCTTTACGGCGCGCAGACGCTGATCGCCAATGGCCTGCTGCCCGCCGAACTGGTGTTTGGCCACAACAACTTTCTCTGGCCGTGTCAGGGCGTGAAGCCCCCTGAAGGCACGTTCCTGCACATGTACGCCGTCGACCTGGCGCGTACCCCGGACGGACGCTGGTGGGTCACTGCCGACCGTACCCAGGCGCCTTCGGGTGCCGGTTATGCGCTGGAAAACCGCCAAAGCGTCGCGCGCGCCTTGCCGGAGACCTATCGCGACCTGCAGGTCCGGCACCTGTCGGGTTTCTTCGACGCGTTGCAGCAGACGCTGGCCCGTCAGGCGCCCACCAGCAACGAGGCACCGCTGATCGTCCTGCTGACGCCGGGCCGTTTCAACGAAAGCTACTTCGAACACTTGTACCTGGCGCGACAACTGGGCTATCCGCTGGTCGAGGGTGGTGATCTGACGGTGCGCGATGCCACGGTCTACCTGAAAACCCTCAGCGGCTTGCGTCGGGTTCACGCCATCATGCGCCGTCTGGACGATGACTTCTGCGACCCTCTGGAATTGCGTACCGACTCCGCGCTGGGTGTACCGGGGCTGCTTGAGGCCGTGCGTCAGGGCAACGTGCTGGTCGCCAATGCGTTGGGCAGTGGTGTGCTTGAGTCTCCGGGGCTGCTGGGCTTTTTGCCGAAAATCAGTCAATACCTGTTCGGCGAGGATCTGATCCTGCCCTCGGTGGCGACCTGGTGGTGCGGAGAACCGCCGGTGCTGGCCCAGGCGCTGGAAAAACTGCCGGATCTGTTGATCAAGCCGGCGTTCCCCTCGCAACATTTCGCGCCGGTGTTTGGCCGTGATTTGAATGAGGAGCAGCGTCTGGCCCTTGCCCAGCGCATGCAGTCGCGGCCCTATGCCTACGTCGCGCAGGAGCTGGCGCAGTTGTCCCATGCTCCGGTGCTACAGGCTGATGGCACCGGTTTACAGCCGCGCGCCATTGGCATGCGTGTGTATGCAGTGGCCAGCCTTGATGGCTATCGTGTGCTGCCGGGCGGCTTGACCCGAGTGGCCGCTGAAGCCGACGCCGACGTGGTATCGATGCAGCGTGGCGGGGCGAGCAAGGACACCTGGGTGCTGGGCGAGCGCTCGCACCTCGGCGAACCGTGGAAAGGCCAGCGTAAGCTGGGTGTCTACGACCTGATCCGTCGCGACCCTTATCTGCCGTCTCGGGTGGTGGAAAACCTGTTCTGGTTCGGACGTTACTGCGAGCGCTGTGACGACAGTGCGCGCCTGCTGCGCATCATGCTGACGCGCTACGTCGACGATGATGACCCTCTTGCGCTGCAAGCCGCCGTCGCGCTGGCCGAGAGTCTGGGCATGCTGCCCGAGGCGCAGGAAGGCGAAGAGCTGAAGGATCGCCTGCTCGTCGCGCTGATGGGTGACGAGTGGCCGTTCAGCCTGCGCGCCAATTTGCAGCGTTTGCAGTGGGCCGCTTCGCAAGTGCGTGGCAAGTTATCCAAGGAAAACTGGCAGGCGCTGGTCGAGTTGCAGCGCGAGGCCTTGAGTCTGGAAACCGAAGAGCCGGATTTCGGCGAACTGCTGGATTTTCTCAACCGTCTGGTGATGTCGCTGGCAGCGCTCTCCGGTTTTGCGCTGGACGACATGACCCGCGACGAAGGCTGGAGCTTCCTGATGATCGGGCGACGTATCGAGCGCCTGAAGTTTCTCAGCACCAGCTTGTCGGCGTTTTTGCGCGGGCTGGTGGTTTTCGAACAGGCCGGGCTGGAGTGGTTGCTGGAGCTGGGCAACAGCAGCATCACCTATCGCTCGCGGTACATGGCGGTGCCGCATCTGATTCCGGTGCTGGACCTGTTGCTGCTCGACGAGCAGAACCCGCATGCGGTGCTGTTTCAGCTCAAGCTGGTGCAGCGCTCGTTGCGCCGCCTGAACGACGAGTTCGATGCGCCACGTGACAGCAGCCTGACGGTGTTGGCGCAGCGTCTTGCCGCGTTCGATCTGGGCAGCCTGGAGAATCCTTTGTTTGGCCAGAGCAGTATCGACGCCGTACTCGACGGGCTGGCGGACCTGCTGCAGAGCATTGGCGACAGCAGTGGCCTGGCGTCCGATCGCTTGGCGTTGCGCCATTTTGCCCACGTCGATGATGTCAGCCAACGTACGGTGTCTGTCTGATGAACGCTTTCTACCAGATTTTCCATGACACACATTACAAGTACGACAGCCCGGTCTCGTTGGCCCAGCAACTGGCGCACCTGTGGCCGCGCAGCAGTCCCTGGCAGCGTTGCACCGAGCAGGCGCTCGAGATTCTTCCTGAACCCACCACGCGTCGCGATGAGCTGGATGTATTCGGCAACCCGCTGACCCGTCTGGCCTTCGAGCGTCCACATGATGAATTGCAGGTCAATGCGCGGTTGCGTATCGAGGTGATGGAGAAGCCGTTTCTGGACTTCAATCTGTCGCCCGAATGGGAAGTGACCCGCAGCGCGCTGACATACAGCGCCAAGCCGATGACCGAAGATATTCTGGAGGCCTGCCGCTATCGTTTCGAATCCCCCTACGTTCACCTGAAGCGCTCATTCGTCGAGTTCTCGCAGGTCTGTTTCCCGCCGGGCCGTCCATTGTTGCTGTGTGTGCAGGCCTTGATGGAAAAGATCTTCGAGGAGTTTACCTTCGATGAAGAGGCTACTCAGGTCGCCACGCCGCTGGTGGAAGTGCTGGAGCGGCGGCGAGGCGTGTGTCAGGACTTCGCCCACTTGATGCTGGCGTGTCTGCGCTCCCGTGGCCTGGCGGCGCGCTATGTGAGCGGCTATCTGCTGACCCAGCCGCCACCGGGCCAGCCCCGGTTGATCGGTGCCGACGCCTCGCACGCCTGGGTCTCGGTATTCTGTCCGGCCTCTGGCTGGGTGGACTTCGACCCTACCAACAATGTGCAGCCTGCGCTGGAGCATATCAGCCTGGCCTGGGGGCGCGACTTCTCTGATGTCTCGCCGTTGCGTGGCGTGATTCTGGGCGGCGGCACGCATGATCCTGAGGTGAGGGTGACGGTGATGCCGGTCAGCGCCTAATTACCTGCTCCCGTGAATCGTTCTTCAGAAGGGCGCTCCGTCGCGAGCGTCCGCGGGACCATTTGACGCACGTTCTTGGAACCCCGGCCCTGATCGGGCACTCTCTTCTTACATCAGTTTTACGTTAATCAAGTCCTGCCCTGGAGATTCAAATGATTCGCAAGCTTGTAGCGATTTCGCTGTTGTCATTGGCCAGTGGTCAATTGCTGGCTGCCGAGTGCTCGGTCACAGTCGATTCGACCGATCAAATGATGTACGACACCAAAGCCATTGAGATCGACAAGAGCTGCAAGGAATTCACCGTCAACCTGACTCACTCCGGCAGCCTGCCGAAGAATGTCATGGGCCATAACTGGGTGCTGGGCAAAAAGGCCGACACCCAGGCAATCGTCACCGACGGCATGGCGGCGGGCATCGACAAGGACTATTTGAAGCCGGACGACAGCCGCGTCATCGCCCACACCAAAGTCATCGGCGCTGGCGAAAAGGACGCGGTGACGTTTGACGTGTCGAAGCTCGACCCGGCACAGGAATACCAGTTCTTCTGCACCTTCCCCGGGCACATCAGCATGATGAAAGGCGCTGTGACCCTGAAGTAACGACAGGTCCCTTGAGGCGTGTGAGGAGCGTCGCACGAGTTGAGATCATCGTTCCTCACGCTCCAGAGTGGGAATGCCTTGGGTGACGCTCTGCGTCAATCTGCGCCGCGCCCTACATTCCGGATAGGACGCAGAGCGTCCAGAAAGGCGTACCCACGCGGAGCATGGGCACGATAGTGTTGCGGCTCTCTCGTTCCGCACCCTCTCACGGCGCGTACGGCAATTCGCGTTTGTGCTGAGTCTTGGCGTAGGTTTCGCAAATGATCCGGAACGCTTCTTCGCGCACCGGCTCGCCGTGCAGGAAGGCGTCGATCTCGGCGTAGGTCACGCCGTGCGAGGCTTCGTCCGGTTTGCCGGGTGACAGGTCTTCCAGGTCCGCAGTCGGTACTTTCTCGACCAATGATTCCGGTGCGCCGAAATGGCGGGCGATGGCGCGTACCTGGTTTTTCACCAGACCGCTCAACGGTGCCAGGTCGCATGCGCCGTCGCCGAACTTGGTGAAGAAGCCCATCACCGCTTCGGCCGCGTGATCAGTGCCGATCACCAGCCCATGATAGGCCCCGGCGACGGTGTACTGCGCGACCATGCGCATGCGCGCCTTGGTGTTGCCGAGCACGAAATCCACCGAGGTCGCCGGAAGTCCGTCGAACGCCTTCACCTCGGTGGCCAGTGCCTTGACGCTGCTGCCGATGTTGATGGTATGGCGCTCGTCCGGCTCGATGAAATCGACAGAGGCCTGGGCTTCGTGCTCATCGGCTTGCACCACATAAGGCAGGCGCACCGCGATGAAGCGATAAGCGTTGTCGCCCGTGCTTTCACGCAGTTCCTTGACCGCACGCTGAGCGAGCAAGCCGGCCGTCAGCGAGTCGACCCCGCCGCTGATGCCGAGCACCAGGGTCTTGAGCCGTGCGTTCTGCAGGCACTCCTTGATGAAGTTGACGCGGCGGGCGACCTCGGCCTGCAGCGCGTTCTGGTCCGCGAAAGGTGGCTGGACCTTGAGCTGTTCAGCAATCTGGCGCTGTACGGCGTGCATGATTCACTCCTCGTAAATAGGACAATTCAAGCGGGTTTTTCCGGGCTCGGCAAATCCGGCACCTTGAACACATGTCGCAGGTAGGCGACAAAGTTCGGATCCTTGCACTGCGTCTTGCCGGGCTCGTCAGAGATTTTCGCCACGGCCTGACCGGCGCAAGCGGTCATTTTCAATACCATGTTCATCGGCGCAATGCCGGGGATGTCGGCCGTTAGGTTGGTGCCGATACCGAAGCTGACATTGATGCGTCCGCGCAACGCACGAAAGATATCGAGCGCCTTGGGCAGGTTCAGCCCATCGGAAAACACCAGCGTCTTGCTCATCGGGTCGATACCGAGCTTCTGGTAATGCGAGATGCATTTTTCGGCCCACTTCACCGGGTCGCCCGAATCATGGCGCAAACCGTCGAACAGCTTGGCGAAGTACAGATCGAAGTCGTTCAGGAAGGCATCGGTGGTGATGCAGTCGGTCAGCGCGATCCCCAGCAGGCCGCGGTATTCGCGGACCCAGCAATCGAGCGCGGCGATCTGACTGTCGATCAGACGCGGTCCCAGCTGCTGATGGGCCATGATCCATTCGTGAGCCATGGTGCCCAAGGGTTTCAGGTCCAGCTGACGGGCCAGATGAACGTTGCTGGTGCCGACGAACTGACCTGGAAAGTCGTTTTTCAGGACACCAAGCATTTCTTCCTGCACACGATAGGAAAACCGCCTGCGCGTGCCGAAGTCCGCCACTTTCAGCTCGGCCAGTTCATCTGCCGTGGCATGCGTGGTCAGCCATTCGAACTTGTCATACAGACGATCCCGCGCCTGACTGAGCAGGGTATCCGGGTAACGATGTCGGTTGCGCACTTCGCTGACGATGGCCAGCAGCGGCACTTCAAACAAAATGACATGCAGCCACGGCCCATGCAGGCGAATGCACAGTTCGTCATTCTCGATGGTGGTTTTCACGTAGCGGGTATTGAAGCGGAACAGCCCGAGAAAGCGCAGGAAATCCGGTTTGATGAAGGTGATGCGCTCCAGAAAAGCCAAATGTTCAGGGCTTAGCGACAGCTCGCACAACAGCTCGATCTGGTGCTTGATTTCATCCAGATAGGGGCGAAGGTCCTCCCCGTTGCGGCAACGGAACTCCCACTCGACGTCCACGTTCGGGTAGTTATGCAGGACGGCCTGCATCATGGTCAGCTTGTAGAAATCGGTATCGAGCAGGCTTTGCACGATGCGATTGGAAAAGGCGCTCTCGCTCATTGAATCAGGCTCTCCAGAGCAGCCGGATAAAGTGGGGCGCGTGACTTCCTGTCTGTCACCATGGAAGGCTCACGGCCGGATGGGTGTGCATTGTCGCCCTTAAGCGGGGGGTTGATCCAACTGTTCCAGCATCCACTGTAGAAAAACCCGGATTTTGGGCACGTCGGCGGTGTGTTCCGGATAGGACAGGTAGTAGGCGCTGTTAGTGCTGGGCAATGCGTAATCCCAGGCAATCACCAGTTTGCCCTCGGCCAGTTCCTCCTCGACCAGAAAGCGTGGCAGCAGCGCAACGCCGCAGCCAACCTGGGCTGCGCGGATGCACATATAGAAGGTTTCAAAGCGCGGCCCGTGATAGCTGTGGTCGGTGTGATAGCCCTGGCTTTCGAACCATTCATGCCAGGCTTCGGGGCGGAAGGCATTCTGCAGCAGGACCAGCTCGCTCAGTTGGGTCGGGTCGCTGAGCGGCTCGTCCGGCAGGCTTTCGGGGGCGCACACCGCCACCAGTTCCTCGCCGAACAGCTTCACGCTTTCTGCACCGGGCGTGGCGGCCTGGCCGAAATAGAACGACACGTCGCAACGGCCTTTGATCAGATCATCGGATTCCTGCTCGTTGATCAGGTCCAGATGAATGTGCGGGTGACGCAAGCGCCAGCCCTTGAGGCGCGGCACCAGCCAGCGGGCGCCGAATGTAGACGGGGTGGAGACGCGCAGTACTTCGGTTTCTCCGCCGTAGGAGCGCAGGAAGTGGGTGGACATCTCAATCTGGGTCAGGATCTTGCGCACTTCGGCCAGGTACAGCGCCCCGGCTGGCGTCAGTTGCAGACGGCGGCGCACGCGCTGGAACAACAGGTGCTGAACCAGCTCTTCGAGTTGCGCGACCTGCTTGCTGACGGCGCTCTGGGTCAGGTTGAGTTCTTCTGCCGCGCGCGTGAAGCTCAGGTGCCGGGTCACTGCCTCAAAGCATTGCAATGCGGCTATCGAGGGCAGATGACGTTTGTTCAGCATGATGACTTCTCTGTTTGCGGCGCGAAGGGGCTGGCGTAAGCAATATGAATTATCGGAATGATATCTCGCTTAAAGGTCGTTTGTCGGGCGCATGCAGGGAGGTTATTACTGGCGCCGCGTGACGCGCTTTTCAGAATCTGACGATGGCTGCAGCAGGTCCCGTTTAATCCGCTAGCCTCAAATGGTGCGTCTCGTAGCGTTCGCGCACCGGGCGTGTGCAATTCGGTGACGTGTGCTGTTACAGGTGGGTTGCCCATCACGGCATGTGCTGGTTGCTACTCGAGTACGCTTGGGTTGCTCTTTTTTCGTCCGGGGTTGCACCTTGCGTGCTCGAAGCAACCAGAGTGCCCCTGTTGCGCGGCGTTGCATGATGGATCGACACGAAGAACACGACATCTCCCTCAACTAAAAAGCGATGGCACGCGCCTTGCTCTGAGCAACTCTGTATCTGTTTGATCATGAAAGTGCCAACTAAAAAAATATCCTCAGGAGCACCACTTATGTCGCATACGTTTTACAGGAAAGGTTTTCTGGCAATCGCAGTGGCTACTGCATTGGGCGTGTCTTCGTTTGCACAGGCGGACGTGAAAATCGGCGTAGCGGGCCCGATGACCGGCGCGAACGCGTCGTTTGGTCAGCAGTACATGAAGGGCGCGCAGGCAGCAGCCGACGCGATCAATGCGGCAGGTGGTGTCAACGGGGAGAAAATAGTACTGGTCGCGGGCGATGACGCCTGTGAGCCCAAGCAGGCCGTGGCGGTTGCCAACCGTCTGGTGGATCAGGAAAAAGTGATTGGTGTAGTCGGTCACTTCTGCTCGTCGTCGACCATCCCTGCTTCGGAGATCTACGGCGACGCTGGCGTTATTGCCATTACGCCAGGCTCGACCAACCCGGCCGTGACCGAACGTGGCCTGAAAGAGATGTTCCGCATGTGCGGCCGTGACGACCAGCAGGGTGTCGTTGCGGGTGACTACATCGTCGACGTGCTCAAAGGCAAGAAAGTCGCCGTTATCAACGACAAGGACACTTACGGTAAGGGCCTCGCTGACGCAACGGCCAAGCAACTGACCGCGCGGGGCGTCAAGCCGATCCTCGAAGAGGGTCTGACCCGTGGCGAAAAAGATTTCAGTGCGCTGGTCACGAAGATTCGTTCGGTAGGCGCTGACGTCGTGTACTTCGGTGGTCTGCACCCGGAAGCCGGTCCGCTGGTTCGTCAGATGCGCGAGCAGGGCCTCAAGGACGTCAAGTTCATGTCCGATGATGGCGTCGTGACCGACGAGCTGGTGACCACTGCAGGTGGTGCACAGTACGTCGATGGCGTGTACATGACCTTCGGCGCTGACCCGCGCGCATTGCCGGACAGCAAGGCTGTCGTGGACCAGTTCCGCAAGGCCGGTTACGAGCCTGAAGGCTACACCCTCTACGCGTACGCTTCGGTACAGGCCCTGGCGGCCGGTTTCAATGGTGCCAAGTCCAACAAGGGTGACGCAGCCGCCACGTGGCTCAAGGCCAACCCGGTCAAGACCGTCATGGGCGAGAAAGCCTGGGATGCCAAGGGTGACCTGAAAGTCTCCGACTACGTGGTTTACCAGTGGGACGCCGCCGGTAAGTACAAGCAACTCGAAAAACAGAAGTGAGATAGACCTCGCGTCGGCCCTGCGCGTCAGGCGCTGATCCGATGATGGGCTCGCCCAGGAGCGAGCCTGCATCTCTTTTATCGTTTTCGGACCTGTCGGTCATGCCTCACGAGGGCGTGACTGACAGGGTGCTGAGCTGCCTTTTTGTGTGAGCGTGCGTGATGGATGGAATCTTCCTGCAACAAATGGTCAACGGACTCACCCTCGGGTCTGTCTATGGCCTCATCGCCATCGGCTATACGATGGTCTACGGCATCATCGGCATGATTAACTTCGCCCATGGCGACGTGTACATGATTTCCGCCTACCTGGCCGCCATCGGCCTCGCGGTTCTGTCTTTCTTCGGACTGGAATCCTTTCCGTTCCTTATTCTCGGTACGCTGATCTTCACCATCGTGGTGACCGGTGTTTACGGCTTCGTCATCGAGCGCGTGGCGTACAAGCCACTGCGCAACTCGACCCGTCTGGCGCCGCTGATCAGCGCTATCGGTATTTCCCTGATCCTGCAGAACTACGCACAGATCAGCCAGGGTGCGCGCCAGCAAGGCGTGCCTACACTGCTCGAAGGTGCGTGGCGCTTTGAAGTCGGCAGCGGCTTCGTGCAGATCACCTACACCAAGATCTTCATCCTCATTGCCGCCTTCGTCGGCATGGGCGTGCTGACCTACATCATCAAGTACACCAAGCTGGGCCGCATGTGCCGGGCCACCCAGCAAGACCGCAAGATGGCCTCGATTCTCGGCATCAACACCGACCGGGTCATTTCCTATGTGTTCATCATCGGCGCGGCCATGGCGGCGTTGGCCGGTGTGCTGATCACCATGAATTACGGCACGTTCGACTTCTATGCCGGCTTCATCATCGGCATCAAGGCGTTTACTGCCGCCGTGCTGGGTGGGATCGGCTCGTTGCCGGGTGCAATGCTGGGCGGTTTGATCCTGGGGGTTGCCGAGTCGCAGTTCTCCGGTCTGATCAACTCCGATTACAAAGACGTGTTCAGTTTCGGCCTGCTGGTGCTGATCCTGATTTTCCGTCCCCAAGGCCTGCTGGGTCGCCCACTCGTGGCGAAGGTATAAGTATGTCCGTTCCTGTTGCTGTTCCTGTTTCCAAACCTGTCGACATCAAGAAGAGTCTGATCGATGCCGTGGTTGCCGGGTTGCTGGCGCTGATTGTGTTCGGCCCCATCGTCGGGATCGTGCTCGATGGCTACAGCTTCAACCTGCAACCGACCCGCGTGGCCTGGCTGGTGGGCGTGGTCATGATCGGTCGCTTCCTGCTCAGTCTGTTTCTGCAGACGCCCAGCGGCCTGCGTGTTTCCCAGAGCTTCGAAAGCTCCGACTCCGGTGTGCATGTGCTCAAACCGGATCATCGATCGCGCCTGTACTGGATCATTCCGCTGCTGATCGTGATTGCCATCGTGTTCCCGATTTTCGCCAACAAGTACATTCTGACCGTGGTCATCCTCGGTCTGATCTACGTGCTGCTGGGCCTGGGGCTGAACATCGTGGTCGGTCTGGCGGGGCTGCTCGATCTTGGCTACGTGGCGTTTTATGCCATCGGTGCCTATGGTCTGGCGCTGGGCTATCAATATCTGGGGCTGGGCTTCTGGTCGGCGTTACCGCTGGCGGCGATTGCGGCGGCGCTGGCCGGATGCATTCTTGGTTTCCCGGTGTTGCGCATGCATGGTGACTATCTGGCCATCGTGACCCTCGGGTTCGGCGAGATCATTCGTCTGGTGCTGAACAACTGGCTGTTGTTCACCGGCGGCCCGAACGGTGTGCCGGTGCCCGCGCCCACCTTCCTGGGGCTGGAATTCGGCCGACGCGCCAAGGATGGCGGGGTGCCGATCCATGAATATTTCGGATTCGATTACAACCCTGACCTGAAATTCATCTTCATCTACGCCGTGCTGTTTCTGGTCGTGCTGGCGGTGCTGTTCATCAAGCATCGCCTGACCCGCATGCCGATCGGGCGTGCCTGGGAAGCCTTGCGCGAGGACGAGATCGCCTGTCGTTCGATGGGCCTCAATCACGTGCTGGTCAAGCTGTCGGCGTTCACGATTGGCGCATCGACCGCAGGCCTTGCCGGTGTGTTTTTTGCCAGCTATCAGGGCTTCGTCAACCCAACCTCATTCACCTTTTTCGAATCGGCGCTGATTCTGGCGATTGTGGTGCTGGGCGGCATGGGCTCGACCGTCGGTGTGGTGATCGCCGCGTTTGTGCTGACCGTTGCGCCTGAGCTGCTGCGCAGCTTCTCCGAGTACCGCGTGCTGCTGTTCGGGATTCTGATGGTGCTGATGATGATCTGGCGACCACGCGGCCTGATTCGCATCAGCCGCACCGGGGTGAAACCGCGCAAGGGCGCGCTGGTGACTGAGGGGGCTGCGCGATGAGCACTGAAGTGATTCTCTCCGTAGAGCACCTGATGATGCACTTTGGCGGCATCAAGGCCCTCAGCGACGTCAGCCTCAAGGTCCGTCGCAATTCGATTTTCGCCCTGATCGGCCCCAACGGTGCGGGCAAGACTACGGTCTTCAACTGCCTGACCGGTTTCTACAAGGCCACTGGCGGACGCATCGAACTGCACACTCGTGGCAAGACCACCAATGTGATCAAGCTATTGGGCGAGCCGTTCCAGGCGACCGACTTCGTGTCGCCGAAAAGCTTCCTCAGCCGGGTGTACTACAAGATGTTCGGCGGCACCCATCTGGTCAACAGGGCAGGGCTGGCGCGCACGTTTCAGAACATTCGCCTGTTCAAGGAAATGTCGGTGGTCGAAAACCTGCTGGTCGCCCAGCACATGTGGGTCAACCGCAGCCTGATCAGCGGGATCCTGAATACCAGGGGCTATCGCAAGGCCGAAGAGGACGCGCTGAATACCGCGTTCTACTGGCTGGAGGTTGTCGACCTGGTGGACTGCGCCAATCGTCTGGCTGGCGAGTTGTCCTATGGGCAGCAACGCCGTCTGGAGATTGCACGAGCCATGTGCACGCGGCCGCAGGTGATCTGCCTGGATGAGCCGGCTGCCGGTCTCAACCCGCAGGAAACCGAGGCACTCAGCGGCATGATCCGTCTGCTGCGTGACGAGCACGACATGACCATCGTGCTGATCGAGCATGACATGGGCATGGTCATGGGGATTTCCGACGATATTGTGGTGCTCGACCATGGCAACGTGATTGCGATGGGGGGGCCGGAACAGATCCGTAACGATCCGAAGGTGATCGCCGCGTATCTGGGCGCTGATGAAGAGGAGCTGGTATGAGCAAGCCGATCCTCGAACTGAAAGAGATCGATGTGTTTTACGGGCCGATTCAGGCCCTGAAGAAAGTCTCGCTGCACATCAACGAGGGCGAAACGGTCAGCCTGATCGGCTCCAACGGCGCGGGCAAGTCCACGCTGCTGATGTCGATCTTCGGTCAGCCGCGCGCGGCCAGCGGGCAGATCATCTATCAGGGCACCGATATCACCCAGAAGTCCTCGCATTACATCGCCTCCAACGGTATTGCGCAGTCGCCGGAGGGGCGGCGGGTCTTTCCCGACATGTCGGTCGAGGAAAACCTGATGATGGGCACCATTCCGATTGGCGACAAGCATTCGGCCGAAGACATGCAGCGCATGTTCGAGCTGTTCCCCAGGCTCAAGGAGCGCCGCAATCAGCGAGCCATGACCATGTCCGGAGGCGAGCAGCAAATGCTCGCCATCGCCCGCGCGCTGATGAGTCGTCCGAAACTGCTGCTGCTCGATGAGCCAAGCCTGGGGCTGGCCCCGATCATCGTCAAACAGATCTTCTCGACCCTGCGTGAACTGGCAGCCACAGGCATGACGATCTTCCTGGTCGAGCAGAACGCCAACCATGCGCTCAAGCTGTCCGACCGGGCTTATGTCATGGTCAATGGCGAGATTCGCCTGTCTGGCACCGGGCAGGAATTGCTGGTAAATGAAGAGGTAAGGAACGCTTATCTGGGCGGGCATTGAGTTCGTCAAAACCCTGCCGTTTTCTTCGCGCGCCCCGGATGCTCAAACATCCGGGGCGCGGTCGTATGCAATTGTGGAAAACAATTTTGGCGCGTCTGATAAGTGCGACATAAAACCGCTGCAAATAGTTGTTTTGTCACCGTTTTGACTTGTTCAGGTTTACTGTGGAACCGGCTGTTAATAACTTGGGAGTATTTGCCTGCAGCCCTTTATGCATAAGGCCTGTAGAAGAGTGGTTAAATTTCGCACAGTGGTTTTCGACCGGCCTGATGGGGCGTTTGTCAACAGCATGGGGGCTGGTCGTTCATACAGGGTTTTCAGGTGAGCAGCCTGTGGATAAGTCTGTTAACAAGCCTTGGAAAGACTGCCCCGGACGTTATAGGGTCTGGGCTACAGGCCATCACCGTTTTCTGACGCTTTCCGGCCTCTTGTCAGTGTCGGGCAAAGTCAAGGAAAAAACTTCGCCTGATACGCTGCAGGCCCCGAAACACGTGATGTCCAGCGCCACTGACTTGCCCCCAGAGATTGTGGGTCTGACTGTGGATAAGGTGGGCAAAAGTACCTGCGAGGCCCGTGGCGCAAGGCTTGCTCCGGGTTGGTTGTTTTTTGTACAAATGCACTCGGTTGTTGCATCGATGTCCCGCTGACGGGCATTCTGCTGCCCTTGCCAGAAACTTATTAACAGGCAGCGCTGTTTTTGCGCCATGTCAGGAGAATGAAATGACTTCCACTGTATTCATCACGGGCGCCACTTCCGGTTTTGGCGAGGCGTGTGCCCGCCGTTTCGCCGAGGCGGGCTGGTCGCTGGTGCTGACCGGTCGACGCAAGGACCGTCTGGATGCCTTGAGCGCCGAGCTGTCGAAGCAGACCAAGGTGCATACGCTGGTGCTGGATGTGCGTGACCGCAAGGCGATGGAGAGCGCCATCGCAGATTTGCCTGAAGAGTTCGGCACCATTCGCGGGCTGATCAACAATGCCGGCCTGGCGCTGGGGATCGATCCTGCTCCCAAGTGCGATCTGGATGACTGGGACACCATGATCGACACCAACGTCAAAGGTCTGGTCTACACCACGCGTCTGCTGCTGCCACGCCTGATCGCGCATGGTCGCGGCGCGAGCATTGTCAACTTGGGTTCGGTCGCCGGTAACTACCCTTATCCGGGTGGCAACGTCTACGGTGGTACCAAGGCCTTTGTCGGGCAGTTCTCGCTGAACCTGCGCAACGATCTGATCGGCACGGGCGTGAGAGTCACCAACCTTGAGCCAGGGCTGTGCGAGAGCGAGTTTTCGCTGGTACGTTTCGGCGGTGATCAGGCCAAGTACGATGCGACCTACGCAGGTGCCGAGCCGATTCAGCCTCAGGACATCGCCGACACCATCTTCTGGATCATGAACACGCCAGCGCACGTCAACATCAACAGCCTGGAACTGATGCCAGTCAGCCAGACCTGGGCCGGCTTTGCGATTGATCGCAACCGCGGTTGAGTGATGTGCTGATCGGGCCGCGCAGATGCGGTCCGATCAGCTGGGGCTGATCAGCTATCTGCCGGCGTTGGCGGCGGGAATGCGCTGACGAAGCGATTTTCGACGAAATCTGCCAGGCCGATGTAGCAGGTGGCCAAGTGGTAGGGCGTCGTCGACGGCATATCGCTGCGGCTGACCCTGCCATCGGGCTCGATGCACTCGTTCCAGCCCCTGGCATGCAGAAAGCGCTGCTCGAAGGCCGACAGCTGCCGGGTCAAGGCCGCTTCGCAGTCCGGACGCAGGGCCATCGCCCGCAGGTATTCCGCCTGGGCCCAGATACGCTGGGTGGCATCGCGCACCGTACCATCGAGCGCCAGCATCGCCGTCACAGCCCCGCTGTGAGGATCGACACCCTGCGCCTGAGCGTAGACGAACGCGCGGGTCATGGATTCATGCAGCTCGCGCCCGTGCAGTTCCGGGGACGATTGCAGCAGGAAGAACCATTCGAACTGATGACCTGGCTCGTACCAGTTATCCACAGCGCCCAGAGGCTTCTCCAGCATCACGCCGGTTGCCGTATCGACGAAACGGCGTTGCATGTGGATAACCAGCGCGTCCAGTGCAGCCTGTGTGGCAGGGTCGGCACGCACCGACAGGGTGGCCAGAAAGGCCTCTGCCAGGTGCATCAAGGGGTTTTGCAACGGTCCGGTGCCCAGTATCGACCAGTCTTCATCGAGCTGCGCCTCGTACAGCCCGTCGTTGTCGGCAAAGCGTTCGGCCACAACGTTGAGCGCTGCATTGAGCACCGACTCTGCCAGCGGGTCCTGAGCTTTCGCCCAGTAGTGTGCACAGGCAAAAATAATGAAGGCGTGGGTGTAGAGGTCCTTGCGGCGATCCAGCGGCTTGCCCTGTGGATCGATGCTGTAGAACCAGCCGCCATGCTCGGCATCGTGGAAGTGCTGTTGCAGGGAGCGGAACAATTCACCGGCCCGCGCCCGTGCATCCGGCACTTGTGCGTGATCGATGAGGCTGGAAAACAGAAACAGCTGACGGGCACAGGCCATGGCGCGATAGCGTTGCGGCGGCAACGGTTGATCGCCGGCGTCGAGTGCTTCGTAAGGCAATGCCAATTGTGCGTTCCAGCCAGGACCCTGCCACAGCGGAACGACGACCTGCATGAAGTGCTGCTGCAAGGCGGCGAACAACGAGGTCAATTCAGGCGTGGAGGCGGAGCGGGTCACATGAGGCATCGGCTGGCATCGCGGCAGTGTCGAAGTGCGCAGCATGTTATCAGGATTGCTGCACGAGGGCGGGTGATGATCGTTCCTCACGCCAGGCGCGTGAGGAACCTCTGGCAGTCAGCCAATCAGCGCCAGTCGCTCATTGATCGCGGCTTCGATCCCTTGGGCATCCAGGCCGCACTCGGTGAGCATCTGCGCAGGCTTGGCATGCTCGACGTAGACATCCGGCAAACCCAGGTGCAATACCGACTTGAGGATATTGGCGCGCGCCAGGAATTCGCTGACCGCAGCACCTGCACCGCCCATGACGGCGTTTTCTTCCAGTGTGACCAGCAACTCGTGGTTGGCGGCAGCTTCGCTGACCAAGGCTTCGTCCAGTGGCTTGACGAAACGCATGTCGATCACCGTTGCATCGAGCTTCTCGGCCACCACCAGCGCCTCGGCCAGTTGCACGCCGAACGCCAGTATCGCAACGCCCTGGCCCTGACGCCGCACAACGCCCTTGCCGATCTCGACCGGGTCAAGACTGGCCTCGATCACCGCATTAGGGCCGGTGCCGCGTGGGTAGCGTACTGCCGCGGGGCCGGTATGCAGGTAACCGGTGCTGAGCAGCTTGCGCAGTTCGTTTTCATCGCTCGGCGTCATCACCAGCATGCCGGGGATACAGCGCAGGTACGAGAGGTCGAAGCTGCCTGCGTGAGTCGGGCCGTCTTCACCCACCAGCCCGGCGCGGTCGATGGCGAACAGCACGTCGAGGTTCTGTACCGCGACGTCGTGGATCAGCTGATCGTAACCACGCTGCAGGAAGGTCGAATAGATCGCTACCACCGGCTTGCTGCCTTCGCACGCCATACCGGCCGCCAGGGTCACTGCGTGTTGCTCGGCAATGGCCACGTCGAAGTAGCGCTCGGGGAAGCGTTCGCTGAACGCAACCAGGTCCGAACCTTCCTTCATCGCCGGCGTGATGCCGACCAGCCGTGCGTCAGCGTCGGCCATGTCACAGATCCACTGGCCGAACACACCGGAGTATTTCGGTGCGCTGATCTTTTTCTGCGCGGCAGGCGCATTCAGCGGCTCGAGCTTGGTAATGGCGTGATAGCCGATCGGATCGACTTCGGCCGGCGCAAACCCCTTGCCCTTCTTGGTCACCACATGCAGAAACTGCGGGCCTTTCAGGTCACGCATATTGCGCAGGGTGGCGATCAGGGTCGGCAGGTCGTGGCCGTCGATAGGACCGATGTAATTCCAGCCCAGCTCTTCGAAGAGCGTACCCGGGACCAGCATGCCTTTGGCGTACTCTTCGGTGCGCCGCGCGATTTCCCAGGCACCGGGCAGGCGCGAAAGCACCTTTTTGCTGCCTTCACGCATGCTGCTGTAGGTGCGGCTGGAAAGAATCTTGGCCAGATAATTCGATAGCCCGCCGACATTGCGCGAGATCGACATGTCGTTGTCGTTGAGGATCACCAACATGTCGGCCGCCACTTCCGGCGCGTGGTTCAGCGCTTCGAAGGCCATGCCGGCAGTCAGCGCACCGTCGCCGATCACGGCAATCGATTTGCGCTCGCTGCCCTGCAGGCGCGAGGCAATCGCCATGCCCAGCGCGGCGCTGATCGAGGTGCTGGAGTGCCCGACACCAAAGGTGTCGTACTCGCTTTCGCTGCGACGCGGAAAGGCCGCAACCCCGTCCTTCTGGCGCAGCGTGGACATGCGCGCGCGACGGCCGGTGAGGATCTTGTGCGGATAGGCTTGATGACCCACGTCCCACACCAGACGGTCGTCCGGGGTGTCGAAAACGTAATGCAGCGCGATGGTCAGCTCGATGACCCCGAGGCCGGCACCAAAATGCCCTCCGGTCTGGCCAACGGAATACAGCAATTCCAGGCGCAGTTCATCGGCCAGGGTTTCCAGCTCGGCTTCGCCCAGACGGCGCAGGCCGTGCGGGGTGTCGGCTCGGTCGAGCAACGGCGTGACCGGGCGCTCGCGTGGGATCTCTTTGAACGTCGTGGGCATCAGGCGAATCGTTATAAGTAAAAGAGGCGGCAGTTTACCTTATGCATCGCACGCTGCCCATGAAGTGAGTCGGCGGATGACCTGCCGACTGACATGTGTACTCACTGAGACCACGGTGATGCGTGGTTGATTCAGCGGATTTTCCGGTTCGGGTGACAGTGATCAGTGGCGACGTTCGACGATGTAGCGTGCCAGCTGGCGCAACGGCTCTGCGGCGGCATCGAACGGGCTCAGCGCCTGCAGCGCCTGATCACGCAGTTCCAGTGCGTAGTGTTTGGCCGCTTCCAGGCCCAGCAGCGCCGGGTAGGTCGGCTTGTCGCGGGCGATGTCGGCGCCCTGGCGCTTGCCGAGGGTCGCGGTATCGCTTTCGACATCGAGAATGTCGTCCTGAACCTGAAACGCCAGACCGATTGCACGCGCGTAGACCTGTAGGGCATCGAGGCGGGGCTGATCGGCGTGACCGCTGGCCAGTGCGCCAAGGCGGACGCTGGCTTCGATCAATGCACCGGTCTTGTGGCGATGCATGTATTCCAGCGCCGCCTGATCGAGCTTCAGCCCCACTGAACCCAGATCGATAGCCTGGCCACCCACCATGCCCGCCGGTCCGGCCGCCGTCGCGAGGGCCGTGACCATCTGCAGACGCGTCTCGGCATCGCGTGACGTCAGGTGAGGGGCGAGCAGGGCGGTGAAGGCCAGGCTTTGCAGGCCGTCACCGGCGAGGATCGCGCAGGCTTCATCGAAGGCCTTGTGTGTGGTTGGCTGGCCGCGACGCAAGTCGTCGTCGTCCATTGCCGGCAAATCGTCATGGACCAGCGAGTAGGCATGAATTAGTTCAACGGCACAGGCGGCGCCGTTGGCATCCTCGGCTACACCGCCCAGTGCTTCGCAGGCGGCATACGCGAGCAGCGGGCGTACGCGCTTGCCGCCGTTCATCACGCTGTAGCGCATGGCTTCGTAGAGGCGTTCGAGCTCAGGGCCCGGGGCCTTGAACAGCCCGTCGAGTGCTGCGTTGACGCGAGTCTGGCTTTGCGCTTGATAGCTCGCGATCATTCGGGGAGTTCCGCATCGTCGAACGGCTCTTCGCTGAGCTCGCCATCGCGTTCCAGCAATACCTGAACCTTCTGCTCGGCCTGGGTGAGGGCGCTCTGGCAGTCGCGGGTCAGGCGTACACCTTGCTCGAAGGCGGTCAGGGAGTCTTCCAGCGACAACTCGCCATTCTCCAGCCGCTCTACCAGCGCTTGCAGGTCAGCGAGTGACTGTTCGAAATCCAGTGCAGCTTTCTTGCGGGCCATGAGGGCATTTCCGGTAGAGGTTAAACCGCGCGACACTAGCAGAGCGTTGGCGTCTGGGCAAATTGCGGCGACGGACCTGCGCTCTTCAAGCGGCTGCAGGGGTCAACCTGCCGCGAATCCGTTCTGCAGATCCGCGATCAGGTCTTCCGGGCTTTCCAGGCCGACCTGCAGCCGCAGCATCGGGCCGCTACCGCGCTCGGGACCGTGTTGTTCGACTTCCGTGATCAGGCTTTCAAAACCACCCCAGGAGTAGCCGACGCCGAACAGTTTCAACGCGCCGGTAAAGCGATCCAGCACCTGCCGGTCAATGGTGTTGAATTCAAAACTGAGCAAGCCGTTGCAGCCATGGAAGTCGCGCTTCCAGATCGCGTGGCCCGGATCGTCCGGCAACGCGGGATACAGCACGCGGGCAACCTGGGGCTGAGTCTGCAGCCATTGTGCGATCTGCAGCGCGTGACGCTCATGCATGGCCATGCGCGCCGCCAGACTGCGGGCGCCACGCAGCACCAGATAGGCATCGTCGGGGCTGACGGTATTGCCCACGGCGGTGTTCATGGTTTTCAGGGTATGCCAGTGCGCTTCGGTGGTGCTGACGCTGCCCATCATCACGTCGGAGTGGCCGGCCACGTACTTGGTCAGGGCCATCAGCGAAATGTCCGCGCCCAGCTCCAGCGGCTTGTACAGCACCCCCGAGCCCCAGGAGTTATCCACAGCCAGCAGCAGATTCCTTGCTTTGCACAGCTGTGACAGGGATGGCAGGTCACACATGTCGAATGTCAGCGAGCCGGGCACCTCGGCATAGATCATCCGGGTGTTGGCCTTGATCAGCGATTCCACGTTACTGCCGTTGGCCGCGTAGAAATCGAACGGGATGTCGAAGGCGGTCAGCATGGTTTTCGCCAGCCGCCGAACAGGGCCATAGACCGATTCGGTGATCAGGACATGATCGCCGGGACGCAGAAACGATTGAAACATCTGCGCCACTGCGGCCAGCCCGGTCGGGTACAGGCAGGTGCCGTGTGCACCTTCGAGCTCGGAGATCAGGTCCTGCAAGGCAAACGCAGTCGGGTTGCCGTTGGCGCCATAAGTCAGCGAGCGCTCCGGTCCTGCGGTGCGAATTTCCGCCTGCCGCAAGCTTTCCAGACTGTCGAACAGCACCGTACTGAGGCGCACGACGGGTGGGTTGACCGCAATCCCCGGCCCGCTGGCAGCACTGCGACCGCGTTGCGACAGGGCGGTGTGGGCACGAGGGTCTTTGTCTTGCGGCATTGGAGGCTCCGGGTGAAAAGGCTTGCAGGCTGCGGCTCAGGTACCCGCAAGCGTAATGCATCGTGCGCCTGGCAGGTATCACTGATCGTTCAACACAGCGCTCGCGTAGAACTCATGCAGTTTCGCTTGCAGTAACTGTCTGTCCGGCAGGCGGGTCTGGTACTCGGCAATCAACGCGGGTGAAAGCGAGCGGTTCAGAGCGTACTCGACGACTTCGTCGTTTTTGCTGGCGCAGAGTAAGACGCCAATGGCCGGGTTTTCATGGGGTTTGCGTTCGTTGCGGTCCAGCGCTTCCAGGTAGAAGTCCAGTTTGCCGAGGTATTCGGGCTCAAAGCGGCCGACCTTGAGCTCAATGGCAACGAGGCAATTGAGGCCTCGATGGAAAAACAGCAGATCCAGAGCAAAGTCCTGGCCGCCGACCTGCAACGCGTACTCTGAGCCGACAAAACAGAAATCGCGGCCTAGCTCGATCAGAAAGTCCCTCAGGCGTTTCAACAAACCGCCATGCAGGTCCGCTTCGGCGTGCCCCGGTGGCAGCTCCAGAAACTCCACCATGTAGGCATCACGGAATATATCCAGTGCGGCCGGCCGGGTTTCCTTGAGCATCGCCGAGGCTTTGGCTGGCTGGGTGACAGTGCGCTCGAATAGAGCGTTCTTGAATTGGCGCTCAAGTTCGCGTTTTGACCACCTTTCCTGAGTTGCCATTTTCAGGTAGAACTCGCGTTCTTCAGGACGCTTGCTCTGGCTGAAAATGATCAGGTTATGTGACCAGGATAATCGTCGCGCCAGTGGCGCGACTTTCTCTTCTGCACGGTAAATCTCATAGAATTGGCGCATGCGAAAAAGGTTGCTGCGTGTGAAACCACGCAGTCCTGGCTGGGTGGTGGCCAGATGCTCGGCAAGCTGGGTGACCACCGCGTCACCCCATTCAGCGTTTTCAAGCTTGCGACTGATGTAAGCGCCGACTTGCCAGTAAAGCTCGATCAATTGTGTGTTCACCGCCTGTGCGGCCTGCTGTCGAGCGCTCCGGATCATGGCGAGCACTTCATCAAAGCGATCATGTACAGGCGTATGCGGTGTGTTGGGAGTACTCATACTGAAAGTACTCCACTGCGTAGCAACCTGATGGGCGATTGCGAGCGAAAGTCTGGAAGAACGGTTGTTCGGCTCATAAAGGCGCGTCCTTGGGCGGTGGTTAAGGTCGGCTACTTTACGTGCAGATCAGGACGTTCTGTTCCAGAGTTTCCTGTGGGTTTGTAGCATCAGGTTTCTGTCCGCGAAGGACTTGACGTGTGCCTTATTTATCCAGATCGGATGCCTGATGCCGCTCCGGAACCTGATCGGCTTCTTCGCCCCAGGTGCGATTGACCTTCTGGCCTTTGATAACGGCCGGGCGTGCGGCGATCTCTTCCGTCCAGCGAATCAGGTTCGGGTATTCGTGTACCGAGAGGAATTCGGCAGCCGAATACACTTTGTTCCGCACCAGCGCGCCATACCATGGCCAGACCGCGATATCGGCAATCGTGTAGGTATCGCCAGCCAGGTAGCGGTGCTCGCCCAGGCGGCGGTTGAGCACATCGAGTTGGCGCTTGGCCTCCATCGCGAAGCGGTTGATGGGGTATTCGAGTTTCTCGGGCGCGTAAGCATAGAAATGCCCGAAACCGCCACCCAGATAAGGCGCGGCGCCCATCTGCCAGAACAGCCAGTTCAGCGTTTCGGTACGGCCTGCCGGGTCGGCCGGCAGGAAGCTGGAAAACTTCTCAGCCAGGTACAGCAGGATAGAGCCGGACTCGAATACCCGAACAGGTGTTTCATGGCTTCGGTCCAGCAATGCCGGGATCTTGGAATTGGGATTGATCTCGACAAAGCCGCTGGAGAACTGATCGCCCTCGGAGATGCGGATCAGCCAGGCATCGTATTCCGCGCCGCTGTGCCCGAGCGCCAGCAGCTCTTCGAGCATGATCGTGACCTTTACACCGTTGGGTGTGGCCAGTGAATAAAGCTGCAGCGGGTGTTTGCCGACCGGCAGCTCCTTGTCGTGCGTGGGGCCGGCGACGGGCCGGTTGATGCTGGCGAACGTGCCGCCCGCTTTTGTTTCCTGGTGCCAGACCTTCGGCGGAGTGTAGGGCGTTTGCGTCATGAGAAGCCTCGCTTGTTCAAGGGTGATCGCTGGACCGGTCGTGTTGCAAAGGACCATTGACGTTATAGATCAACGCGCGTGCAGGGAAGTGCCTTGCGATTGTGAACGAGTGTAGCGAGGGGCTCAGTTCGCTGCCGTTGGTAGCTTGTGGAATATTCCCACAGGAACTAAGGCGGCGTCCTATAGCTGTAGCTGGGTAAAAGAAGAGAACATGTGTTCGCAGCGTGAGGCCATAAGGTTATCCATTTATGATCTTGGTTGTCAAAGTCGCTCTCTCTGATTTACCTATTAATAGCTGGATACCGTATGCCGTCTTTCTGCAGTCCGGGCGTGATGAAGTGGCGTGACCTGATCATCAATCTTGTTTCCAAGGAAATAAAAATCCGTTACATGGGTGCAACGTTGGGTTTTGTCTGGTCGTTGGGTAACCCATTGGTTGTCACGCTCACGTATTACACGGTGTTCACTTATATTCTGCCCAGTAGTCAGGACCGCTTTGCGCTGCACCTGGTGACAGGGGTTGTCCATTGGATGCTTCTGGCACAAATTGTTTCGCAAAGCGGGGAGTGGCTGATCAATAATGGCAACCTCATTCGAAAGTTGCGCTTTCCTCGTCTTTTACTGCCTGTTTCCGGTGCGCTGGCCATCGTCGTTTTCTGGGCTGGCTGCATGGTTGTGTACGCATCGCTATTCGCCATGCTGGGCGGTGTCTTTTCGCGTGCACTGTTGTTTTATCCGATTGTGCTGATCGCATTCATGGCATTGATCATGGGCGTTGGTCTGGCACTCAGCGTCATCCAGGTCACCGTACGGGATGCAAAGCACTTCACCGATGTGTTTCTACCCTTGTTGTTCTGGCTTACACCCATCGTATGGGTGACCTCATCGCTGCCCGACGGTGTCGCCCGCATTGCGGCCTATAACCCGGTAGGCCTGTACTTCAACAGTTTTACCAGCATTCTGCATGCCGGAATCGTTCCCGAGCCCCGTGATTTGCTGCTGTGCGTGTTCATGGGCGCTGCGTCGCTGCTGGTGGGCCTGTTGATGTTCAGGAAGGTGGACCGCGTGGTGGAATATCTATGAGTCGCGTCGTCATCAAGGCAGAGAACCTTACCAAACAGTTTGTTCTGCGCCATAACAGAGGCGGTTTGAAGAAGAAGTTTCTGGGGCTGTTTGACACTCGATATCGTGAGCGTGCCGAAACATTCACGGCAGTCAGTGATGTCTCGTTCACCTTGCACAAAGGTGAGTCGCTTGCACTGGTGGGGCATAACGGTTCAGGTAAAAGTACCTTGTTGCAACTGGTCTCACGCATTCTTGTGCCCACCAGTGGGCGGCTGACCAGTGTGGGGCGAGTAGCACCGCTAATCGAAATAGGAGTGGGTTTTCACCCTGAACTGACCGGCGAGGAAAATATCTACCTCAATGCCAGTCTGTTTGGATTGAGTAACAAGGAAGTGCGTTCGCGCTTCAACGAGATTGTCGATTTTTCCGGGTTGGGAAACTTCATCGATACGCCGGTAAAGAACTATTCGTCAGGCATGTACATGAGGCTGGGTTTTTCAGTCGCCGTTCATGTCGAGCCTCAGACATTACTGGCTGACGAAGTTCTTGCGGTAGGGGACGAAGAGTTCAAGCGCAAATGCCACGAACGAATTCGCATGATGCAGGATGACGGGATGGCCTTGATTCTTGTTACCCACGCAGTAGAAGAAGGTAAAGAGTTTTGCCAGCGTTACTTGACGCTTGAGCGCGGCCGGATGACCGAGCAGGGTTATTACTGATTCATTGTTTCGTGATGCCATGCTTCCAGTCAACTTGGCCATCACTCAATTCATAAAGGTATTTCCATGTTGCAAATTATCGTTCCGATGGCCGGGGCCGGGAGTCGCTTTGCGGTTGCGGGCTACACCGACCCCAAACCGTTGATCCCTGTACATGGTGTACCGATGATCAAGGTCGTGATCGACAACCTGACGCCGAAGTGCCCGCACAGATTCATCTTTATCTGTCAGTCGGAACAGGTCGCACGTTACGGGCTGAGGGAAAGACTGAATGCCTGGGCGCCCGGCTGCGAGATCGTCGAGCTCGGCGGCCTGACCGGGGGCGCTGCGTGCTCGGTGTATGCAGCGCGGCACCTGCTCGACGACAGCCAGCAAGTGATGATTGCCAACAGCGACCAGTACGTCGATGTGGATATAAACGCCTATCTGCAGGCAATGAGCGAGAGCGATGCAGAGGGTTTGATCATGACCATGAAAGCCAACGATCCGAAATGGTCGTTCGTGGGCTTCAGTGCAGCAGGCCTGATCGACCGTGTGGTGGAAAAGGAGGTTATCTCTGACGAGGCCACTGTCGGCATCTATAACGTTCGCCGTGCAGGTCAACTGATATCGGCCATCGAGGCGATGGTCGCGAAAGATCTTCGCGTCAATGGTGAGTTCTATGTCGCACCGGTTTACAACGAGCTCATCGGGCAGGGCGCCAGGGTCATTCATTACAGCATTGGTGCAGAAGGTCATGGCATGTATGGCCTGGGCATCCCGGCAGACCTCAACCAGTTCCTGTCGTTGCCGCTGAGCAGGCAGGCAGCCTCGGGAAAAGAGGCCTGACATGCAGATCATCAGCCATCGCGGCTATTGGCTGCAAAGGCCGCAGCGCAATCTGCCCGAAGCCTTTCATCGATCATTCGACCTTGGCTTCGGCACCGAAACCGATGTCCGTGATGCGGCTGGCCAGTTGGTCATCTCCCACGACATGCCTGCAGGCGGCGAGCTGACGCTGGACGGCCTGCTCGACATCATGGCGGGCCGCAACCTGCCTCTGGCCATCAACGTCAAGGCGGATGGCCTGGCACAGGCTCTCGCTGCAACCTTCGCCCGTTACGGCCATACCAACTGGTTCGCCTTCGATATGGCGGTGCCGGACATGCGGAGTTACCTCAACGCCAACCTCACCACTTACACCCGTCTCAGCGATGTAGAGCCGTCGCCAGCCTGGCTCAAACAGGCTGCAGGCGTCTGGCTTGACGGTTTTGAGGGTGAGTGGTTCTCCAACCAGATCATTGGCGATCTTCTTTCCCTGGGCAAGCAGGTTTGTGTGGTGTCACCCGAATTGCACGGGCGTGGTCATGGCGCCCTGTGGCAGCAATTGCTCGAGTGCAGGTCGCAGGACCGTTTGATGCTGTGTACTGATCTTCCCGCAGACGCAGCCACTTTCTTCACGTGAGGCAATCATGATCAAGGCAGTGATTTTCGATATGGACGGTGTTCTTATCGACGCCAAGGAATGGCATTACAACGCACTCAACAGAGCGCTCAGCCTGTTCGGTTACAACATCAGTCGCCACGAACACCTCACCGCCTACGACGGTCTGCCCACCTCGCGCAAACTCGACATGCTGAGTGTCGAACGCGACCTGCCGGTTGCGTTGCACGCCTTCATCAACGAGATGAAGCAGCAGTACACCATGGAGATTGTTTACGCCCAGTGCAAACCGACCTTTGTGCATCAGTACGCGTTGTCATCACTGAAAACGCTGGGTTACAAGCTGGCAGTGGCGTCCAACTCCATTCGCAACACCGTGGAGGTCATGATGAACAGGGCAGATCTCGACCGATACCTCGATCTGCGGCTCTCCAACGAAGACGTCAGGCATGCCAAGCCAGCGCCGGATATCTACACCAAGGCCATCAGCCAACTGGGTCTTCAGCCTGAAGAATGCCTCATCGTCGAGGACAACGAGAATGGCATCAAGGCCGCCAGAGACTCAGGCGCACATGTTCTGGTCGTGGCTGAAACCTGCGATGTAAACCTCAATAACATTCTTGGCAAAGTTGAACAGATCAACTTCGACAAGGCGGCAGTCCTGTGAGCGCGTTGAATATCATTCTTCTGACCGGCAGGCAGACAGAGGCGCCGCATGATGAGGGCGAGTACCCGCACTACCTGTGCGAACACAAAGGCAAGCCGCTGATTCATACGCTGATAGATAACTGCGCAGTACTTCAGCCGCGCAGGATGATCTGCACATTCTCGAACAACGATATCGCCCGGCTGCACCTTCGCAACATGGTCCCGCAAATGCACCCGTCGGCCAGTGTTCTACCGGTCCACAACATCACCCGTGGTGCGGCTTGCACAGCGCTTCTGGCGAGCGAAGAAATCGACAACGATGACGAACTGCTGATTCTCAGCATCAGCGACTTTCTGGATATCCAGCTGCTGGATGCAGTACGTGCGTTTCGGCAACGTCATGAGGATGCCGGAGTGGTCATCTTCAATTCTCTGCACCCTCGTTATTCATTCGCGCGCCTGGACAGCGACTGCCGGGTTATCGAAGCAGCCGAAAAGAACCCGATCAGCTCAAACGCCATTGCCGGTGTGTACTGGTTCAAGTCCGGCTCGCTATTCGTATCGGCAGCCAAGGAGATGATTCGCAAGGACGCCAGGGTCAACGACAACTTCTACATAGCCCCCGCTCTCAATGAGCTGGTGCTGTTGCAGAAGAAGATCGGCGCCTACCGGATCGAACCCAATCAGTACCGGCCACTGAAAACCGACAGTCAGCTCCACGCTTTCGAAGCAGGAGAGATGCGATGAAAACGGCAAGACTGGAAGACATGGTCAAAGGCTGGTTCGTGGGTGGATTCGAACCTGCAGTTTTCAGTACCGAGTCCTGTGAGGTCGGGGTCAAGACCTACAAGGCAGGTGAAAAGGAAGCGGCTCATTACCACAAGGTCGCCACCGAGATAACCGTACTCATTGCCGGGTCGGTCAACATGCGCGATCAGGTCTGGCATGCCGGCGACATCATCGTTCTGGAACCGGGCGATATCACGGCGTTTGAAGCGCTCACCGATGCGACCACCGTTGTCGTGAAGGTGCCGGGTGCGCTTGCTGACAAGTACGTCGTCTGACCATGAAAACGACCCATCTCCAGCACCACCCAAGCCTCGGTTACATAGCGGCGGGCAGTCTGCGCAGCCTCCCGGTGGGGCTACTGCTGCTCCATGAGTGCTCCAGCTTCATCTCGTTCCGCGCGCATCCGTTTCGCAAGCCTGAACGGGTGATCAGGAAACTGCATGCCGCACGGCGTCCGTTGTGCTTGTATGGGGCGGGCAGCTACTGTTTTTATGGTGTTCAGAGTGATTCACCGCTGTCTCCGCTGCTGCTGTGGGACGGTGCGCACTTTCTGAATGTTGGCGAAAAGATCACGGTTATCGAAGACACGCCAATCGAGTGTTATCTGGATCGTGATTACTTCGCGGGATCGCTCAAGGTCATTGCGCGTTCGGCCAACTCGGTCACTTACAGGAAAGTATCCAGGCTGACTGCGGAATCTAACGACGATCTCGACAGCTGGACCTTCGGTATTCCTGTCGGTCCAGGCGACGCCACTGTTCTCAATGCCGTCGTGAAGCGCATTCTGGAAATTGACATCCTGCAGAAGGAGATACTGCTGTGCGGCACACCGGGAAGTAATTTCGCCTATTTCGACAAGGTCCGCATCGTGGGGGAGGACATCACTGCCCCGCCCGTGCAGATCTGCAAGAAGAAAAACCGTCTCGCACTGGAGGCCAGACACAGCAATCTGGTGATCCTGCACGACCGCGTCTTTCTGCCAAAACACTTCGGGGAAGTTGTTCGCCGCTTTGGCCCGCGTTATCCGTTGATGACCTTGCAAAGCATGTTCTTCGATAACCGAATCAGCATGCATCCGCGGCGTTACTCGGATTACGGCATGGCTATGAACGAGGTCGCGCAGGGGCTGCTGGGGCTGCACCGCACCAGCGGTAATGCCCAGTCCATTGCGCCTTCAATATTCCCGGACGTCGACCGGACCGGGTTCTGTTTCGCCAGCCCGATGCGCTACAACAACGATGCAAGTTACCCGACAGGCAGCCTCTACATTTGTCGCAAGGATGTCTGGAATGCCTGCCCGCTGGACGAGTCCCTGCACTGGGTGGAGTACGAAGACATTGAGCATGCGTTGCGAGCGTCGCGCTCGGGTATTCCAAACCGTATCAATCCCTTTGGCATCACTCAGTCGATGACCTCCCGGGCGCTGCTGGGTGGCAATGCTCCGGTCGAATCCGTTGACGGATGTCTCGGAATATCCGGGCCTTGTTATGTGTCCCTGCTGGAAAAGAAACCTCTTTTGAACCTGTCTGCCGAGACCGCACTGGCCAGATTGCGGCAGTTCGCTGACAAATACCTGGCCAACCCGTCGGCGGTCGTTATTCCAACCGGTCTTGATCACCTCCCTGTTCGAGCCTGGATCGAACTGATCGATAATGTAGTGCAGCAGTCCACGTTCAAAAACGACAGTGAGACGGTCAGAGCGTTTATCAACGACTTCGAGAGGCTCGTGTTGCTCGACCAGCTACCGAGCATGCGTCAGGAGTTTCTGGTCAATCGCTTCCTCACAGACCCTGTGCTGGCCAAACAGACACTGATTACACAGAGCTCCGAGGTGCGCAATATGTTGCGTCAACGCGGCACGCAGACCTGGTTTGCCCGCCAGCAGGATGATTACTTTCACCACAACCTTCTGTCGCTCCCCGGCATTTTGATTTCGGCCATTCGGGCTTATCGAAACAACGGGAAAAGTTTCTATTTTGAAAGCCTGTGGGCTGCTGTGAAGGCCATCTACAACTCGACTCCCTTTATGTCCTACAGCAAGGGGGCGAAGTGAAGGTATTCGTCGTTTCTCATTTGAGCGCCAGCAACGCCAGCCATCAGTTGATCTGTCAGTTGGCGCGCATTCAGCACGAGCATAGGACGACCGTTCCCGTCCTTGTGATTGATGACCGTTACAACCTGGCCGAACTACCCGCCAGCGATTCATCGACCGAACACGCTTTGTTCAGCCTGGATGATTTTCTTCACTGCAATGCTCTAAGCGGCATCGTGGCAAACAGAGTTGCCCAGCACATGGATAAAGTCGAAAGCGACTGGGTGCTGATCGATTTTGGCCAGCATGACTCTGCTACCTGCGTGGACTTCATCCAGAAAATTGCTCGCTACAACTATCTGAGCACCAAGCTGCGAAAGCGAAACCTCGTGATCATGGTGCCCGCCATGCACCTGGGCATTTATTCGCGAACCCTCAATGCGTCGTTCAACAATTTGCCGGCAAGCACAACAGCCTCAGCCCGTTCCGTTCAGATTGGCAGGCTGTTCATGGTCACTCGTCTTGAAAGAGTACTGATAAGTCTTCCATTGCTGGCGGGCATCCTGCGTCGAATGCGGCGTGTTGCTCTGCGCGTCTTTCGGCGTGTTGCAAGATCCCATTGACCGATCTGCCGCTAGCCGTCGGTAGCAGGCGCTTCTCATTACAAGGTTAAACACATGCCTCATCTTGTGGCCGTCGACTCCAGAAAAATCAGCGTGGTTATTCAGGGTCCCCTGTATCGCAACCTGAGTTCCAAACGAAATATCTTCGCCTGCATCGCATCGATCCGTACGCACCTGCCAGATGCCGAAATCATCGTTTCGACCTGGCGTCATGAAGATACGTCCGATGTGAAGGCGGACCAGATCGTCATGTCGGATGATCCGGGTGCCTTCGTTGATGACGCCGGTAATCAGATCAACATCAATCGCATGCTGCGGTCGACGCTATGCGGTATTCAACGCGCTTCAAGACCCTATGTCATGAAAATGCGCGCCGATCACAACCTGACCAGCGCTGCGCTGGCTGTCATAGGTCAGTCCGATGATACCGAGCCGGGGGAGACACAGCTGTTCGACACGCCCATCACCACCACGACGCTATATATTCGCGACCCTGAACGGTTGCCGATGTTGTTCCACATATCGGATCTCGTTCAATTCGGCACGCGCGAAGCAATGCTCGCCATGTGGGAGCAACCACTGTTCGAAAGGGACGCGCTTTTCAACGACAGGCCGTCTCGCAACCCGTTTGGAAACTTCATTGGCTACACGTCCGCGCGCCTGGTGAGCGAGCAGGCACTGATGCTGGGTGTCATGCGCAGGAAGGGCATCGACGCCCGGCTCGCACGACCCTGCGAGGTAGGGCTGAGCAACCTGAAGTTATGGGACAACGTCTTGAGACGCAACTTCAGAGTCCTCAACCACTGCGAGGCTGGCGTCGACTTCCCGGAACGTTTTCTGACCAGCCCCCGCGTACTGACCACACTCTACAAAGCCTCTGCGATAGAGCAATTGCAAAGGCTTGACCCGAAGGGCTACAGGCTGAGAATAGCGCGCATCTGGCTCAATCAATACCTGCTGACCTGCCTGCGCCCCGGCTGGTGGGTGTCCTTTGCGACCATCGTACTGTTCAGCAGCTCGCCGACCCTTGCCAAGCGCATTCGCTCGTACTGGCGCACGCTGAGGAACGTGGCGCATGCGGAGTCGTATCGGGTCTAGCAATCTGACCCGAGTGCTTAAACGATCTTAACGAAGTGTAACTGTATCGATAATATTTGATGTTATTTCAAGTCGGTTACTTTATTCTCGCCGCGCTCTTCTGTGTGGCCAATCGCCACTTTTTGCTGCGGCATGTTCTCGCTACGCATGGAAGCGCCCCCCCCCCCCACATAAGGAATGAATCGTGAACTCTGTGATGTTTCGCAAGACCCTTCTCGCCATGGCTGTAGCTGCAACTGCTGTTCCTGCTTTTGCTGAAACAGTCGAACTGACCAACGCTGGTTATAAAAGCGAGGGTCAGACCCATACCGGCAACCTTGAGATCAACGGTGCCTATACGGGGAGTGCGGTTAAAGATGCGATTCAGCTAAGTGGTTCGACCATTGAAAAGAATCTGATCCTCAACGCGAATATCAGCGGTTCCGGCACCTTTGCCAATGGTGAAGTAGTCAAAGGCATCAGCCTTGAGGGCGGCAAGATTAGCGGCAACGTTATCAACCGAGGTCTGGTTGACGTTACTGGTCAAGGCGCGACGGCCCTGGATGTCGCCACGAGTCTGAGATATTTCGAAAACCATGGCGGCCTCTCCGCTAGTGGCGCGGGATCTCAAGGTCTTCGAATCGACGGGGCCACCATGATAGGCAATAGTGCGGACATAACCAACACCGGGACGATCCGCGGCGAGAGCGCTGCTATTGTGATGGGCACCACTAAGTTCGCTATGATCGGCGCTCAGCCTTGGTACATCGAACGGGGCGACTTCAATATCTATAACGAAGGTTCGATCATTTCTGCTGACAGGGCCATCGACGCTTCTGGAAGCAATCGTCCGATCGAGCTGATCCTGAGAAAGGGCAGCATCGTTGTCGGTAACCTGATCGACGTGAGCAATATCGAGCTGGAAGGGGATACTTCCTTCACGGGTACTGACAGCCGTAAAGATGGCTACAACATTCGCCTGAAGAGCGGCGGATCGGTTTACGTTGGTGGCACCTCCGACAGTCCTACTACCATGACTTTCGAGTCCGCACACAGCAGCATTGGCGGCGATCTGTATGTCGACGGCAATTCGGCGCTCGGTCTGAATCTGAGTAAGGCCACTGATGCTAAAACCGCGGTGCTGAAAGTTACCGGCACTACTCAGTTCGAACCGGGAGCGCAAGTAAAGCTCGCGGCCAAGGGTGACGACTTCAATGCCAACGGCACTGCTTACACGCTTATCGAATCAGGCAAGATCGAACTGCTGACCAAGGATGGAAGCGCGGTCGACCCTGCTGGCAAACTGGATGTAGTCAGTACTTCGGCGCTGCTTAAAATCGACAGCTATACCGTTGACGGCAAAGACGTTGTGGCTGTGGTCACCGCCAAGGGCAAGGAAGAGGTCGCTCAGGTAGTTGCCAACAACGGTGGCTCAGTCAATGAACAGGCCACACTGGTCAACCTGACCGGCGACAGCATCATCAGCAAGCTGAACGACAGTGATGCGTTCAAACAGCTTTTGTTGAACGCTGACGGTGGGCAGCTCGCCAAGCTGGCCTCGCAGCTGTCGCCGGAGGTCAACGGCGGGGCCAGAAGCGCCGCTACTACCAGCCAGGGCCTGATCAGCAACGTGACTGGCAGCCGCACCAGCTCGATACGCGGTGCTTCTTCTGGCGAAGGTTTCAAGAATGCCGGGGTTTGGGTCCAGTCGCTCTACAGCGACGCCACTCAAGGCCAGCGTGACGGAATTGCTGGCTATAACGCGTACAGCAGCGGAGTCGCGGTGGGTGCTGACGGCAAGCTCAACGACAACCTGACGCTGGGGCTGGCGTACAGCTTCATCAATACTGACGTGAATGGCAAAAGTGGCAACAAGACCGAAGTCGACAGCCATGCATTCACACTGTACGGCGGCTTCGAACAAGGCAATTACTTTGTCGATACAAGCCTGACTTACGGCCTCAATGACAACCAGGGCAAACGCAGCATTGCAGGTACGCGTGCCAAGGCAGATTACGACAGTGACCTGCTGGGCCTGAATCTGGTGGGTGGTTACACCTATCACGTCAACCCGCAAGTATTGGTCGAACCACGCCTGGCGGCGCGTTACAGCCAAGTGAACATCGACGGCTATCGTGAGAAAGGCTCGTCGGCTGCGTTAAAGGTTGAAGATCAGCGTTACGAAACCATTGAGCTGGGCGCAGGCATGCGCGTGGCTGGCAGCTTCCTCCTGGGTGCCGGAACGCTGGAGCCACAGGCCAAACTGATGGCCTACCACGACTTCGCCGCCGACGAAGCGCAGAGCACGTCCACCTTTCTGCTCGGCAGTACACCGTTTGTTACCAGCGGCGCCAAGGCCGTGCGTGACAGTTACGAAGCGGGTGTGGGTGCCGATTACAAGCTGGGGGCCGTCACACTGGGCGTCAACTACGACTACATCGGTAAATCGGGCTTCGATGCCGATGTGTTCTCTGCAAAAGTGCGTTACGACTTTTGATGTGGAGTTACCGCCTTGGTCGAAAACGCGTGGGCGGTACCCTTGCAGTCGTGATGGCGCTGCTGTTGAGCGGAGCCATCGCCGGTTGTCAGTCGCCGCGCGCTGATCTACAGCAATTGGCCGACCAGCATGGCCGACAGATGCAGATTCTGTCGGCACAGCCCTTTCCACTGGAGGCGCTGTTACCGCCAGAGACCTTCAGAGCGAACCGTCTGCGGGTCTATCTGGAAGGCGACGGTCATGCCTGGGCCACCACCACTCAACCCAGTCTCGACCCGAGCCCACGTAAGCTCCTCGTGCCGCAGCTGGCAGTCAACGACCCGACGCCCAGCGCCTATCTGGCACGACCTTGCCAATTCATCACGGCTCCGGCCTGCAACGCTGCCCTCTGGACCAATCGCCGTTTCTCCCAGGCAGTGGTCACCAGCCTCAGCAGTGCGCTGGACCAGATGAAACAACGTTACGGTAATAACGAGTTCGAGCTGATTGGTTATTCAGGCGGCGCAACCCTCGCGTTGCTACTGGCTGGACAACGAAACGACATCACCCGGATCCAGACCATCGCTGGCAATCTGGCCCCGAATCAGTGGACAGCACTAAAAGGACTTTCGCCTCTCAATGGATCGTTGGACCCACTCGATTACATTCAGCGCCTGGCATTGATACCTCAGCGTCACTTGTCGGGCACGCGTGACGAAATGATCCCGACTGAACTGGCAAAGGGTTACAGCAGGCAACTGGGCAACGGTGCGTGCAGCCAACTGATTGTGGTCTCGGGGCCGAGTCACGAAGACGGTTGGGAACAGGTCTGGAAGCTGTGGAGAGGGCGGGACGTAGTAGGCTGTCCGTGATCGTCCTATATCTGACCAGAACGGACTGCATTGAATCGCTATGAGTCATTCCTCTCGCAAGCGCTCATCCAGCAAAGCTTCGCGATTGTCGATCATGGGCGAGTCATCGATTCCAGCTTGCTGAGCAACGCATATGGATTAGCCCCGAGTCCCTGACAGATGTCCATGAACTCAATGGCATCGAGCCTGCGCTCGGCATTCTCTGTCTTTGAGACAAACGAATGCGGTCGCCCTAGCCGGACCGCTAATTCTTTTTGCGTCATACCGGCTGCGTTGCGCGCTTCCAGCCAAAGATCAAGCAACACCTGATAGCGAGCGTTATGGATGGTTTTCACTTGGCAAACCCTCTAATAGTCCGGTTACCTGAATAAACCTGACTTGGGATTATCCTAAAGTGGGTTTCGACCGGGACAACCAGCAAGGTGCTGCCAGCGGCTGATTTGGCGGGAAGCTTCTCAAGCAGATGATATCCACTGCCCAGCCGCAGGAAGAAAGCAGTAGGCATTAAAAAGCCGGCTTGTGGCCGGCTTCTCGTAGGCGGTTCTGATCTATTTTTGATAGACCGCAATCGCCTTCAACAGGTACGCCTCTTGAAGAAGCGCGAATAGACAACAGGGCAAACAGATCACATGCCCCGTTCAAACACCGCATCGCATGACTGCGTCAGGCGCTCTGGATGGCGAACAGGATACTGAACTTCGCCTCCCATGCCCAGCCCGAATGCCTTTCAGCCGTAAACACCTCATAACAGCAGCATGGCATTGCGTCGGCTGTTCAGGGTCGACCACCAGAATATCCAGCCCAGAATCCGTATTTTCTCCCGGTCGATGTCTTCGGCGCTGAACAGTTCGTCCGGGTATTCGGCGTCGTTGTGGCTGCGCAGGCGCAGGCCGCCGTTGGGCAGGCGGTAGAGGTAGCGGACGCGCAGGATGCCGCCGTGTTCGAGGGCGTAGATTTCGCCGTCGATGACCTGGGTCAGTTCGCGGTCGACGCCGAGGATCGAGCCGTCCTGGATCTTGTCGGCCATGCTGTTGCCGACCATGGCGACGCACATGCAGTTTTTCGGGTCGATGCCCATGTTCTGCAGGACTTGCAGGGGCCGGCGGATTTTCTGTCCGGGGGCTTCGGCGAGGACGGTCTTGCCGAGGCCTTGGGTGGATTCCGCTTCCATGAAAATCTGGATTTCCACGTCGCCGCGCGACACGTTTCTGGCCTGATGAATGATGACGCGGGTATTGCCGCCGGTGTTTTCATTGGCGCATTCGTTAGGGTGTTTGGGGCCTTCGCCGGTGCGCAGCCAGCGGGCGTTAACGGTCAACAGTTCAGCCACCTCGTCAATCCGCGCCATGGGCACGCCACGCTTGAACCAGTTATTGACGTGTTGCGGCGTGATTTTGCGGTTGGCGGCAAAATCAGTCGCTGTGAGATGGCACTCCCGAAGGAGGATGCGGAGTCGATCACCTGATGTATTCATAGTGGCGAAGTCTACGGGCGTCGTCTGGGTGTTTAAATGAACGAGGTGTTGACGTCGACGTTATCCCAGGGTGGGCGTGGCTATCCGGACTACGGATGGAATGAATGTCGTGTAGGTGGATTCCGTAATAGCGCTTTTGGCGCTAAACGAGGTATTGCGCGTTTACCCCCGCTATACGGGCATTAACGAACTGTTCATTGAATGTCTAAAAGGCGGGCGCATTTTTAAACGTGCGTGCTGCAAAAAGACGGGTGATTTCGTTTCAGCAAGAGAGGTGTGCGGGGAGGTGCAGCGAGGAGGGGGGGAGCGTGTTTCAGGGCACGGGTGTTCGCGCCCTGAAACGCCAGATCGGTGATCAGCCTTTGAAGGCCGCAACCGATTTGGTGATCTCGGCGCGGGCAGCGTCAGCGTTGCCCCAACCTTCGATCTTCACCCATTTGCCTTTTTCGAGATCCTTGTAGTTCTCGAAGAAGTGCTTGATTTGCTCCAGCAGCAGCGGCGGCAGATCGGTGTACTCTTTCACGTCGACGTACAGCTGGGACAGCTTGTCGTGTGGCACTGCGATAACTTTGGCATCGCCGCCGCCGTCGTCAGTCATGTGCAGGATGCCGACCGGGCGTGCGCGGATAACCGAGCCTGGAGTAACCGGGTATGGGGTTACCACCAGCACGTCCAGCGGGTCGCCGTCGTCAGCCAGGGTGTTGGGGATGAAACCGTAGTTGGCCGGGTAGAACATTGGGGTGGCCATGAAACGGTCAACGAACAGGCAATCGGAATCTTTGTCGATTTCGTATTTGATCGGCGCGTGGTTGGCCGGGATTTCGATCGCGACGTAGATGTCGTTCGGCAGGTCTTTACCCGCCGGAATCTTGCTGTAGCTCATTGGGCATTGCCCCCCTAGTTGACCAGACAGATTGTGGCGCGAACCGCCATAAAGTGGTCCGGATTATAGGCATATTCTGTTTTGGTTGCCACGCATGGCCTTGGCGGCCGTCAGCTGTCCCGGTAAGCCGGGTCCTGTTGACGCAGCAGGTCGAGCTGCGCCAGGGTGTCCTGGCGGTAGAACGCTTTCAGTTGTTCGTAGACTGCCGGGTAACTGCTGTGCAGCAGATCGGGTGCGCTGAAGAAGTATTCGCTGGTCACGGCGAAGAATTCGGCGGGGTCTTCGGCGGCATAGGGATCGATGGCGGGCTCGGCGTCGGGGTTGTGGTCCAGTTGCCGGTTGAGATCATCGAACGCGCTTTGCATGACGCGAGCCCATTCGGTCACCTGCATATCGCTGTGCAGCGGCGGCAGGCCATTGGCGTCGCCGTTGAGCATGTCGAGCTTGTGCGCCAGTTCATGGATCACCAGGTTGTAGCCATCCCAGTCGCCGCTGCTCAATACGCCGGGCCAGGCCAGAATCACCGGGCCCTGCAGCCAGGCCTCGCCACTGTGCTCGCCATCCCACTCGTGTTCGACGCCGCTGGCATCGCGATAGCGCTGCGGGCTGACGAAGTCGTCGGGGTACAACACGATTTCATGAAAACCCTGATACCAGTTCAGTTCGCCCAGATTCAACAGCGGCAGTTGCGCCTGAGCGGCGAGAAACAGCCGTTGTTCGTCATCCAGATCAACGCCCGGCAGTGCACTGAGGTGTTTGTCATGCAGAAACAGCACGCAGGCGTCACGCAGTTGCGCGTGTTGCTCACTGCTCAGGCCATCAAGGATCGGCAGACGTGCGCAGACGTTCTGCCATAGTTCTTCAGCAACCGGGTGTCGGGCCAGCGTGCGCTGCCTGCGCCAGTGGCTGAATGACCACATGGTTCAGCGCGCGTCGACCGGACGCGCGGTGCGGCTGCGCACCACGCCGATGACCATCGGCACCAGTGACAGCAGGATGATTGCCAGTACCAGGAAGGTCAGGTTGTGCTTGATGAATGGCACGTTGCCGAAGAAGAAGCCCAGGGTCACCAGACTGCCGACCCACAGCACCGAACCCAGCACGCTGAAGCCCACGAAGCGCGGATAGGACATCCTGCCCACACCGGCCACGAATGGCGCGAAGGTACGGATAATGGGCAGGAAGCGCGCCAGCGTGACGGTCTTGCCGCCGTGGCGTGCGTAAAAATCCTGGGTACGCAGCAGGTAGTCGCGGCGGAAGATGCGCGATGACGAATTGCTGAACAGTTTTTCGCCAACCGTGCGGCCAATCACGTAGTTGGTGCTGTCGCCCAGAATCGCTGCGAGCATCAGCAACCCGGCCAGCAGGACCGGGTCCATGCCGCCACCGGCAGCCACTGCGCCAGCGATGAACAGCAGCGAGTCGCCCGGCAGGAAGGGCATGATCACCAGTCCGGTCTCGCAGAAAATCACCAGAAACAGAATCGCGTAAACCCATGTGCCGTAGTTGGTCACCAACAGGTCAAGGTAAACGTCGAGATGCAGAATAAGGTCGAGCGGGTTGAATTCCATTAAAGCACCTGAGGCGAGAACCCTGTCCGGGGTCGCATGCGGAAGAAACGACTGTGCGTATGCGCGGCATTATAGAAGCAGAATGCGCAGAAGGGGCTTCGGAATAAGCGGCGGGGTTGAATGGGGGGTGAGCGGTACGTCTTCAGAAGGGATGAACAGGCCGCAACGTTCATCCGGGCTGATGCCATACGCCGGGCTGATTACGCGAATCGCCCCGGCGGCTTGGAATGGCATAAGCCTGCATGGGGCCTAATGCGACGCTGCAGGACCGTCGAGCAGGAAGTTGCCGATGGGTTTGTCTGAATGATCATCAGTGCCGTCTGATTCCAGAATCTGCAGCTCAGCTTCGTCCTTCAGATTGACCCCGGAAATCTGCCGCCTGCAGGCCTCGCGCATCAGGTACAGCAGCCGATGAGCGGCCATGCCGTAGCTCAAGCCTTCCAGGCGCACATTGGAAATACAGTTGCGGTGCGCGTCGTTCAGCCCGACCTTCGGCGCGTAGGTGAAGTACAGGCCCAGACTGTCCGGGGAGCTGAGACCGGGGCGCTCGCCGATCAGAATGACCACCATCTTCGCACCGAGCAGTTCGCCGACCTCATCGGCCACGGCGACGCGGCCCTGTTCGACCATGATCACTGGCGACAGCGACCAGCCCTCTGCACTGGCCTGTTCTTCCAGGCGAATGAGGAAAGGCACCGCATGCCGATGCACCGCCAGGGCGGACAGACCGTCGGCGACCACTACCGCCAGATCAAGACCTCCCGGATGTGCAGCGGCGTAGTCACGCAACGTCTGCGCTGATTCGTCATTCAGGCGACGGCCCAGGTCCGGACGCTGCAGGTAGCTGTCCCGGTCGGCCGCGGCGCTGTGCAGCAACAGGGTTTCACGACCTTTTTCGGTCAGTTGTGCGCTGATCGCGGCATGGTCGAAGGCCAGATGCACCGCGTCGCGTGCCTGCGCATGAGCGGCTTGAAAGTCCAGTTGCGCAGAGGTCGGCAGGCTGGTGCCGGTACGACCCAGCGCAATACGCGCAGGGGTCAGGCGGCGCAGTTCCAGCCAGGGATTGGTGGGGGCGGCGCTGTCTTGTAGTTCGTTCATCGGCTCGTCACTCATGCTAGATGCGCCAGCGCCTGACGGAAGGCAGGCGGCAGGCTGTCGCCGAAGCGCACACGACCGTCGGCCTGGGTGAAGATGCCCATTTTCTCCAGCCAGGCTTCGTATTCCGGTGCAGGACGCAAGCCCAGGCTTTGCCTGGCGTACAGCGCGTCGTGGAACGAGGTGGTCTGGTAGTTGAGCATGATGTCGTCGGAGCCGGGAATGCCCATGATGAAGTTGATCCCCGCAACGCCCAGCAATGTCAGCAGAGTGTCCATGTCGTCCTGATCGGCCTCTGCGTGGTTGGTGTAGCAGATGTCACAGCCCATCGGTACGCCCAGCAGTTTGCCGCAGAAGTGATCCTCCAGACCGGCGCGGATGATCTGTTTGCCGTTGTACAGGTACTCGGGGCCGATGAAGCCGACCACGGTGTTGACCAGAAACGGATTGAAATGCCGGGCGACGGCATAGGCGCGGGTCTCGCAGGTCTGCTGGTCGATGCCATGGTGCGCGTTGGCCGACAGCGCGCTGCCTTGCCCGGTCTCGAAATACATCAGGTTTTGCCCGAGGGTGCCGCGGTTCAGGCTCAGGCCCGCTTCATAGCCTTCCTGCAACAGCTTGAGACTGATGCCGAAGCTGGCGTTGGCGGCTTCAGTGCCGGTGATCGACTGAAACACCAGATCGACCGGTACGCCACGGTTGATCACTTCAATCGAGGTGGTGACGTGGGTCAGCACGCAGGATTGCGTGGGGATTTCATAGCGCTGGACAATGGCGTCGAGCATTTCCAGCAGAGCAACGATGGACGAGGTGCTGTCAGTGGCCGGGTTGATGCCGATCATGGCATCGCCGTTACCGTACAGCAGGCCGTCGAGCACGCTGGCGGCAATGCCGGACGGGTCGTCGGTGGGGTGATTGGGTTGCAGGCGTGTCGACAGCCGGCCGCGCAGGCCCATGGTGTTACGGAAGCGCGTGACCACGCGGATTTTCTGCGCCACCAGCACCAGATCCTGCACGCGCATGATCTTTGAAACGGCAGCGGCCATTTCCGGGGTCAGGCCGGGGGCCAGCGCGCGCAGACTGGTTTCGTCGGCCTTGTCGCTGAGCAGCCAGTCGCGAAAGCCGCCGACTGTCAGATGACTGACCGGGGCAAACGCCAGTTTGTCGTGGGTGTCGATGATCAGCCGGGTAACTTCGTCCTGTTCGTAAGGGATCAGGGCTTCTTCAAGAAAGTGCTTGAGCGGAATGTTCGCCAGCGCCATCTGCGCGGCGACTCGCTCGCCGTCGTTCTGCGCCGCGACTTCGGCCAGATAGTCACCGGAGCGCGCAGGACTGGCCTTGGCCATGACTTCTTTGAGGCTGTCGAAGCGGTACGTCTGCGCACCGACAGAATGGGAAAAGCTCGCCATACAGATTCTCCATGACGTCGCGCTGCTTGCGTCGGACGTAGTCTTTCGCTGAAACGGATACGTCCCGGTTCAAACGACTGTGGGAAGCGATGCAAGCAATTAATACTCCATCCTGACCGGGAGTGCGAGTTTGCAGGCGTAAGCGGATTAGTCCAGGGCAGGATGCATCACGCCCAGCGTTAAGCCGGGGCGTGATGCACAGGGTTGGTGCGTGATGTGTTTCTTGTTACCGCGCAATAGGGCTCGGTGCTATACACAAGTCCGCTTTTGATTCTGGCCGAAGGCCGTGGGAGCGAACTTGTTCGCGAAAGGGCCAGTACATTCTCCGGGAAGGTATCGTCTGAACTACCGTCTTCGCGGACAAGTCCGCTCCTACAGTGGGCGTGTTCCAACCTGAACAGGGGACCTAAATACCTAGAAGAAACCCAGCGGGTTGGTGTCGTAGCTCACCAGCAGGTTTTTGGTCTGTTGATAATGCTCAAGCGCGATTTTGTGGGTTTCGCGGCCGACGCCGGATTTCTTGTAGCCACCGAACGCGGCGTGTGCCGGGTAAAGGTGGTAGCAGTTGGTCCACACGCGTCCGGCCTTGATCGCCCGGCCCACGCGGTAGGCGCGGTTGATGTCGCGGGTCCACAGGCCTGCGCCCAGACCGAACTCGGTATCGTTGGCGATGGCCACGGCTTCTGCTTCGTCCTTGAAGGTCGTGACGCTGACCACCGGGCCGAAGATTTCTTCCTGGAACACGCGCATTTTATTGTTGCCTTTGAGCAGCGTCGGCTGAATGTAGTAGCCAGTGGACAGGTTGCCCTCCAGCTTCTCCACTTTGCCGCCGGTCAACAGCTCTGCGCCTTCGCCCTTGGCGATGTCCAGGTACGAAAGAATCTTGTCGAATTGTTGCTCGGATGCCTGCGCGCCGACCATGGTGTCGGTGTCCAGCGGGTCGCCGCGCTTGATCTTCTCGACCTTGCGCATCACCGCTTCCATGAACTGCGGATAGATCGACTCCTGCACCAGCGCGCGAGACGGGCAGGTGCAGACTTCGCCCTGATTGAAGAACGCCAGCACCAGGCCTTCGGCGGCCTTGTCGATGAACTCCGGCTCGGCACTCATGATGTCTTCGAAGAAGATGTTCGGCGACTTGCCGCCCAGTTCCACGGTGGACGGGATGATGTTGTCCGCCGCCAGTTTCATGATGTGTGAGCCGACCGGTGTCGAGCCGGTAAAGGCGATTTTGGCGATGCGTTTGCTGCTGGCCAGCGCTTCACCCGCTTCGCGGCCATAACCCTGCACGATGTTCAGCACGCCGGGAGGCAGCAGGTCGCCGATCAGTTCGATCAGCACGCTGATGCCCAGCGGCGTCTGCTCGGCAGGTTTGAGCACGATGCAATTACCGGCTGCCAGCGCAGGGGCGAGTTTCCAGGCGGCCATCAGAAGCGGGAAGTTCCACGGGATGATCTGCCCGACCACGCCCAGCGGCTCATGAATGTGATAGGCCACGGTATTGCCGTCGATTTCGGCGGCGCTGCCTTCCTGCGCACGCAGCACACCGGCGAAGTAGCGGAAATGGTCGGCAGCCAGCGGAATATCGGCGTTGAGGGTTTCGCGGATTGCCTTGCCGTTGTCCCAGGTTTCGGTGATGGCCAGGACTTCCAGATTGGCTTCGATGCGATCGGCAATCTTCAGCAGGACCAGCGAGCGGGCCTGCACCGAGGTCGAGCCCCAGGCCGCAGCGGCAGCGTGCGCAGCGTCGAGTGCCTTGTCGATGTCTTCGGCGGTGGAGCGCGGAAACTCTGCAATGGCCTTGCCGGTGACCGGCGAGGTGTTGGTGAAATACTGGCCTTTCACCGGTGCGACGAACTCGCCGCCGATGTAGTTACCGTAGCGCTCCTTGAAGTTGACGATAGCGCCTTCGGTACCGGGATGAGCGTAACGCATGGTATGTCTCCTGGTTCTTGTTGTGAGGGAGTCTGTGTCGATTCTGCTTTCGGGTATCTGGCAATAAGCGTTCAAGAATAGGCCATTTGCATTCGGCCGTGGCTAGGACTTTAGGCTTATCTGCCTGGCATTGAAATGGCTTGCGCGCGCGAGACGACGGACAAACTCAGGGTGCCATTTCACCGTCCCTACGTTAACCTGCGCAGATGTTCTGAGAGGTTGGTCATGCATATTCATATCCTTGGTATCTGCGGCACGTTCATGGGGTCTCTGGCGGTGCTCGCCAAAGAGTTGGGGCACCGGGTCACGGGCTCCGACGCCAATGTCTATCCACCGATGAGCACCCAGCTCCAGGCGCAGGGCATCGAGCTGACCCAAGGCTATGATCCCGTGCAACTGATTCCCGCGCCGGACCTGGTAGTGGTCGGCAACGCGCTGTCGCGTGGCAACCCTGCGGTTGAATATGTGCTCAACACCGGTTTGCCGTATGTGTCTGGCCCGCAGTGGCTGGCGGACCATGTGCTGCAAGGCCGCTGGGTGCTGGCCGTGGCCGGCACGCACGGCAAGACCACCACCAGCAGCATGCTGGCCTGGGTGCTGGAACACGCGGGCATGAGCCCCGGCTTCCTGATCGGAGGCATCCCGCAGAACTTTGCCGTGTCGGCGCGTCTGGGCGAGACCCCGTTCTTTGTGGTCGAGGCCGATGAGTACGACAGCGCGTTCTTCGACAAACGCTCCAAGTTCGTTCACTACCGCCCACGGACAGCGATCCTCAACAATCTTGAGTTCGATCATGCCGACATCTTCCCCGACCTGCCGGCCATCGAACGCCAGTTTCACCATCTGGTGCGTACTATCCCGAGCGAAGGCCTGGTGATCCATCCGACTACCGAGCCGGCGTTGTCGCGGGTCATCGAGATGGGCTGCTGGACGCCGGTACAGACCACGGGCCAGAACGGTCAGTGGCAGGCACGACTGTTGAGCGAAGACGGCTCGCGCTTTGAAGTGCTGTTCGAAGGCGAGCTTCAAGGCACCGTCGACTGGGACATGACCGGTCAGCACAACGTAGCCAACGCCCTGGCGACGCTGGCAGCCGCTCGCCATGTTGGCGTGGTGCCGCTGCTGGGTGTGCAGGCGCTCAGTGCATTCAAGAGCGTCAAACGGCGTATGGAAAAGGTGGCCGACGTGCGCGGCATCACTATTTATGATGACTTCGCTCATCACCCCACGGCCATCGCCACCACGCTGGACGGCCTGCGCAAAAAGGTCGGTGATGCGTCGATCATTGCAGTCATCGAGCCGCGCTCCAACTCGATGAAGCTTGGCGCGCATCGCGAAGGCCTGCGGGAAAGCGTGAGTCAGGCGGATCAGGTGGTCTGGTATGCGCCCCCCAATCTGGGCTGGGACCTGGCGGCAACAGTCGCGGGAGGCACTGTGCCGGCGTTGGTCTGTGATTCCCTCGAGGCAATCATCGCCCGGGTCAAAAGCCAGGCGCAGCCCGGCACGCACATTGTGATCATGAGCAACGGCGGCTTTGGCGGTCTGCATGGCAAACTGGCGGAGGCGTTGCAATGAGCGGCCCGGAGCGCGTCACCGTCGCGATGACCGGTGCATCAGGCGCGCAATATGGCCTGCGCCTGCTGGATTGTCTGGTGCGTGAGGACCGGGAAGTACATTTCCTGATCTCCAAGGCGGCGCAACTGGTGATGGCCACCGAGACCGACGTGCGCCTGCCGCCCAAGGCGATGATGATGCAGGCGTTTCTGACGGAGTACACCGGTGCGTCTGCCGGGCAGATTCGCGTCTATGGACGCGATGACTGGATGTCGCCAGTGGCCTCCGGCTCGGGTGCGCCCAGCGCGATGGTGGTGGTGCCGTGTTCCACCGGTTCGCTGTCGGCGATTGCCACCGGGGCTTGCAACAATCTGATCGAGCGCGCCGCTGACGTCACGCTGAAAGAGCGGCGCCAGTTGATTCTGGTGCCGCGCGAAGCGCCGTATTCCAGCATTCATCTGGAACACATGCTCAAGCTGTCGAACATGGGCGCAGTGATTCTGCCGGCGTCTCCCGGCTTTTATCACCAGCCGCAGACCATCGACGACCTGGTGGACTTTATCGTCGCGCGGATCCTCAACCTGCTGAATATTCCTCAGGACATGTTGCCGCGCTGGGGCGAGCACCATATTGGCGGCGATGAATAAGCTGCTGCTGGTAGCGCTTGCGCTGGCGCTGACCGGATGCGCAACGGCACGCACGCTCAATGCGGCCAAACCTGGTGCGCCGGTGGTGTATGCCGGTACGCGGTTGAATATGTACGCGCTGCAGGGTGGTTGCTGTGCCGCCGACCGATTCGGCGCAGACGCTCCCAGGTACCCTGGCCTGGACCTGCCTGGCAGTGCGCTGCTCGACACCCTGCTGCTGCCACTGTCATTGCTGACCGCGGCGGGACTGGGGGTTCAGGCTACAGGCGGGCTTTAGGGGGGCGGAGCGACACCTGGGCTATCGGGTAAAGCTCCCTTGGGTGACGCAGAGCGTCACGAACTGCATTCCCACGCGGAGCGCGGGAACGATCAGCGCTGGGCCCCGGCGATCATCACCTACTTGCCCAGCTTGCGCAGCTCATCCGATTCGACGATCCGTTCGCCGTTCTGCTCTTCCAGCGCCAGCCGCCACAGGGCGCGGGCCAGTTGGCAGGCTTCGATTGCGCCGTATTTGCCGGGGATCAGTTTGGCGATAGGTGCCGCCAGTTGCTCGACCCAGCGGGTTTCAGGACGGCTGCCCACCAGCAGGGAAGGGCGGGCGATGGTCAGTTGCGGCCAGCCTTGCGCACGAAGCGCCTGTTCCATTTCGCCTTTGACACGGTTGTAAAAGGTACTGGAAGCCGGGTCTGCGCCGACTGCGCTGATCACCAGCAAGTGGCGAGCACCGAGTTCGCGGGCGCGGCTGGCGAACGCCGTGACCATGTCCAGATCGACGGCCTTGAAGGCTTCCTGTGAACCGGCCTGTTTGATCGTGGTGCCCAGGCAACAGAATGCGATATCCACCCGGCCGGACAGCGTTGGCAGCAAGGTCGCCAGCTCGCCGATCGGGTTTTCCAGGTGCGAGTGCTCGGCCAGCGGCTTGCGGGTCGGTGCCAACACGCGGCTGACGGTCGGCTCGCTGAGCAGCCGGTCCAGCAAATGCTCGCCTGTAAGGCCTGTGGCTCCTGCGAGCAGGATGTGTTGCGGCGTCAGGTACATGTGGCTTCTCCCTTAATACACATAAGCCTAGCGGCTAGTCGAAGTCTTCGCTTCCGTGCGGTTCAACGCCGTACTCAACGCGCGTTCGGCCTGGCTCTTGCGCAACTGCTGCCAGCGCGCCAGGACTCCTTTGGGTGCCCATATCTGCGGTTCGGAGGCTTCGAAGTTGTCTTCGGTCTCACGTTGCGCAACATAGGCCTTCGCTTCGTTGAAAGCGTGTTGCAGGTCATCGGTTTCGACCAATGCCCTGGCAAATAGTGCATCGCCAAAATAAGTGAAGTCCGCTTCTTCCGAGCAGCCGAACGAGACACGGTCGGCGCGCGAGGCGGTCATGATCAGCGTGCGCTCATCTTTCAGGTCGGGAATGAACCCGCCCGAATAACAGGCTGAAATCACCACGACCTTGTCACGGTTCTTCAATGGCGCGAGGGCTGCTGCCAGGGCGTCGGCGGGCAGGTCTGCCAGCGACAGGCGCGGCTGGTCGAGCACCAGTTCATGATCCTGAGTGCCGTGGCTGGTCAGGTAAATGAACACCAGATCTTCCGGGCCGGTGCGCTGGGCGAGTGTCTGCACTGCGCGGGTGATGGTTTCACGCGTCGCCATCGGCCGGTCGTCCATGTGATCGCGATGATTGACCAGGCTGACCTGTCCGACGGCACCGAAACGCGACTTGAGCAGGTTGCTCACGTAGTCCGCCTCGCGCATGAACACGCTCTGCTTGCCGTCGCCACCTACCACGAGCGTGTACAGCTCGGTAGCGGGTGTCGACGCCGGCACGGCTGCCAGTGCCTTGTCCAGCAGCGAACCCTGGACCAGCAGCCCGGCTTCAAGTGGGTCCGGCAGCAATTTGCCTTTGGCATCACGGATCCGCTGACCATTGGCCCAGATGCCGCGCTGCTCCTTGCCATCGGCGGAAATCAGCACACCGTCGCCCTGGTAAGTGTCATCGGCAAACTGGCCGATGTAACGGCTGCCATCGGCCAACAGCAACTGGCCCTGACCCATGAAGCGCCAGTTGTCGAAATCACCCTGATAGCGGCTGCCGTCAGAGCCGATCAACTCGCCTTTGCCGGTCAGCGCGCCTTCCTTGAATTCACCGCTCCAGACGTCGCCGTCACTGTTTTCGTAGCGACCCTTGCCATCCAGCTGGCTGTTGTGGAAATTGCCGACGTATTGATCGCCGTCAGCGCTGGTGAAGCTGCCGGTGCCCTGCAATTGTCCGTCGATGAAATTGCCGCTGTACTGGTTGCCGCTGGCGTCACTGCGCGAACCCTCGCCATTGGCCTTGCCATTGGCGAACATGCCCTGATGCTGGCTGCCGTCTTCCAGTTCCAGGCGACCGGGCCCGTCGTACACGCCGGCCTTGAACTGGCCACGGTAAAGCACGCCCTTGTCTTTCTGGGTGCCTTCGCCGTCGCGCATGCCAAGCTTGAAGTTGCCGACATAACTCGCGCCAGCGCGGGTGGTCAGGCGGCCCTGGCCATTGAACAGACCTTGCTCGAAGCCACCCTTGTAGACGTCGCCGGTGCTGGAGTGCCATTCGCCCTGACCTTGACGCAGGCCGTTTTCGAACTGACCTGCGTACCAACTGCCGTTGGGGTAATCGATGCGGCCTTGGCCCTGTAGAACGCCATTGACCAGATCGCCCCGGTAGCGTCCGCCGTCGGGCAGGCGGCCGTCTGGCGGCAAAATTGATTCGCCATCACCGCAACCTGCGATCAAGAGTGTCAAAGCCAATGGAGCGAGCGCGCGCATGTGAGATCCCGGAAGAATGATTCAGGGGCGAGCCCGGCTCCGCTTGAGCAGATGTTAGGGGGCACGACCGCAGGGGAGTATGCCGCAGCGGGTCAGCGGGATGAAACAGTCTGTTACGACTGTTTCATGTTTTAAACGCCTTATACGAAACACAGCGTTAAAGGCTCGGCCACAAAAGCGGGTTTTTCCTGACCTTCTATCTCCAGTGTGGCCATTGCCTTGAGCAACCACTGACCGGGTTTTTTCTCGCTTACGCCGGTCAATTGGACCTTGAGGCGCACCCGCGAGTTGACCGTCACCGGTTGAACGAAGCGCACACTGTCCATCCCGTAATTGACCGCCATCTTCAAGCCTTCGGGCAGTACCATGATGCCCTCCATGAGCTTGGGGATCAGCGACAAAGACAGGAAGCCGTGTGCGATAGTCGTGCCGAACGGGGTCTGCGCTGCTTTGACCGGGTCGACATGGATGAACTGGAAATCCCCTGTGGCGTCGGCGAACAGGTTGATACGCTGCTGATCGATGGTCAGCCAGTCTGAATAGACTGCGTCCTTGCCGATGTATTGTTTGAGCTCTTCGACGGGTACAAAAGGCATGCCGCTCTCCTTGTCTGATGAGGGGGTATGGAGCTGCCACTGCCCGCATCCGCTGATGCCTGCGGGCGAATGACCAGATCAGCAGAGGGCGGTTGCCCGGTCAAGCAACTGCGGCAATGCGAATACCCACTCATGACCTCTGGCGCAGCGTGTTTATAATGACGCCGATCGTTCGCCGGGTTCGTTTATCTGCTGGAGTCCTCATGCTGTTAAGGGGTTTGACATGGCTGGTGCTGTTCCAATTGCTGGGGACCGCGCTCAACCATCTGTTTCTGTCGATTTTGCCGGGGCCGATCATCGGCCTCGTGCTGTTAATGGGCTATCTGATGTGGCGCGGTGAAGTCAGCGAGCCGATCAGCACTGCTGCCAGCAGTCTGTTGCGCTATCTGCCGTTGCTGCTGGTGCCGCCTGCGGTCGGGGTGATGGTTTACGCGTCGGCGATTGCCGAGGACTTCTGGGCGATCTTCGGCACGCTGACCCTCTCGCTGATGATTTCCGTGACCTTCGTCGGCTGGCTGATGCAGACCCTGATCAAGCGTCAGGCTCAGCGCCGGGAGTTGCCATGAGTCTTGACTGGCACGGTGCATGGCTGTCGGTGATTCATCACCCGCTTTTCGGCATCGCGATCACCCTGGGTGCCTATCAACTGGCGATGGCGGCTTACGAAAGAACCCGCTGGCTGTTTCTGCAGCCCGTGCTGGTCTCGATGGTGGTGGTGATCGGGGTCGTGCTGTTCTGCGACCTTGAGTACACCGAGTACCGCAAAAGCACCGAGATTCTGGGCACGCTGCTGGGGCCTGCAACCGTCGCGCTGGCGGTCCCGCTCTATCTGAATATGCGACGGATCCGACAGTTGTTCTGGCCGGTCTTGACTACGCTGGTAGTCGGCGGGGTGTTTGCCACCGGCCTGTGCGTGGGCTTCGGGGTGCTGTTCGGTGCCGACCACATGATTCTGATGACCATGGCACCGAAGTCGGTGACATCGCCCATTGCCATGCTGGTCGCCGAGCAGATCGGCGGGGTTGCCGCCCTGGCGGCGGTTTTTGTGTTGATTACTGGCGTATTCGGTGCCATTTTCGGCCCCGGTCTGCTGTCGCTGATCGGGGTGGATAATCCTGCTGCCCGAGGCATGGCGCTGGGGCTCACTGCACATGCGGTAGGCACATCCGTGGCATTGCAGGAGGGCGAGGAATCGGGGGCTTTTGCTGCGTTGGCAATGAGTCTGATGGGCGTTGCGACGGCGTTGTTCCTGCCGCTGGCAATGTCGCTGGCCATTTAAAAGGAGGCTTTTCTATGACGCTGCCATTGTTTCCACTGAACGCTGTGCTGTTTCCGGGGTGCGTGCTTGATCTGCAGCTGTTCGAAGCCCGTTACCTGGACATGATCGGCCGCTGCATGAAGCAGGGGGAAGGGTTCGGTGTGGTGTGTATCACCGAGGGAAGTGAAATCGGCCCAGTGCCGGGCGGCTACTCGATGATCGGCTGCGAAGCGCTGGTTACCGATTTTCAGCAGCAGGAGAACGGCTTGCTGGGCATTCGGGTCGTCGGCGGGCGTCGCTTCCGCGTCGTTGCCGCTGAGGTTCAGCGCGATCAACTGTTGGTGGCCGAGGTTGAATGGCTGGAAGAGCCCGTGGAGCGCCCGTTGCAGGAGGAAGATGCTGACCTCGTGGCCCTGCTCGAAGCGCTGGCCGAGCATCCGATGGTGGCTTCCTTGAACATGGGCATGTCTGCCGGTGGGCAATACGCGTTGTCCAACCAGCTTGCCTACCTGCTGCCGTTCACCGAAAAAGACAAAGTGGAACTGCTGGAAATCGACGATCCCGAAGAGCGTCTCGACGCGATTCAGGAATTGCTCGATGAAATGCAGGGCGATTTGCAGGCCTGAGCACGGATCGCGCTGTTCATTGCGCAGGGCAGCAGAGTGTCTGGAACGCCATGCCGACGCAGCGCATCGGCACGTCAGTTGCGGTTAGCGCGGTGGATACTGCTCCAGAATTTTTGCCACCGTGGCGCGCATGGCCTGATCGCGTTCGGACGGGCTGCCGGCATTGTCGTTGAGGATGCGCTCGGTGCTTCCACGCCAGACCAGTTTGCCGTCCTTGCCGTCGAACATATCGATCTGCACGGTGCCGACCTTGTAGTCGACGCTGCGGGTTTCGGTGTTCATCGGCCCGTTCCAGTAGCCATAACCACCCCAGGGATTCCAGCCCCCGCCATAGTTGGTGCTGACCGTCTGCTGACGGTTTTCGACAATCAGCCAGGCCTGCACTTTCAAATCCGGCCGGGCACCGGCTGTTGCCATGCGCAGACCGCGCTGGTCCAGCTGTTCGCCGATCGATTGGCGAAGACGCTGCTCGGTCAGGTCGCTCTTGAGCCGCGGATCATTGTCAGGCTGATACTGAACGGCGGGCTCCTTCCAGCTCCAGCTGCGATAGCCGCCGAAATCCCGCTGGGCATCGAAGTCGCGATTGATCGAGTTGCTCTGACAGGCCGTCAGCAGCACGGCACAGGTCAGCAGAACGATACGGCGAAACATGGCAGTTCTCCGAAAGGGTTACGAAGGCGGATAGGCCGCCAGAGCCTGTTGCACGGCCTGGCGCAACGCACTGCTGCGGTCGGCCAGATTATTGCTGGCGCGCGCATCGGCGCTGGCGCTCCATACCGGCTGGTTGCTGCGCGCGTCGATCAGGTTGATCTGCACCACCATGACCTTTTCCTGATAGGTGCGTACCACCGGCACGCTGGCGTAGCCGCCGTAACCGGGCCGGTAGCCATCGTAGCGGCCATAGCCCATGCCGCCCCCATAGTAGGGATCGTAATCTTCACGCACCTGACGCAGCCGGGTTTCCTGGCGGGTCGTGGCAGTGACGTACAAGTCTGCCGGCTGATTGCCGCGAGCCGGTCGCAAACCACGCTGGTCCAGACCGTTGCTCACGGCTTCGACCACCTGCGCCGAATCCACCCACGCCGTACCGGGCGGCAGCTGGCCGTTGAGCCAGCCCCAGGACCGATAACGCCCATAGTCCCGCGGCGGCGCAGGGTAGGCGCTCATGTCCAGCGTCCTTGCCGCCTGCGCAGGAGCGGGCGGCATGGGCAGAGAGCTGGCGACATACGGGTTGTCGCTCTGGCAGGCGCTGATCCCGAACAGACTGGTCCCCAGCAGCACGGCAAACAAGGCAGAACGGTGTTTCATGGTGGGCTCCGCAGTGATGTCAGACCGGACGGCACATCCAGTGGAGGTATCGACCCAGCCCGGCAAAGGCTGGATGACGCCGATGCGCCAGTTCCATTTCCAGCAAATCCGTCAGCTCGGCCCGAGCCTGGAATTCAACCGGCATGTAATCGTGAAATACCCGCACCCCGCTACGGGTTTCGACTTGCCACAGGCCTTCAAGTTGCGTCGCCAGTTCCCGGGGGTCGAGCGGTTGCTGAGGCGTCAGGCTCTGTTTTTCCCCGGCCATGTCATTCTTGCGCATCTTGCGGAAATGGCCCTTCAACAGGTTGCGATAGATCAACGCATCGCGGTTGTAAAACGCCAGCGACAACCAGCCATCGTCCCTGGTCAACTGGCGTAGCACCGGGAGGATGGTATGCGGCTCGGCCAGCCACTCCAGCACCGCGTGGCACAGCACCAGATCATAAGTGTCGCTCAGTAAACCCGGCAGCGCCTGCCACGGAGCCTGAATGAAGGTTGCCGTCTGTCCGGCATCTGCGAAGCGCTGACGTGCGCCTTCGAGCATCGGCTCTGCGGGTTCGGCCAGGGTTACCTGATGACCCTGTTCGGCCAGCCACAGTGACATGTGTCCCAGCCCGGCGCCGATATCCAGTACACGAAGCGGTCGTGCGGGCAGGGTCTCGGTCAGGTCGGCCTGCAGCACCGCCAGACGAATGGCTCCCTTGGCACCGCCATAGATCTTTTCCGCAAAGCGGGTCGCCAACTGGTCGAAATGCCGATCACTCACTTGGCAAATCTCCGCTCGCTGTCAGCCAGCTTGTTACGCACCACCGTGTCCATGTCCAGCCCCAGTTCGCTGCACAGCAGCAACAGGTAGAGGACGATGTCGCCGACTTCCTGGCCGGCGTGCTCCAACTGTTCGGCAGGCAGCTCGCGGGACTGGTCTTCGCGCAGCCATTGGAATATTTCCACCAGCTCGGCCATCTCCACACTGGCAGCCATGGCCAGGTTTTTCGGGCTGTGAAATGGCTTCCAGTCATTCTGGTCGCGGATGCGGTGCAGGCGTTGGGTCAACTCGTCGAGGTTCATCGTGTTCTCCTGAAGACGCATAGCTTCAGGGGGAACGGTTCGCCAGGCAAGTGGGCGTTGAGGTTTGTTCAGCCGTTGATGGGAGCAATGCTCCCGTCAGAGGTGTTCATCCGGCTGTGCGTCACTCGCTGACAGGCTGCCAGCTACCGACCATATGCACGATGCCCTCCTGGCCTTCGACACGGAACTGGCCATGCGAGCCGGCGGCACTGGTCGACAGCGTCACGTCGGCAGGCAGGCGTACAGGCTTCTGGAACTGCACGCTGATCTCGACATTCGAGGCCGGCAAATGCTCGCCCAGCGCCGCGAGCGCACGGGCCTTGAGCCACATGCCGTGGGCGATGGCGCGTGGAAAACCGAACAGCCTGGCGCTGGGGGCGCTGAGGTGAATCGGGTTGTAGTCGCCCGACACCTTGGCATATTCGCGGCCTATTTGCGCCGTCGCCCGCCAGCCTTGCAGCTCGCTGAGCGGTAGCGGCGCGGCTTCGGGATAGCTCACAGGGCTGTCTTCCGGGTGCACGGCGGTGCACAGCATGGTGCTTTCTTCTTCCCACAACAGCCCCATGCCGTCTTCGGCCTGAGTGACCAGGGTGAACGTCGCGCCCTTGGCGTGCGGGCGCAGATCAGTGGCCTGTACGCTGATGTACAACTGGCTCACACCGCCCAGTGGACGATGCGTACGGGTGCGATTGGCGAGGTGAATCAGCCCCAGCAGCGGAAACGGAAAGTCCTCGGAGGTCATCAATTGCATTTGCAGCGGAAACGCCAGCACATGCGGGTAGGTCGGAGGCAGCAGGCTGCTTTCTTCGAAGCCGCAGACCTTGCGGTATGCCTCGAGCTTATCGGTATCGACCGCGATCCAGCTGCGCAAGCCCAGATCGGGTAGCTGCATCCCGGTGACCTTGCGCCTGAGCGCAGCCTGGATGAACAGGTTGGACAGGGGCTGCAGGGAATTGAGGTAGCGCCAGTGAGCCGTCATCATCCATCTCCTTGAATTCGATGCGGGTGCTTAAGCCCCGATCACGTTTTGACCACATACACGTAGAACCTGACCGCTCACCGCGCCGCTGCCCGGTTGGCTGAACCACGCCACTGCTTCGGCAACGTCCTGTGGCGAGCCGCCCTGACCCAGCGAACTCATGCGCCGCCCGGCTTCACGCAGGGTGAACGGCATGTGCGCGGTCATTTTCGTTTCGATGAAGCCCGGCGCGACGGCGTTGATGCTGATGCCGCGTGACTTGAGTCCGGGGGCCATGGCCCGTGCAAAACCGATCAGACCGGCCTTGCTGGTGGTGTAGTTGGTTTGCCCGCGATTACCGGCGATACCGCTGATCGAGGCCATGAGCACGATGCGGGCGTTGTCCTTCAAGGCTCCCGCGTCGAGCAGCACTTGAGTCAGCACTTGCGGCGCATTGAGGTTGACCGCCAGTACCGAGTCCCAGAAATCTTCCGGCATGTTGACCAGCGTCTTGTCGCGCGTGATGCCGGCGTTGTGCACCAGTATGTCGACGCCATCGGGCAGGTGTTCGAGCAACTGTGCCGGAGCATCCGCCGAGCAGATATCCAGCACCAGAGCCTGACCGCCAAGCCGCGAGGCCAGTGCCTCCAGCTCGTTTTTGGTCTGCGGTACATCCAGCAGAATGACCTGCGCACCATCACGTGTCAGGGTTTCGGCTATAGACGCGCCAATGCCGCGTGCAGCGCCCGTTACCACTGCCTTGCGTCCGGCCAGCGGGCGGGTCCAGTCCTGCACCTTGCTCGTGCAGGCTTTCAGGTGGACGAACTGGCCGGAGATGAACGCAGCCTTGGGCGTGAGGAAAAAGCGCAGGGCGCCCTCCAGTTGATCCTGCGCGTCGTCATCCACTTGCAACAGTTTGACCGTGGCGCCGTTGCGCACTTCCTTGGCCAGTGAGCGGCTGAAACCTTCGATGGCCTGTTGAGTGCTGGCGGCCAGCGGATCAGCGAGTGTCTCGGGGGATTTACCGAGAATGACCACATGTGCGCAGTGATCGAGATTGCGCAGCAGCGGCTGAAAGAAATCCCGCAACTGCCTGAGCTGCTCGGTGCGCAGGATCTGGCTGGCGTCGAACACGACTGCTTTCAGGCGCGGCCCCTGGTTGGACACCCACGTCGTGGCACCGGGCATCTCACTGCCGAAACTGTACAGCGAGTCGGTCAGGCGGCTGGCGAACTGGCGCACCTGATCCCCCAGCGGCCCGGCGCTGATCAGCAGCGTCCCTTCGACGGGCCGCAGACGTCCGGCCTGCCAGCGCTCCAGGTGAGTGGGGGCGGGCAGACCGGCGGCCTTCACCAGGCGCCGACCCATGTCGGAGTTGGCGAAATCAATGTAGCGATCTGACGGCATGGAACACTCTCCTGAAGTCGGGGTTCAAAGGAATGGACCACGGTGGCATGACGTTTGTTCTTGCGATCGGCACGGCTCGTTCATTCGCTTGAAGAAAGGGAGTTTTCCATGACGCATCCTCGTCGGGTCGCCATCGTCGGCGGTAACCGCATTCCGTTCGCGCGCTCCAATGGCCCTTACGCCAAGGCCAGCAATCAGGACATGCTCACGGCTGTTCTGGAAGGGCTGATCGAGCGCTTCAATCTGCACGGGCTGCGCATGGGCGAGGTGGTGACGGGCGCGGTGCTCAAGCACTCCAGAGACTTCAACCTGACCCGCGAATGCGTGCTCGGCTCGCGGCTCTCGGCACAGACCCCGGCCTACGACATTCAGCAAGCGTGCGGTACGGGGCTGGAAGCGGCGTTGCTGGTGGCCAACAAGATCGCTCTGGGGCAGATCGAGTGCGGCATTGCCGGCGGCGTGGACACCACGTCCGATGCACCGATCGGCGTCAACGAGGGGCTGCGCAAAATCCTGCTGCAGGTAAACCGCAGCAAGACGCCCGGTGACAAGCTCAAGGCCCTGATGCAGCTGCGTCCACACCACCTCAAACCGGAGCTGCCGCGTAACGGCGAGCCACGTACACGCTTGTCGATGGGTCAACATTGCGAGCTGATGGCGCAGACTTGGGGCATAGAGCGCGGGCCGCAGGATCAACTGGCGCTCGAGAGCCATCTGAAAATGGCGGCAGCCTACGCCGAGGGCTGGCAGGATGATCTGATGACGCCGTATCTGGGGCTGATCCGTGACAACAACCTGCGTCCGGACCTGACGCTTGAAAAACTGGCCAGCCTCAAGCCCGCGTTCGAGCGCAGCGCCAAGGGCACCTTGTCGGCGGGCAATTCGACACCGCTGACCGATGGCGCATCGGTGGTGTTGCTGGCCAGCGAGGAATGGGCTCGCGAGCGGGACCTGCCGGTGCTGGCCTATTGGCGCGATGGCGAAGCTGCGGCGGTGGACTTCGTCAACGGAGCAGAGGGCTGCTGATGGCACCGGTCTACGCCGTTCCGCGTCTGCTGGCCCGCAATGGCCTGACCCTTCAGGACTTCGATTACTACGAAATTCACGAAGCCTTCGCCGCGCAGGTGCTGTGCACCCTCAAGGCCTGGGAAGACGCCGATTACTGCAAGACCCGTCTGGGGCTGGATGCGCCGTTGGGGTCTATTGATCGCAGCAAACTGAACGTCAAGGGCAGCTCACTGGCTGCCGGCCACCCGTTCGCCGCAACCGGAGGCCGCATCGTCGCCAACCTGGCCAAGCTGCTGGATGCGGCAGGCAGCGGACGTGGACTGATCTCGATCTGTGCCGCAGGCGGCCAGGGCGTGACGGCAATTCTGGAGCGTTAGGCAAATGGCTGGGGTCATGGGCATAATCCACAACTGAACTACGCAGAGCACTGGCACGATAAGTGTTCTTCCGGGCACCTATCGTTCCTCACGCTCCAGCGTGGGAATGCATGTCGTGACGCTCCGCGTCGCATCCGTGCGCGGGATGATCAATCAGCATTGTTAGCCTGTAACGTTGAGGTAAGGCATGGGGTTCATCATTGGGGTATCGGTACTTCTGATTCTGATCGGCACCGTGCTCTATCTGTTCGACAAAGGCTCGCGGACTCGCTGGCTGAGGCCCTATATCGGGCTGGTGCTGATCGGTTTGCTGATCGGCGGGATGGGCTTGCTGGTGGGGCTGGTCTCCGATGAAACGGAGGTTTACTTCCTGCTGGTGGCCAAATGGGTCATCGCGGTGACCGGTATCATGTTCTGCCTGCGACTGATCGTACTGATCGCCAAGCGCTTCATCGCCAGAAATTGAGCGTGCAAACCGCCCATGTGTGACAGGACAACGTGGAAAATCACTTCAAATTTCTGACCCTGCCCAAGACATCGGGCGAGGTCGCCAACGTCTTCATTCACGGCTATTCGTCAGGGCACGATCTGGATGACCGACGCCTGTTGGCCAACAGCATCCCCGGTGCATTGCGCAAGAGCGTGAACATTCTGGCGTTCTGGCCATCCAGCCATTTCACCCAGATGGACAACCGTTCCCGTGGCCTGCTCATGGCTGCTGCCCGTGTGCACCCGCTCGCGGGCGCGGCGGCGTTGGCGGGGGACCGGGTCGTTCACTTCGCGCGCATCCGCAACCGTGCCCGCGACATGGGCAAGGTGCTGTTTGCACAGCTGGATCGCTACCTGTTCGAGCATCATCCCGACGTCAGGCGGGTCAATCTGATCGGTCATTCACTGGGCGGCCGGCTGCTGGTCAGCGCGCTCAAGGACCTGCAGCAGACACCCGAGCACGGGCTGGTGGTGGGCGATGTATTGCTGATGGCCGCTGCCGTGCGTATCGATGCCGCCGAGGCCGAGCTGCTCAAGCAGAGAATCAGCGGACGGCTGATCAATGCGTATTCCACGGAAGATCATGTGCTCTTGCTGAACCTGGGCGAGAAGAGCCTGGGACGCACGCCGGTCGAGCACTTCGAGAACGTGCGCATGCAGGGTTATCGCCATCACCATTACTGGCAGCGCTTGCAGGAAGTGCTGATTGCGACCCGCTTCAGTGGCTGTGAAGGGTTGGAAACCGGCGTTGCGGTGCTACCGACCATGACCCGCGACCCGGTTTTGCAGGACGTCTGGTTGCACAGCGTTCTGGCCCGTTCGCCTGACTACGTGCTGGAGGCGGCCATCAAGCACTTGCGCAGCAGTCGCTGGACGCGCCTCAAGGCCACTGAAGCGGACCGTACGTACGCATTCGTGCGTGAATTCCAGCTGGTCGCCGGGCATTTTCTGATCAATGCCGCCCGGCGTCGCGGCGTGCCCTATACGCGAGTGTTGGGCATGCTGGCGCGGCAATACGGTCTGGGCGACGCGCTGCACCAATGTGCGACGGTGGTTGAAGTGGAAGAGCTGCTGCTCAGAACGTTCTTTCGCCATGCGTTCAACAGCGCGCACCCGCTGGTGCAGATGCCGCGCGCCAGTGTCCGCGCGATGAGCTGGGATATCTATGCCGCGCATGTCGATGCACTGGCCGAGCGCCTGACCGTGGCAGCGTTTTTCAAGACCGCGCAGCCCGACGAGGCGCCCGGCGCGGTCAAGGGCTTACTGGGTGCAATTCGCCAGGCCCCGGTGCAACGCCTGCTGACGCACTTCGGCACTGCGCTGCGGCCGGGTTATTCCGCGCTGATCCCTACCGTGGCGATCGTCTTCTATGCGCGCGTCACACTGGATGATGACGCGCTGATGTAAGCCGCATTCACGCGGCGCGAGCCTCTTCCAGCGCGGCGGCCGAAAGCTCTTGGCGATGGCGACTGGCGTAGCTCTCGGCGATGATCGAGCACACGATCAACTGCATCGGGTGGTAGATCATGATCGGCAACAGAATCAGGCCAAGCCCCGGGTTGCTGCCGAAAATCAGTGCAGCCATCGGCGCGCCCGCGGCGAGGGATTTCTTGGTGGCGCAGAACACCGCCGCGACCTTGTCGGCATGATCGAACTTGAGCGCCCGCGCCGTGCGGGTGGTCATCAACAGGATCACCGCCAGCAGCAGCGCGGTGCCGACGAACGCCGTCAGGATCACGCTGTTGCCCTGGCTTTGCCACATGCCGGAGATCATCGAGTTGCAGAACGCCGCGTACACCAGCAGCAGAATCACCAGCTTGTCGATCAGGTTGGTGTACTTCTTGTGACGGGCGAAAAATTTGCCCAGCAACGGCCGCATTAGCTGGCCAAGCACCAGTGGCAGCAGGAGCATGGCGCACAGGTCGAGCAGCGTATCGCCCAGATCGATCCCGCCAGCGCCGGTGCCGACCACCAGGCTGACCAGCCACGGGGTGATGAAAATCCCGATGACGCTGGACATGCTGGCGTTGAGAATCGCTGCCGGGACATTGCCGCCTGCGCTGCCGGTCAGTGCCACCGAAGACGAAATGGTCGAGGGCAGGGCGCACAGGTAGAGGAAACCCAGCATCAGCAGCGCCGGCACATACGAGCCCAGCAGCTTTTGGCACGCCAGCCAGATCAGCGGGAACACCACGAAGGTGAAGACCTGGATCATCACGTGCAGGCGCCAGTTGGTCAGGCCTTTCTTGATCTGCTCGCTGGACAGGTTTACCCCATGCAGAAAGAACACCACGAACACGCCGACCTTGATGACGTATTCAGCGTGCATGCTGCCGCCGGTAGCGCCGAAACGCGGGAAGAAGTAGGCGAGCACCGTCGCCAGAACCATGCCCCAGAGGAACCAGTCGGTAGCGACGCGTTTGAAGTGTTTGAGTGATTGCATGCGGGGTCCGTAGAACGTTTGTACACAGAGATGCGTGCAGGCTACTCTGTTGCGCCATAGCCGTCTTGCGACATAAGGCCATAAGATGCCGAGTAACGGACAGATCAATCAGCGGCAGCCTACGGGCGAACGGCAGATACCGGCATTGGCCGGCCTGCCGCGCCCGCTGTATGCCCGTGCTGAAAGCCTCACTGCCGGTTCGTGGACGCCGCCCCATCGCCACGACTGGGTACAGTTTTCCTACGCCATCAGCGGGGTTCTGGGGGTGCATACCGCCGAGGGCAGTTTCTTTGCGCCGCCGCAGTGGGGCGTCTGGGTGCCTGCCGGGCTTGAGCATGAGGTAGTGACCTCCATGCGCGCCGAAATGCGCAGCCTGTACATTCGCACGGCAGATTCGGGGTGGGCACCGCAGCGCTGCAGGGTGCTGGAAGTCACGCCACTGGCCCGTGAGCTGATCAAGAGCTTCTGCCTGCTGCCCGTGGATTATCCCGAGCAGGACAGCCATGAGGCGCGGCTGGTGCAGGTCCTGCTGGATCAACTGGCGCAGTTGCCCGAAGTCGGCTTTTCACTGCCGTTGCCGCGTCATCCGCGTTTGCTGGGGCTGTGCAACGAGTTGATCGAGGAGCCGGGTCGGTTGATTACCCTGCACGACTGGGCCGCCCGTCTCGGGACCTCCGAGAAAACTCTGATGCGAATGTTTCAGCGGGAAACCGGATTGAGCTTTCGCGGCTGGCGGCAGCGGGCACGGTTACTGTCTTCGCTTTCTGCACTGGAAGAGGGCGCCAGTGTGACGCATACCGCGCTGGCCTGCGGTTATGACTCGACGTCAGCATTCATCGCTGCGTTCAAGGGTTTGTTCGGTCACACCCTCGGTGACTTGTTCAAGTAAGGCCGGGATGCCTTGTGCACTAATGAGTGCATCTAACGCGGGTTTTTCTGCTTTTACATGTTTTGTCCCGGAATATCTTCGACCTGCTGTACGGCACGAAAGGTGCTTTAAACCGGGGGATTGCGTGGTTTTTTCTTAAAAAACCTTTCAATCCACAGGGGGTTACCCCTACTCGCTGGCGGAGGATTGCCGTATAACGGCAACAATCGCGTATCTGGCAACAAAGGACCCACAATAAAAGCTGATGAAAACTCCTAAACGCATTGAACCCCTGATCGAAGACGGTCTGGTCGACGAGGTGCTGCGCCCGCTCATGAGTGGTAAAGAGGCAGCTGTTTATGTGGTGCGTTGCGGCAATGAGCTGCGGTGTGCCAAGGTTTACAAGGAGGCTAACAAACGCAGTTTCCGTCAGGCGGCCGAGTATCAGGAAGGCCGCAAGGTACGCAACAGCCGACAGGCCCGCGCCATGGCCAAGGGCTCGAAGTTCGGGCGCAAGGAAACCGAAGACGCCTGGCAGAATGCCGAAGTGGCTGCGCTGTTTCGTCTGGCCAGCGCAGGTGTCCGGGTGCCCAAGCCGTACGACTTCCTGGAAGGCGTGCTGCTCATGGAACTGGTGGCCGACGAGTACGGCGATGCAGCGCCGCGTCTGAACGACGTCGTGCTGGAGCCGGATCAGGCGCGCGAGTATCACGCGTTCCTGATCGAGCAGATCGTGCTGATGCTGTGTGCCGGTCTGGTGCACGGTGACCTGTCCGAGTTCAACGTGCTGCTGGCGCCGTCCGGTCCGGTCATCATCGACTTGCCGCAAGCGGTCGATGCCGCGGGCAACAACCATGCGTTCAGCATGCTGGAGCGCGACGTCGGCAACATGGCGCTGTACTTTGGCCGCTTCGCGCCGGAGCTCAGAAAGACCAAGTACGCCAAGGAAATGTGGTCGTACTACGAGGCAGGCACCTTGTCGCCCGCCACGGTGCTGACCGGCGAATTCGATGAGCCGGAGGACGAAGCCGATGTGGGCGGCGTACTGCGCGAAATCGAAGCCGCCCGCCTCGACGAAGCCCGTCGCCAGGCAGCTCGCGCGGCAGACGATGCGCCACCAAGCAAATCCACCGAAGAGCCACCACCGCCGTGGATGCAGTAAAGCTTTTGTGGGAGCGAGCCGGGCGACCTTCGCTTGCTCGCGAAGGCGATGGATCAGGCGCGTTGTTTTCGGAGCCTGTACGGGCCCTTTCGCGAGCAAGCTCGCTCCCTCGGGAGTGCGTGTGGATGCAGTAGGGGCCCTTGCGGTGTGGCTAGCAGCACCCGCCCGACGCCAGGTCCTTGAGGATCGGGCAGTCGGGGCGGTCGTCGCCTTGGCAATGTTCCACCAGTTCCTGAAGCGTATCGCGCAGGCTCGCCAGTTCTTCGATCTTCTTGTTCAGCTCGGCAATGTGTTGCCGGGCCAGTGCCTTGACGTCGGCGCTGGCCCGCTGGCGGTCCTGCCAGAGGGTCAGCAGTTTGCCGACTTCTTCCAGCGAAAACCCCAGGTCTCTTGAGCGCTTGATGAACGCCAGCGTGTGCAGATCGTCCGCGCTGTACACGCGATAGCCGCTGTCGCTGCGATGCGCCGCCTGCAACAGGCCGATGGATTCGTAATAGCGGATCATTTTCGCGCTCAAGCCACTGTTTTTCGCCGCTTGACCGATATTCATGGTGCGTCCTCCAGGTCGCGGGGTTTCCAGGTTTTCAGCAGCAGCGCATTGCTCACCACGCTGACACTCGACAGCGCCATGGCCGCGCCCGCCAGTACCGGATTGAGATAGCCCAGCGCCGCGAGCGGAATGCCGATCAAGTTGTAGACGAACGCCCAGAACAGGTTCTGGCGGATTTTCGCGTAGGTCCTTCGACTGATGTCCAGGGCGGCCGGAACCAGTCGCGGATCGCCGCGCATCAGGGTGATGCCCGCTGCATGCATGGCGACATCGGTCCCGCCGCCCATCGCGATACCGACATCCGCCGCCGCCAGCGCCGGAGCATCGTTGATGCCGTCACCGACCATCGCGACCACATGATGGCTTTTCAGTTGAGTGACGGTGGCCGCCTTGTCGGCAGGCAGCACTTCGGCATGCACGTCGTGTATCCCCAATGTCCTGGCAACCACTTGGGCACTGCCACGGTTATCGCCAGTCAGCAGATGGCTGGTGATGCCCCGCGCATTCAGTGCTTTGATCGCCTGATCGGTTCCGGGCTTGAGCGTGTCACCAAAGGCAAACATGCCGATCACCTTTGGCTCCGGAGCCTGCTCGATCAGCCAGGACAGCGTGCGCCCCTCGGTTTCCCAGATGCGCGCGGACTCGGCCAGATCGCCCATCGGCAGGCCGCTTTCCTCTAGCAAACGTCGATTGCCCAGCGCCAGTTCACGGCCCTGAACGCTGCCAGCGATGCCCCGACCACTCAGTACGCGGCTGTTTTGCGCGGCATCAGGCTTGAGTTGCCATTCATGACACACATCCAGCACTGCTTTGGCTAAGGGGTGTTCACTGCCGCGTTGCAGCGCCCCCGCCAGTTGCAGAAGGTGTTCTTCATTGCCCAGCACCGCGCTGATGTTGGTGATACGCGGCGTGCCCGAGGTCAGCGTGCCGGTTTTGTCGAACACCACGGCATCGACCTCGTGAGCCCGTTCCAGCGCTTCGGCGTCCTTGATCAGAATGCCATAGCGCGCAGCCACGCCGGTCCCGGCCATGATCGCTGTCGGCGTCGCAAGGCCCAGCGAGCAAGGGCAGGCGATCACCAGTACAGCGACGGCATTGATCAGCGCGACTTCAAGCGAGGCACCGACCAGCAGCCAGCCGACCAGCGTGAGCAAGGCAATCACCAGTACGGTGGGCACGAACACCTGGCTGACTTTATCCACCAGTTTCTGGATCGGAGCCTTGCCTGCCTGGGCGTCCTCGACCAGACGAATGATGCGCGCCAGCACCGTTTCTGCGCCCAGCGCTGTGGTCCTGATCAGCAATTGGCCTTCGCCATTGATAGCCCCGCCGGTGACCTTGTCGCCCGGTTGCTTGACCACCGGCAGGCTTTCACCGGTGATCAGCGCTTCGTCGGCATGGCTGCGGCCTTCGACCACTTCGCCGTCCACCGGAAAGCGTTCGCCGGGTTTGACCAGCACCCGATCATCAAGCTGCAGCGCGCTGATAGCGACGTCCTGTTCGAGGCCGTCGACCACCCGCAGGGCACGCTCCGGGCGCAGTGCTTCAAGGGCACGGATAGCACTGGCGGTCTGACGCTTTGCGCGGCTTTCCAGGTATTTGCCCAGCAGCACCAGCGCGATCACCACCGCCGATGCTTCGAAATACAAATGCGGCGTTGTGCCAGGCGCAGCGTGCAGCCATTGATAGACGCTCAGGCCGTAGCCGGCGCTGGTACCGATGGCGACCAGCAGGTCCATATTGCCGGCACCTGCGCGCACGGCTTTCCAGGCGGCCACGTAAAAGCGTGCGCCAAGGATGAACTGCACCGGCGTCGCCAGCGCAAACTGCACCCACGCGGGCAGCATCCAGTGCACGCCCAGCGGGGTCAGCAGCATCGGCAGGATCAGCGGCAGCGCCAGCGCGATGGCCAGCAGCAAGGCCCAGCGCTCGTTATGCAAGTGACGGGCTTTTTGATCGGCTTCGGCGTGACGATCCTGGCTCAGGGTGGCGCCATAACCGGCGCGGCTGACGGCGTCGATCAGGGTTTGCGGATCGGTGTGCGCTGCGGTGTCTACATGGGCGCGTTCATTGGCCAGGTTGACCGTTACGCTGTTGACCCCCGGCACTTTGGCCAGGGCACGCTCGACCCGACCTGCGCAACTTGCGCAGGTCATGCCGCTGATCGGCAGGTCGAAGGTGGTGGTGTCTTGCATGTGAATCACTCCCTGAGGCTGGCTGCCTGCAAGGATCAACCTTGCCATATGGGCAAGGTCAAGCGCGAATCAATAGTTGAGGTCGGCTTTCTTGAGGTACAGCCCGTTGAGGTCGGTAGCAATGCGGTACTTGAGGATATCCCCGGAGCGCAGCTGAATCTTGGTGCTGCGCGGCGCTTCCATGCCGGGTTCACAGCCCACGACATTGCCGCGCAGGGTGCTCAGCCGCACCGAGACTTCACCTGCCGGCAGGTTGAAGGACACCGAGTCTTCCTGAAACAGCCTGCCGGCCAGGCGGTCCTGAACGTAGATGCCGATCTCGCAGGAGGTCGCGACTTCCAGGCGCTCGCGGGAAATGATCAGGATGCCGTAGTCCTGAGCCGCCTGAGTGGCAGGGGTGATAGCCAGGAAACCGAGAATGCTGAAGAGGCTGACTGCTGACCAGCGCATCGCTGATACTCCTGATGTAAATGTGGCTGACGGTATAGGTGTCGATCACTCAGCTTGGCTCACGATTACGCCGAATGCCAGCCCGGCAGCAATGACAGAAACTTGACCTTGCCATGATGACAAGGTTGAAGATGCTTACTGTTCATCACTGAAGGAGTGACACCATGCAGTTATTCAACGTTCAAGGCATGACCTGCGGGCACTGTGTTCGCGCGGTGACCGAGGCCATCAAGCATGACGATCCGAGCGCCGATGTTCAGGTCGAACTGGCCAGTAAACAGGTCAAGGTGCAAAGCAGTTTGTCGCCCGAGCGGATTGTCAGCCTGATCAGCGAAGAGGGTTATCAGGCGCAGCCGGCATGATCCAGACCCGGGAGATCAATGCGGTCTCCCGGTCTGTAAACATTGAAAAATTTTGAATTAATTCCCCCGTCCGTCGTTCTCTGCAAGGTAAGCCGGGTAAACTAGCCCGTTGCTCTGCATCCGTTAATGGACACCCGATGAATCTACGAACGATCCTTATCCTTGGCTCATTGAGCGCCTTCGGCCCTCTGGCCATCGACTTCTATCTTCCTGGCTTTCCGGCCATGGCCTCGTATTTCGGGACCGATGAAAAACACGTACAGCTGACCCTGGCGGCCTACTTTCTGGGGCTTTCCCTGGGGCAACTGGCCTATGGTCCGGTGGCTGACCGGTTCGGTCGGCGCATTCCGCTGCTGGTCGGCGTGACCCTGTTCATGCTGGCCTCGGTCGCCTGCGCCTTTGCGCCGAGTCTTGAATGGCTGATCGCTGCACGCTTCGTGCAGGCGCTGGGTGGCTGTGCCGGAATGGTCTTGTCGCGCGCCATCGTCAGCGACAAGTGCAACGCTGTCGAGTCGGCCAAGGTCTTCTCGCAACTGATGCTGGTCATGGGCCTGGCACCGATTCTGGCTCCCATGCTGGGCGGCGTGCTGGTCAGCACCTTTGGCTGGCAATCGATCTTCGTCAGCCTGGCCCTGTTCAGCGGTGCCTGTCTGGCGGCCGTTGCACTGGGGCTGCCGGAAAGCATGCCGGCCACCACGCCGCGCCAGCCGTTGAGCGGCGCGCTGGGCCAGTACCTCAATCTGTTCAAGGACGGCGTGTTCATTGGTCATGCGCTGACCGGTGGCATCGCCATGGCCGGGATGTTCGCCTACGTCGCGGGCTCGCCGTTTGTGTTCATCAAGCTGTATGGCGTGCCTGCCGAGCATTACGGCTGGCTGTTCGGGATGAATGCGGCGGGCTTCATTCTGGTGGCGCAGATCAATGCGCGTATTCTGCGCAAGACCGGTCCGGCGTTTTTGCTGTCGCGCACGGTCTGGATCTATCTGGCTGCGGGGCTGGTGTTGCTGGCGATCAGCTTGCTGCGCACCGAAGCGCTTTGGCCGCTGCTGGTGCCGCTGTTCATTTGTGTGGCGAGTCTTGGGTGCATCATCCCCAATGCATCGGCTTGCGCCATGAATGGCCAGTGGGCGCGCGCGGGCAGTGCGTCGGCGTTGCTGGGGTGCCTGCAATTCAGCGTTGCCGCCGTCGCCGCCAGTCTGGTGGGCTTGCTGCATGATGGCACGGCCACACCAATGGCGCTGGTCATCAGCCTGTGCGGCGTGCTGACTGTGGGCATCTCGGTGCTGACGCGCCGTGCGCAGGCACGGCGCGACGCATCGCTCCAGACCGCCTGATCGCCAAAGCGGTGGTGTCAGTCGCGCCGGGCGTGACTGATACCATCGACTTCACACGGCCCAGGCCTCTGTGGCTCAGAAACCTTCCAGCACGACCTTGCCCTTGGCCTTGCCGCTTTCCAGCAGGGCATGAGCGCGGCGCAGGTTTTCGGCATTGATGGTGCCGAAGTGCTCGCCAAAGGTAGTTTTCAGCGTACCGGCGTCGATCAGCTCGGCAACCCGGTTGAGCAGGTTGTGCTGCTCGATCATGTCCTCGGTTTCAAACATCGACCGGGTGTACATGAACTCCCAATGCAGCGACAGGCTCTTGCGCTTGAGTTTCGACACATCCAGCGACTTGGGGTCGTCGATCAGCGCCAGCTTGCCTTGTGGCTTGAGTGCCTCGACGAGCTGATCCAGATGCTGTTCGGTCTGGGTCAGGCTGGCCACATGAGTCACGTGGTTCAGGCCGACGCGCTTGAGTTCTTCGCTCAGCGGCTTGCTGTGATCCAGCACATGGTGCGCGCCCAGTTCGCTGACCCAGCTTTCGGTCTCGGGCCGCGAGGCGGTGCCGATGACTTTCAGCGAGGTCAGTTTGCGCGCCAGCTGGATCAGGATCGAACCCACGCCACCGGCAGCACCGACGATCAGCAGACTGTGTGCGCCTTCACCTTTTTGCTGCGGGATCTGCAGTCGCTCGAACAGCAGTTCCCAAGCGGTGATGGCTGTCAACGGCAGCGCCGCCGCATGGGCGAAGCTCAGGGGCTTGGGCATGTGGCCAACGATGCGTTCATCCACCACGTGCAACTCGCTATTGGCACCTGGCCGGGTCAGAGAGCCTGCGTAGAACACCTTGTCGCCCGGCTTGAACAGCGTGACCTGGCTGCCGACGGCTTTGACCACTCCGGCCACGTCCCAGCCCAGCACTTTGCCTGCACCGTCCTCAGGCTGGACGTTCTGGCGGATCTTGGTGTCCACCGGGTTGACGGAGATGGCCTTGACCTCGACCAGCAGATCGCGATCGCCAGCCACCGGCTCGGGCAGCTCGATATCCTGCAATGATTTCACGTCGCTGATGGGCAGGGACTGATAGTACGCAATGGCTTTCATGTCAGGGGCCTCTCCGAAAGAAAATGATGAAGAGATCATTGGCTATTTCCAGCAAAGATAAAACCCGCTAAAACGGCAGGCTCTTTCAATTTTATTTTGATAATACGGGGCCTTGATGCTGCGTTTTGATGACTTGCAGTTGTTCGTACGTGCAGCGGATCTGGGCAGCCTTTCTGCCGCAGCGCGGGTCATGGACCTGTCTGCGGCGGTTGCCAGCGCGGCGCTCAAGCGTATCGAACGGCAGTTGGGCGCGCGCTTGCTGGCCCGTTCGACGCGCAGCCTGCGCCTGACTGCCGAAGGCGAGGGGTTTCTGGAATACGCGCGTGCCGCGCTGGGCAGCCTTGAGGAGGGGCGGCGTTTGCTGGCCAGCAGCCAGGACCGTTGCGAGGGCGTGCTGCAACTCTCGGCGCCATCGGACCTGGGGCGCAACGTGCTGTTGCCGTGGCTCGACGAATTTCAACAGCAGCATCCGCAACTGACTGTGCGTCTGCTGCTGGGTGATCGTATTGCCGATCTGTTCCGCCAGCCTGTCGACGTGGCGCTGCGCTACGGCGAGCCGGAAGACTCCAGCCTGGTCGCACTGCCGGTGTTGCCTGACAATCGCCGGGTACTGTGTGCGGCGCCGAGTTACCTGCAGCGTCATGGCGAGCCGCATCAGGTCGAGCAACTGGCGCAGCATAACTGCCTGCTGTTCATGCTCGGCGATCGCGTTCATGACCGTTGGACGCTGAACGACGGCAAGCGCGAAATAAGTCTGACGGTCAGCGGCAACTGGTTCAGCGACGATGCCGACGTGGTGCGCCGCTGGGCGGTGGCGGGCGAAGGTGTGGCGTACAAATCCTGGCTGGACGTGGCCGCTGATGTGCGGGCCGGGCACCTGAAAGTGTTGATGCCCGACCTGATCGGGGAGCGGGCGCCATTGAACCTGTTGTGCGCGCATCGGGCGCAACTCAGCAAGCCTGTCATTCTGTTACTGGAAATGCTCAGGTCACGGTGTAAGCAACATGCTGTAAGTCTGTCGTCCGCCAGCGTGTTTTAATCGCCGCGCCCCAGTAGGAAATGGCCTTCGGAAATGTCGGAAAATATAATTTTCGAAGGCCGTTCAATAACGCGAAGTTTCGCTGCCGGAACAAAGTTGAAACTGACTGTTGTTGAGTGGATTTGGCATTTTTGTCATAGCCATTACGCTTGTCTTTTTAATCCTCTTTTGAAGTGTCGCTGCAAACCCCTTGAATAGAGGGGTTGCGGTGTAGTCGCGGGAATAACTTGATGTTGATGGAGCACGCCATACTTGGGCGATTTTTTGCGTCGTGGTGTACCCACCGTGTGTAAGAGGCGTTTTTCATCCAACGGGGGCGGAGGGCATAGAGTTTATACTTGTCATGACATATAAGAGCCACGTTCAACTCTATCGAGGCGTGATTGCTTTCACCCAGTCATCACCATAGATGAATGTTTCAACAGGGAGTGAACACATGGAATACGGACCTTGCATCAGCCAGATCGCAACCTTGCTGGCTGACCCCAAGCGCAGCGCAATGATCTGGGCACTGATGGATGGTACTGCTCGCCCTGCCGATGAATTGGCAATCCTGGCGGGACTCTCGACTTCTTCTGCCGGCGCCCATCTGGCGCGGCTGACCAGTGGTGGTCTGTTGAAACAGGAGGTCCGCGGCCGCAAGCGCTTCTTTCGCCTCGCTGCGCCGGAAGTGGGGGCGGCGGTCGAGGCCTTGGCCTGTGCTTCGCTGGCCAGTGCTGAACAGATCAATCGTCGCTTTGCCCAGCCTGCGCCGCCCTTGCCGCTGCGCCGCGCAAGAGTCTGCTCCGATCATCTGGGTGGCGAGATGGCTGCCGAGCTTTATCAGCGTCTGCTGGAGGCGGGCTGGATAGAACAGCAGGAGAAGCGCGTCGAAGTTACCAGCAAGGGTGTGGCCAGATTTGCCGAACGCGGTATCTACATTCCCGCACTGGCGCAACGCAAGCGCGAAACGGTGTGTGTCTGTCCGAAATGGAACGATAGCAATCCGCATCTGGGCGGCGCGCTGGGGGCGGGGTTGTTGCAGCTTTTCATTCAGATGGGCTGGCTGCGCACCACTGAAGAGTCCAGCACCTTGCAGGTCTCATCCAGTGGGCAGCGGGAAATCAGCAAGATCGCAGCGGCGGCCTGACGGGAGCGGCAGGTGTGGCGCGCTCCACCACTAACGTACCACCGGTCCGCGTCGGCACGCAGTTCTGCGCGCTCCGCGTTCTCTTGCGACGCAGAGCGTCGCGAAAGGCATTCCCACGCGGAGCGTGAGGAACGATGGAGGCGCCTGCCCCACCACTATCGTGCCAATGCTCCGCGTTGGTATGCAGTTCCTGACGCTCTGCGTCCTCTGCGACGCAGAGCATGAGCAGCGATGGATGTAACTCGCTCATTCCCTCTTTAGGGCTTGACCAGTCGTGCATCCAGGCTGTTTTGCGCCAGGCGTTTGGCCTGATCTTCGGTCATGCCCAGGTGGGTGTACAGCGCGTGGAAGTTCTCGGTCACGTAGCCACCGAAGTAGGCCGGGTCGTCCGAGTTGACGGTGACCTTCACACCACGTTCGAGCATGTCGAGGATGTTGTGCTGGGCCATGTCGTCGAACACACAAAGCTTGGTGTTGGACAGCGGGCAGACGGTCAGCGGGATCTGTTCGTCGATGATGCGTTGCATCAGCCGCTCGTCTTCGATGGCGCGAACACCGTGGTCGATGCGTTCTATCTTCAGCAGGTCCAGTGCCTCCCAGATGTATTCCGGCGGACCTTCTTCCCCGGCGTGAGCCACAGTCAGGAAGCCTTCGTTGCGCGCGCGATCGAACACACGCTGGAACTTGCTCGGCGGATGGCCCATCTCCGAGCTGTCGAGGCCCACGGCAACGAACGCATCACGGAACGGCAGCGCCTGATCGAGGGTTTTTTCGGCTTCTTCCTGGGACAGGTGGCGCAGGAAACTCAGGATCAGGCCGCTGTCGACGCCCAGCTTCGACTTGCCATCTTTCAGCGCACCGGTAATCCCGGCCAGTACCACTTCGAACGGGATGCCACGGTCGGTGTGGGTTTGCGGATCGAAGAACGGTTCGGTGTGGATAACGTTCTGTGCCTTGCAGCGCAGCAGGTAGGCCCACGTCAGGTCGTAGAAGTCCTGTTCGGTGCGCAATACGTCTGCGCCCCGGTAATACAGATCGAGGAATTCCTGCAGGTTGTTGAAGGCATACGCCTTGCGCAGGGTTTCGACGTCATCCCACGGCAGGGCAATCCTGTTGCGCTCGGCCAGGGCGAACAGCAACTCGGGTTCCAGCGAGCCTTCGAGGTGCAAGTGCAGTTCTGCCTTGGGCAGGGCGTTCAACCAGTCGTACATATTCTTTTCTCATCAGGTGCAGATCCCGGACATTCTACAGATGCACGTCGCTGCGCAGGGTAAAACCTGACCGAACGTTCAACTTGCCTCCTGTTCGCGGCGATAAGCGTAGGTGTCCGCGAAGCGCGACAGCAGAAATTCGGCGCAGGTGGTCACCGGATAGCGGGCAGGATGATCGTCGCTCTGGCAACCGGGCAGGCATTCGATGCGCGTGTCGGGGTGCGGTTCGGCGAAGAACGGCATGGAGTAGCGATCGACCCCGAGCGGGCTTATGACCCGATGCGGCGTGGACAGGTAACGATCGTTGCTCCAGCGCGCCATCATATCGCCCAGATTGACCACGAAGGTGCCGTCAAGCGGTGGCGCGTCGATCCATTCGCCGCGCACATCACGCACCTGCAAGCCGCCCGCTGTGTCCTGATACAGCAGAGTGATGCAGCCATAATCGGTATGCGCGCCTGCGCCTTGTTGCTCGGCTGAGGTCGCTGTATCACGCGGCGGGTAATGAATCATGCGCAGTACGCTGACCGGGTCCTTGAAGCGCTGATCGAAGAAATCACGCTCGATGCCCAGTGCCAGGGTCATGGCGCGCAGCAGGGTTTGCGCCAGCGCCTGCATGTCCAGATAGTGTTGCTCCATCAGCGCTTCCCAGCCGGGAATGTCCGGATGCCGGTTTGGCCCACGCAGCGGTTTGCCCGCCAGCACGTCGGGATGACGGGCATCCAGGTGCAGGCCCATGTCGAAGGTTTCCTTGAGGTCACTCGGCAGGCTGGGGTCCAGTTGTTCGGTGGCGATGGCGCCGTAGCCGCGATGATGGGTGCTTTGGGTGATATCGATCAGGAGCTTTTCAGCTGCCGGCCGGGCGAAGAAGTCCTTTGCCGCCGATTGCACCTGCTCGATGCGTTGCGCGCTGATCGGGTGGCCCTTGATGTAAAAGAAGCCCCATGCCCGACAGGCACTGTCGATTTGCCCGGCAACATCCTGCCAGGCCTGAGTGTCCGTGCCGTAGAGCGGGGCGATGTCGATGACGGGAAGCTGGTCCATTAACCGGTCCTGAAAGGAAGTGTCGGGTGTCGATGATCGTGCCTGGCGCAGCAGGCACGATGGTCAGGCAAGTGGCGGACTGATTACTTGGGCAGCTCGGCCTTGATGCCTTCGACGTAGTAGTTCATCGATGCCAGCTCGGCGTTGGTCGCGACCACACCGTCAGCAATTTTCACGGTGCCGTTCTGGTCCTTGATCGGGCCGGTGAACGGGTGAAATTCGCCGCTTTCAATACTGGCAATGATCTTCTGCGCTTCGGCCTTCACGTCAGCAGGCACCACGTCGCTGATCGGCAATTCGACCGTTCCTTCCTTCAGGCCGCCCCAGTAATCCTGTGGTTTCCAGGTCCCTGCGATGGCGCCTTCGGCGGCCTGAATGTAGTGCGGGCCCCAGTTGTTGACGATGGAGGTCAGCACTGCTTTCGGTCCGAAGTGAGCCATGTCCGAGGCATAACCGACGGCATACACGCCGCGCCGCTCGGCGGTCTGGATCGGCGCAGGGCTGTCGGTGTGCTGGAACACCACGTCCACGCCCTGATCGATCAACGCATTGGCCGCATCGGCTTCCTTGCCCGGATCGAACCAGGAGTTGACCCACACCACCTTGATCTCGGTGCCCGGGTTGTATTTGTTCAGCGCCAGCTGGATGGCGTCGATGTCGCGCAGCACTTCAGGAATCGGGAACGAGGCGACATAACCGATCTTCTTGGTCTTGGTCATCTTCGCGGCGATGTAGCCGCTCACGTAGCGACCCTCATAGGTACGGGCCAGATAAGTGCCCATGTTCTTGTCCTGCTTGTAGCCGGTCGCGTGCTCGAACTTCACCTTGGGGAACTGCTTGGCGACTTTCAGCGTGGGGTTCATGTAGCCGAACGAGGTACTGAAGATCAGGTCATAACCACCCTTGGCCATGTTGCGGATAACCCGCTCGGCGTCCGCGCCCTCCGGCACGTTTTCCACGTAGCTGCTGGTCACCTTGTCACCCAGCGCCTTGACCATCGCCTGACGGCCCTGTTCATGCTGATAGGTCCAGCCGTGGTCGCCGATGGGGCCGATGTAGACGAATCCGACTTTCAGCGGATCGGCTGCCGAGGCGAGCAGGCTGGAGCCGATGCCGACAACGGCGGCCATGGCACACAGCAGTTTTTTCAGAGGACGACGTGGGTTGGTCAGGTGCATCGGGTCTAGCTCCTTGCGGTCTTGTTGGAGTGCATACCCCGACAATGCAAATAACTGACCAACAGGACAACTTACGATGCTGGCGCGCTTTGCCGCTTGCCTGCCTGTTTCACCATGCAGCGGGAAGGTGCAGACGCTGCAGGTTACGCCGCTAACTGGTGCAGCGCGTGCTGCGCTCGACGATGCACATCGGCGTGCCTGCCACGGGTTCGCGCATGATCTGCACCTGCACATCGAACACCTGGCAGACCAGCTCGGCCGTCAGTACATCGCCCGGCGCGCCGCAGGTCACCAGACGTCCACCCTGCATGACCGCCAGGTGGTCGGCGTAGCGGCAGGCCTGATTGATGTCATGCAGCACGGTAATCACCGTCTTGCCTTCGGCGCTCAGTTCACGCATCAGGTCCAGCAGCTCGACCTGATGGCTGATGTCCAGATAGGTGGTCGGCTCGTCGAGCAGGACGATGGCCGCGTCCTGCGCAAGGATCATCGCCAGCCAGGCGCGCTGTCGTTGCCCGCCGGACAGATCCGACAGCGGGCGCTCGGCCAGTGTGTCCAGCTCCATGCGCTGCAAGGCTTGATCGACACTGCGTTGATCGGCGCCACTCAGGCGACCCCACAGACTGTTGTGCGGACTGCGGCCGTACGCCACCAGCTGGCGTACGCTGACGCCTTCCGGAATCGGCAGCACTTGCGGCAGAAAAGCCACCTTGCGCGCCAGCTCGTTGGCCGATAGCTGGCGGTAGGCCGTGCCATCCAGACTGAGACTGCCCGATTGCGGGGTGAGAATTCGGGCGAAGGCCTTGAGCAGGGTGGATTTGCCGCAGCCATTGGGGCCGATCAGCGCAGTGACCTGCGCAGGCGGCGGGCTGAACGACAGGTCTTGCACGATGCGCGTTGCGCCGTAGCCGATGTCGAGTTGCTGCGCCTTCAGAATAGTCATGGGATCAACCTTTGAATCGGGCCAGCAGCCAGAGGAAATACGGAGCGCCGATCACCGCCGTGAGAATCCCGGCCGGAATTTCGCTGGGCGCGATCAGCGTGCGTCCCAGCGTGTCTGCCAGCACCAGTAATAACGCACCCAGCACCATCGAGGCGGGCAGCAGGTACTGATGATGACCGCCGACCAGACGACGGGCCATGTGTGGTGCGACCAGGCCGACGAAGCTCACCGGGCCTATAATGCCCACCCCCAGGCTGGTCAACAGCACGGCACTGCCCATCGACAGCCAGCGCGTACGCGTGAGGCCGGTGCCCAGGCTCTGCGCCGCCTCGTCACCCAGGCCGATCAGGTTCAGTGGTTTGGCCAGCAGCAGACTGAGCGGGATCAGCAGCAGAAGCGGCGTGGCCAGCAAGACGTGGTGCCAGTTGCGGCTCCACAAACTGCCGGTCAGCGCCAGCAGGGCGGTGTTGATATCCAGCGGGTTGGACAGGATCAGGAACTCGGTGATGCTCGACAGCGTCACCGCAATCGCCACCCCGGACAGCGCGAAACGCACCCCTGAAAACTGCACGCCGGTGTTGTACAGCGCCAGCAGCAGCGCACCCGCCGCGCCGCCCAGACACGCCACAAACGGCAGCGCCGATACCGGTAACTGTGGCAGGCCGATAATCGCAATGGTCAGCGCCAGCCCGGCACCCTGGGTGACGCCGAGGATTTCCGGCGAGGCCAGCGGGTTGCGAATCACGCCTTGCACGATGGCGCCAGCCAGGCCGAACGCGCAGCCGGTCATGATTGCGATCAGGCCGCGTGGCAGGCGGTGATTCCAGACTTCGAAGTCCTTGCTGTCGTGGGCGATCAGGTGATCGAGCACGGCGCCGGGTGTCAGCCACACGGTGCCAGCGCTGAGGCTCAGCAGCAGGGCGAGTGCCAGCAGAGTCATCAGCAACAACAGCCTCGAGCGCGGGTGGTTCATAGCGCACGCCTCGCCAGAAACAGAAAGAACGGCGCGCCGATCAATGCCGTCACTACCCCGGCCGGTGTTTCCACCGGGAAGGCCACGGCGCGGCTGATCAGGTCCGAGGCCAGCACGATGGCCGCGCCCATGCCGGCGCTGATCGGGATCAGCCAGCGGTAGTCATTGCCCAGCCACTGGCGAGCGATGTTCGGCGCGATCAGGCCGACAAAGGCGATCGGCCCGACTGCACAGACACTGGCGCCAACCAGCAGCAGGCTGACCACGAATACCAGCAGGCGTAACGCACCGATGCGCACGCCCAGCGAACGCGCAGCGTCTTCACCGAGGTTGATCAGGTTCAAGCGCGGTGCACAGGCAATCGCCAGCACCACGCCGATCAGCGTGCACGGCCAGAGCAGTTGCAATTGCGCCGCGCCTACATTGGCCAGCGACCCTGCCAGCCAGTTGAGGACACTTTGCGCCTGTGCCTCGACGAGAATTACCGTGAGGCGGGTCAATGCGGCGCACAGCGCGGCGACGGCTACACCCGCCAGCACCAGTCGGCCCTGAGCCGTGGCGGGTGACCATGCACCGCCAAGACTGAACACGGTGACCCATGCCAGTGCACCGCCGAGGCAGGTCATTAAAAGAGCGCCACCGGGGAAGGGCAGAGCGACCAGACCTGTGGAAAACAGCGCCAGCCCCAACGCTGCGCCCGCCGTGACGCCAAACAATGATGGGGAGGCCAGACGGTTGCGGGTGATGCCCTGCATCAACGCGCCCGCCACGCCCAGGCAGGCACCGACCAGCGCCGCGCACAGGGCGCGTGGCACGCGCAGTTGCGCGACGATGTAAGCGATATTACCGCCCTCGCGGCCCTGCGTGATCAGTCCGTTCCAGGCATCCACCTGACGAATGCTGAGCGACGACAGGGCGAACAGCGACACCCAGAACAGTCCCAGGCAGGTCGCGGTGATCACGCCTGCCATCAGCCAGCGACGCATTTACGGGTTCAGCACGGCCTTGCCGCCCTTGAGTACGGCAAGCGCATCGTCGGCGATCTGCTCGGACGCCATGATCCCGCGATTGCGCGCCCAGCTGTCGCCATCCACTTCAGCTACCTGCTTGTTACGTACTGCGCCAAGCACCTGCCACAGCGGCTGCTTGCTCCAGCTGTCGACGATGCTCGGGCGACGATAATGACCGACCAGCAACCAGTTCGGGTCCAATGCCAGCAACTGCTCCAGGCTGACGAATTCGGTGGGCGCGGCGTCTTTGCGTACTTCCGGGACCTTCAGACCGATCGCCTGCAACACGCTGCCCGCATAAGAGTGCGGGCCGTGCACCGAGAAGCTGTCTTCGCGGGCGACGCCGAACAGCACGTTGGTGTTGGCCGGAATCTGCTCGGCAACAGTCTTCAGGTGCTGGCGGTTCTCCGCGATCCGCGCCTGCATCTCTGGGCCTTTGCCGAGCGCCACGCCGATCAGCTCGGCAGATTTCAGACTGCCCTGATAATCCTCGCCGCGTGACGGCAGCATCAGCGTCGGTGCCAGGCTGGCGAGGTCGTTGTACAGCGCCTGATGGCGACCGAGGTCGGCAATGATCAGGTCCGGCTTGAGCCGCGCGATCACTTCTATATTGGGTTGCGAGCGCAGGCCCACAGACTGCCATTCGCCGACGGCCTTGCGCACCTTGGGCAGTACGCGGTTGGCATCGCCATCGTCGGCGGCACCGACCGGCGTCACACCGACCGAAGCCAGTCCGTCGAGAAACGAAAACTCCAGCACCACCACGCGCTTGGGGGTGTCAGGCAGGTGAACTTTGTGTTGGCCGTCATCGATGTCGATAGGTGCGGCCTGGGCTGCACTCGCCATCAGGGTCAGCAGGCCGCAAGCCAGCAGATGCGGAAGTCGAAAAGCACGCATGGCAAAGGTCCTTTCTAACAAAACGGAATCAGGAAAAACAGGCGCGCCCTGAAGGCCGCGAAGAAAACGGCAGGCACTATTGTTGAAAACGGCGGGCACTATTTCACATCGTGGCGACGGGATCAAAAGTCATTTACGCGTGGGTGCGGTTCGCATTCGGGCTATTTTATGAAACCTTTTGTCACACAAGCTACTCTGACACGCTTCACTGTTGGCCACCTTCATGTACATCCGCGGCGATGTCGCAAGGTTTGGGGAATAAAAATGGGCGCATTGCTCAAGCAAGAAAAGTTTCTGTTGCTGGCAATCATTGCCATGTTCGTCGCTTATCCACTGGAGCACGTGCTGGTAGGCAACGGTCAGGTTGTGGCGCTGGTGTCCGGGCTGGCGCTGGTCGCGTTCATCATCTGCGCCTCGATGCGCGTTGCCCACCATGCCGAGATGCTGGCGGAAAAGGTCGGCGATCCCTACGGCACGATGATCCTCACGCTGTCGGCGGTGACGGTCGAAGTGGTGATCCTGGCGATCATGATGAGCAACGAGCCGTCGCCAACGCTGGTGCGGGACACGATTTATTCGGCGGTGATGCTCGACATCAACGGCATCCTCGGTCTTGCGGCGCTGATGGGCGGCATCAAGCACGGCGAACAGTCCTATAACGATGACTCGGCGCGCACGTATAGCGTGATGATCCTCACCGCGATGGGCGTGTCGATGGTCGTACCCGAGTTCATTCCCAAGGGTGACTGGAAGATCTATTCGGCGTTTACCATCGGCGCGATGATCCTGCTCTACACCCTGTTCCTGCGCATGCAGGTCGGGCCGCACAGTTACTTTTTCAGCTACAGCTATCCGGAAAAGAAGAAGCGTCAGAGCCAGGGTCCCAATACGGCTGAAGCGCATGCAGAGCCGGTCAATCTAACCCGCTCAATTGCCACACTGGTTGTCGGCGTGGTGGTGATCGGCGCGCTGGCCGAAGTAATGTCGAAGACGGTTGACCTGGGCCTGGAAGGCACCGGTGCGCCGCCGGTGATGACCGCCATTCTGGTCGCCGCCATCTCTGCCGCGCCGGAGATCCTCACGGCCCTGCGTGCCGCGCTGGCCAACCGCATGCAGTCGGTGGTCAACATCGCGTTGGGTGCGTCGCTGTCGACCGTGATCCTCACGGTTCCGGTCATGGAAGCCATGGCGCTATACAGTGGCCAGCCTTTCCAGATGGCCATGACTCCGGTGCAGACCGTGATGATCTTCATCACCCTGCTGGTGTCCGCCATCAACCTCAACGATGGCGAAACCAATGCCATCGAAGGCATGACCCACTTCGTGCTGTTCGCGACGTTCATCATGCTCTCGTGTCTGGGGCTTTAGGGCCTATTGCCTATCGCTCCCACGCTCTGCGTCGCAAGAGGACGCAGAGCGTCCTGAACGGCATGCCGACGCGGAGCGTCGCACGATAGTTGAGATTATCGCCCCGCACGTTCAGCCCCCAATCAACTCCCGCGCGGCCTGGCTGTGATCGGCAATCAACTGCTTGATGTCCAGGCCTTCGACCTGGCCGTCGATCACTCGCCATTGTCCTGCGATCATCACCCGATCGGCACGGTCCGCGCCGCACAGCAACAGCGCTGACAGCGGATCATGGCTGCCGGAAAAGCGCAGTTCGTCCATCTTGAACAACGCCAGATCAGCCTGTTTGCCCACCGCCAGTTCACCGAGGTCAGTGCGTCCCAGCAATTGCGCCGACCCCTTGGTGGCCCAGCCCAGCACGAGCTGCGGAGTGATTTTTTCGGCGCCGTAGCGCAGGCGTTGCAGGTAAAGCGCCTGGCGGGTTTCCAGGATCATGTTCGATGCGTCGTTGGACGCCGAACCATCGACCCCAAGCCCCAACGGCGCGCCAGCAGCGAGCAGGTCCAGGGTCGGACAGATGCCGGAGGCCAGGCGCATGTTCGAGCTCGGGCAATGGCAGACACCCGTACCTGCTGCGCCGAGACGGGCGATTTCGTCGGGGTTGAAGTGGATGCCATGGGCCAGCCAGGTACGCGGTCCCAACCAGCCGACACTGTCCAGATAATCCACGGTGCGCAGGCCGAAGCGTTGCAGGCAGAAGTCTTCTTCGTCGAGGGTTTCAGCCAGGTGGGTGTGCAGGCGCACGTCGAGTTTTTCGGCCATGGCCGCACTCTCGGCCATGATCTGCGGCGTGACCGAAAACGGCGAGCAGGGTGCCAGGGCGATCTGAATCTGCGCGCCGTCACCACGCTCATGGTAGGTCTCGATCAAACGCTGGCTGTCGGCCAGAATCACCTCGCCCTGCTGCACGGTTTGCTGCGGCGGCAAGCCTCCATCCGCTTCGCCCAGGCTCATCGAACCGCGCGTCAGCATCGCGCGCATGCCCAGCTCCCGAACGCTCTGCACCTGAACATCGATAGCGTGTTCAAGCCCGTCGGGAAACAGATAGTGGTGGTCAGCAGCGGTTGTGCACCCGGACAGCAGCAACTCGGCCAGTGCCACCTTGCTGGCGACCGCGAGCTTCTCCGGCGTCAGGCGCGCCCATACCGGGTACAGGGTTTTCAGCCAAGGGAACAAAGGCTGATTGACCACTGGTGCCCAGGCCCGCGTGAGGGTTTGATAGAAGTGATGGTGCGTGTTGATCAACCCCGGCAGCAACACATGCTCACGGGCATCGAACGTCTGAGTGCAGGGCTTTGACGGGAACTGCCCGGCGGCCAGCACTTCAGTGATGACGCCGCCTTCGATCACCAGACCGCCACGGGCGTCCAGGTCATTAGCAGTGAACACGGCAAGGGGATTTTTCAACCAGATACGGATCGAAGGCATGGGCCGGCTCCTCTGAAAGACAGGTTCAGGTTAGCCAGCTCAGTGTTGTCCTGTCTGCTGATCCAGGGTCGCCGGGGTCGGGTGCGCCCCGGCGAAGGACGGCGATTCTAGTCGAGCAGCCGATTACCAGGCAATCGTCTTGCCCTGGTAGTCGATGAAGTGATGGCCGCCCTTGCCGGCGTAGGCATTGAGCTGTTCGACAAGCCCAGTGGTGCTGGTCATCACGTCGATGGCGGCATTTTCGCCGCCCATGTCGGTCTTCACCCAGCCCGGATGCATAGACAAAACGGTAGGACGGTTCTCGCCCAGCTCGGTGACAAAGGTATTGGTCATCGAATTGAGTGCAGCCTTGCTGGCCTTGTACAACGCAAGGTTTGCGCCGTCCGGGCAAGTGACGCTGCCCAGCCACGAACTCATGAACGCCAGGACGCCCGTGCCGGGACGAAGTTGATCGACGAAGCGTTCGGCCAGACGAATCGGTGCCACCGCGTTGGTCAGGAACAACTGCCCGAGTTCGGCAGCGGTCGACTTCGCAGCGCTCTGGTGTGCCGCGCCACTGATGCCGGCATTGACGAACAGCACGTCGAACACTTCACCGCGCAGCTTCTGGACCAGCACTTCAAGCGAGGCCGTTTCGTCCAGATCCACCGCTTCGATGCGCACGCCCTCGACCGCTTTCAGGTTTTCAGCGTTTTGCGGATCACGTACGGTGGCGGTGACGTGCCAGCCCTGTTCGGTCAAGCGCTGCACCAGCCCGAGGCCCAGGCCACGTGAAGCACCGATGATCAGGGCGGTTTTCTTGGTAGTGGTCATGAATGATTCCTTGGCAGATTGAGAGACGGACTCCATGGCAGTGCCAGCAAGGCCTCTCGAAAGTTTCGACCTTGCAGCGTACTCCTGCCCATGACCTGTTGGAATCTTCGCGAGCCGAAAACGTTCAGGGGAATCACTGGAACGGCATGCCTGATAGTTTCAGGATTATCGTTCCTCACGCTCCAGCGTGGGAATGCCGTTCGTGACGCTCTGCGTCAACTATCTGCGCCGCTAGCTCCTCAATGCCCCGCCCGCCAAGGCTGGCCCAGCGATACCGGCGCATACAGTCGGGTGCGCAGGGCGTCGCGGGAGAGCAGGACAAGCACGATGATGGTGGCGAGGTAAGGCAGCATCGCCAGCAGGTTGGACGGGATGGCCAGGCCGATGCCTTGCGCGACCAGGTGCAGGATGCTGGCGAGGCCGAACAGGTACGCACCGAGCAGTAGACGCCACACGCGCCAGCTGGCGAACACCACCAGCGCCAAGGCTATCCAGCCGCGTCCGGCGCTCATGTTTTCTGCCCACATCGGCGTGTAGGCCAGCGACAGGTAGGCCCCGGCCAGCCCAGCCATTGCGCCGCCGAACAGCACGGCCAACGTGCGTACACGCAACACTGGCAAGCCCATGGCGCTGGCCGCATCGGGATTTTCGCCGACCGCCTGGATAATCAGCCCGACGCGGCTTTTCAGCAGCGCCCAGGCGACCAGTGCAAACAGCGCAAAGGACAGGTAGACCAGCAAGTCCTGGACAAACAGCATGCGGCCGATCAGCGGAATGTCACTGAGCAGCGGGATGGCCACCGGTTCGAAACCGCTCAACGGTTTGCCGACCCAGGCGGCCCCGACAAAGCTGGAAAGGCCAACGCCGAAGATGGTCAGCGCCAGCCCGGTCGCGACCTGATTGGCGTTGAACACCAGTGCCACCAGGGCAAACAGTGCCGACAGCAGCATGCCTGCAAGCATCGCCAGCAGCACACCCAGCCAGAGGTTGCCGGTGTTCAGGGCGACGATGAAACCGATCACTGCGCCAAACAGCATCATGCCTTCCTGACCGAGGTTGATGACGCCGCTTTTTTCGCAGATAAGTTCGCCCAGCGCCACCAGCAGCAAGGGGGTTCCGCAGCGGACCATGGCGTAGAAAATGTTGCTCAACAGGTCGATATCCATCATGCGGCTCCTGTGACGGCTGTCATCTGGCGCTTGGCCCAGTGCAGTTTCAAACGTGGGCGATAGAGAATCAGCACATCACAGGCCAGCAGGAAAAACAGCATCATCCCCTGAAACAACTGCGTGATTGCCAACGGCAGGTTCAAGGTCATTTGCGCGCTTTCTCCGCCCAGATACAGCAGGGCGATCAACAGGCTGGAGAACAGAATGCCGATGGGGTTGAGGCGGCCGAGAAAGGCCACGGTGATCGCGGCATAGCCGTAACCTGGCGAGACCTGCGGCACCAGTTGACCGATCGGCCCGGTCACTTCCGATACGCCGGCCAGCCCGGCCAGCGCGCCACTGATCAACAGTGCGAGCCAGACCAGGCGTTTTTCTCGAAAGCCGACAAACCCGGCAGCACGCTTGTCCAGGCCCAGCACCTTGATCTGAAAACCGACGAAACTGCGTTGCAGCAGCACCCACACCGCGACCAGCGCAAACAGGGCGAAGTACACGCCGATGTGCGCGCGGCCATCCTCCATCAACAGCGGCAGACGGCTGGCGTCGCCGAAGGTCGCTGACTCCGGGAAGTTCATGCCGGCCGGGTCCTTCAGCGGCCCGTGGACGAAGTACAGCAGCAAGTTGAGGGCGATGTAGTTGAGCATGATGCTGGTGAGGATTTCATTGGCGTTGAAGTGCGTGCGCAGCCAGGCGGTCACGCCCGCCCAGGCCGCGCCGGCGAGGGTGCCGGCCAGCAGCACCATGACCAGTGCCCAACGACTCTCCATCTCTATGATATTCACCGCCACGGCACTGCCCGCCAATGCGCCGAGCAGCAACTGGCCTTCCGCCCCGATGTTCCAGATACGCGCCTGATAGGCGACCGCCAGACCCAGCGCGCAGAGCAGAATCGGCAGGGTCTTGACCATCAATTCCGACAGGCCGTACCAGTCGCTGACCGGCGCGATCAGCAAGGTGTGCAGCGTCACCCAAGGGTTCAGGCCCAGGCCGATGAACAGCAGTGAACCGCAGACCAGGGTCAGCACCGCAGCCAGTAAAGGGGAGCACCACAACATCGCGCGCGATTGCTGGCCGCGCGGTTCCAGAGAAAGCAGCATGTTTTGCTCCGTTAACCAGGCACGTGGGCTTGGGTTTGAGAATGATCGAACTGTCCCGCCATCCAGCCGCCGATTTGCACGGTGCTGGTCTGTTCAGTGGGGATCAGGTCGGAAAGCTGTCCGCCACTCAGGGCGGCGAGTCGGTCGCTGATCTGGAACAACTCGTCCAGGTCTTCGGAGATCACCAGAATGGCGGCCCCCGCGTCGCGCAAGGCAATCAGCGCCCGATGGATCGCCGCCGCAGCGCCGACATCCACGCCCCAGGTGGGATGCGCGGCAATCAACAGTTTCGGCTTTTGCAGAATTTCCCGGCCGAGGATGAATTTCTGCAGGTTGCCGCCCGACAGACTGCGCGCCGGGGCCTGCGCATCCGGGGTCTTGACCGCAAAGCGCCGAATGATTTCGTCAGCCAGTGCGCGCACCTTGCTGCGCTGGATCAGGCCATTGTTCACCAGCCCTTGCTGAAAGGCGGTAAGCAGCGCGTTGTCGGCAAGACTGAGTTCCGGCACTGCGCCATGCCCCAAGCGCTCGGCCGGGACGAATGCCAGGCCACGCTTGCGCCGCGCATCGGGCCGCAGGTTGCCGACCGGGGCATCCTCAAAACGCAGGGTCGCCGCCTGGGCATGGGGCAAGGTCTGTTCGCCGCTGAGCAGCGCCAGCAACTCATCCTGACCATTCCCGGCCACGCCCGCGATACCGACGATTTCGCCGCTGCGTACTTCCAGGCTGAGGTCTTTGAGTGAGCAGCCGAACGGGTCCGGGTTGTGCCAGGACAGTTTGTCGATGCGCAAAAAGGCTGTGCTGCCGCTGACTTTCTCATACTGCGCGGTCAGCCCTTCGGCATCACCGACCATCAAGCGCGCCAGTTCCAGATCGGAGCATTCAGCGGGAATGCAGTGCCCGGAGACCTTGCCGTTGCGCAGTACAGTCGCGCTGTGACACAGCGCGCGCACTTCGCCCAGCTTGTGACTGATGAACAGAATGCTGCAGCCTTCTCGGGCCAGATGCCGCAGAGTCACGAACAGCTCATCGGCTTCCTGAGGCGTCAACACCGACGTGGGCTCGTCGAGGATCAACAGGCGAATGTCCTGCATCAGGCAGCGAATGATCTCGACTTTCTGCCGCTCACCAATCGACAGGCTGTGGACTAGCCTCTGGGGCTCCACTGCCATGCCGTAGCGTTGTGAGACCTCGCGGATGCGCGGTTCGAGTTGCTTGGGCGTGCCCGCCGCTGCGCCCATCGCCAGCGCGATGTTTTGCGCGACGCTGAGGGTTTCGAACAGCGAAAAATGCTGGAACACCATGCCGATGCCCAGGCTTCTGGCCTGTGCCGGATTGCGCATGGTCTGCGCCTGGCCTTGCCAGATGATCGTCCCGGTGTCGGGCTGCGTCACGCCGTAGATGATCTTCATCAGCGTGCTTTTGCCCGCACCGTTTTCACCCAGCAGGGCGTGAATCTCTCCGGGCTGAATCGTCAGGTCGACAGCGTCGTTGGCCAGGCAGCCGGGATACCGTTTGGTGATGTGGCGCAGTTGCAGGCGCGCAGCTATCGCGTGGTTTGACATGAAAGGCTCTGAGGCAGAAGTGGGTCGCGTGTGGATAAAGCAAAATCCTGGCCAAGGAGTCAGGATTCGCGTCCGGTGCGCTGAATCAAGGCCAGGCACGGAGTTTTCGGCTCTGTCACCGGTCTTCGCCTATCGACGGCGCTCGTTTCAGCACCAGTTCGGGGCGTGCTTGCCTGGCGCGGGCCAATGTGGCCCTTTGATTTGAACAAAAAATGTACAGCGGACGTGGAGGGCGGTGCGCTGAAGCAATGCGCGACCCTTGCACCTGTTATCCACAGGTTCTTCCACAGATACTGTGCGCAAGCCGGTTGAGTGAGAATAATGCGGCGGCGGTTAACATCCAAAGGCACTAAGAAGCGCTAACAGGCTGTTTTTGCACTCTTTATGGATCCACGCCCGGCAATTGCTCAAAAAACGATCATTCGCCTGAAACGCAAGCCCGGCAAGGCTCGCGGTGGAGTGTGCTCAGCTTATCCACAGCCGGATGCACAGTAGATGTGGGCAATTGTGACATGTGGCTCAGAGGCTCCGGCTATTGCTCCGGCGCTGGGTGCAGAAGGATTCTGCCGCGACTCAGATCGGCCAGTTGGCGCTGCAGGGTGTCGGTGTGCTCGGGGCCGATGGCGATGGACATCTGCACACCGTTGGCCATGAAGTTTTCGCTTTCCACCAGACCGTTCAGTTCGCCGAGACGCAGCTTGACCAGCGCCAGCTCGCTGAAGCTGCATTCAAGGTGGAACGACGCGCGCTGGATCAGCGGCAGACGCTCGGCCTGCTGCAGGCATTTGTTGGCACCGCCGCCATAGGCGCGGGCCAGGCCGCCGGTCCCCAGTTGAATGCCGCCGTACCAGCGGATCACCAGCACCACGACCTGATCGAACTCCTGCGCTTCGATGGCGGCCAGAATCGGCCTGCCTGCAGTGCCGCCCGGTTCGCCGTCATCGTTGCTGCGATACTGGCCACCGAGCTTCCAGGCCCAGCAATTGTGGGTGGCGTTCAGGTCACTGTGCTGTTCGATGAACGCCTGTGCGTCGGCCGGGCTGGAGATGGGGGCGGCGAGGGTGATGAAGCGGCTCTTGCGGATTTCTTCACGAAACTCGCAAGGGCCGATCAGGGTAAAAGGCATGCGTGTGTCCAGCTGACGTCAGGGCGACGATTCTACAAGGCTGGCGGGGTGAGCCCACAACCTTTGAGAATGATTCGAATGAGATTGTTGCTGGCCTGATCCATGTCCTGGCGAGTCAGTCGAGAACGACCGGTGACGCGACAGATCTGCGAGGCGAAGTCGGCATAGTGCTGGGTGCTGCCCCATAGCAGAAAGATCAGGTGCACCGGGTCGACGGGGTCCATCTTGCCGGCGTCGATCCAGGCTTGAAAGACCGCTGCCCGGCCCTGGAACCACAGGCGGTAATCCTGGCTGAAATACTCGCTCATGCATTCGCCGCCGCTGATGATCTCCATGGCGAAGATCCGCGAAGCCTGTGGCTGGCGGCGCGAGAATTCCATCTTGGCGCGAATATAGCGGGCCAGCGCCTCTGCCGGATCGTCTTCCACGCTGAGGTGGTTGAAGGTGCTGTCCCACAAATCGATGATGTTGCTGAGCACTGCGACATACAGGCCGAGTTTGTTGGTGAAGTAGTAATGCAGATTGGCTTTCGGCAGCCCGGCCTTGATCGCGATGGTGTTCATGCTGGTGCCCTTGAAACCGTGGCGGGCAAATTCATCTTCGGCTGCCTGGATGATCGCTTCTTCGTTCTTCTGACGAATACGGCTTGCAGGCTTGGTGACGTGAGCGCTGTGTGCGGGGACTTCAAGGGTCATGGGCAATTCCGGACAGGTCGTAGGGCGCGACGAATGAACAGATAGCGCACCGGCGAGCATCTCGCAAGCGTCGGTGCGGGCGCGGCAAGTAAAGTTATCGTGGTTGCTCCACAGGTTTGGGTTCCGCTGCATCGGCGGTCGGAACGACGGCGACTTTGCCTTCCGGAATCAGCAGGCACATGACAATGGCCGTGATACCGCCGCTGGTGATGGCCGAATCGAACAGGTTCTGCACCAGTTTCGGCAACTGATGCAGCAGCGCAGGTTGCGCCGCAATACCCAGACCGACACCCAATGAGGTGGCAATGATCAGCATGCTGCGTCGGTCCAGCGGTGACTGGGCCAGAATGCGTACCCCGGCGGCCGCGACGCTGCCGAACATGACCAGCGTTGCGCCGCCGAGCACCGGCTTGGGGATCTGCTGGACGATGGCACCAATGTGCGGAAACAGCCCGAGCACGAACAGCACCGCGCCGATGTACAGCCCGACATAGCGACTGGCAACGCCAGTCAACTGGATCACGCCGTTGTTCTGCGCAAAGGTGGTATTGGGAAATGCGCTGAAGGTCGCGGCGATCATGCAGCTCACGCCATCACCCAGTACACCGCCCTTGAGGCGCGCCAGGTAACTCGGGCCGCTGATGGGCTGGCGCGCGAGCATGCAGTTGGCGGTCAGGTCGCCGACCGTCTCGATACTGCTGATCAGATAAATCAGCGCGACAGGCAGGAAAGCGCTCCAGTCGAAATTGAAGCCGAAGCGGAAGGGCATTGGAACGCTGATCAACGGCAGGTCGTGAAGGGGTTGCGGCACCAGTTTGCCGCTGAACCATGCGGCCAGACTGCCCACCGCCAGGCCGATGATGATGGCTGACAAACGTACCCAGGGCGTATTCGAGCGATTGAGCACAATGATCACGGCCAGCACGAACGCGCCCAGCGCCAGGTTAACCGGGGCGCCGAAGTCCGGTGCGTTGAAGCCGCCGCCCAGGTCTGTCACGCCTACCTTGATCAGGCTCACACCAATCAGCGTGATGACAATACCGGTCACCAGTGGCGTGATGACCCTTCGCAACTGGCCAATGCAGCGACTCAGCGCGATCTGCACCAAGGCACCGAAAAAGCACACGCCGAAAATCATCGCCATGATGTCCTCCGGGCTGCCGCCGCGCTGCTTGACCAGAAAACCTGCGGACAACACTGCGCCCAGGAAGGCGAAGCTGGTGCCTTGCAGGCAGATCATGCCCGCGCCGATACCGAACGGGCGGCGTGCCTGGATGAAGGTGCCGGTGCCCGAGACCATCAAGGCCATGCTGATCAGGTACGGCATGTACTGTGTCAGTCCAAGGGTCGAGCCGATGATCAGGGGCGGGGTGATGATCCCCACGAAGCTGGCGAGAACGTGCTGGAACGCGGCCAATATCGCCGTCCAGGGTTTGGGGCGGTCGTTCAGGCCGTAGATCAGATCATCGTTGTCGAGTGTTTCAGGCTGCATGGCGAGTTCTCGGACGGGGAAATGCCATGTGCTGGCGTGTCGTTGTTCGGGACTACTGCAAAAAACTGTCCAGTTGCTCAGCTTATTTTTATTTGAGTCCATTTATTTCAATAAATATCAGCCTGATAGCGCTTTCAATGCCTCTGCAGCGTCGGCGAACCGGCCAGGTGCAGGGCAGAAATGTGTCATCGGGTAGCGGCAAGTGTTTCCAGAAAGCTCTCCAGCACCAAATGAGGGCGCCGGCCCTTGCGGGTGACGGTCACCAGATTGAGGTCGTAGAACTTCGAATCCGGTTTCAATGCGCGCAGCCTGCCTTCCTGCACCCAGGCATTGGCGTAATGATCGGGCAGGTAGCCTATGTAGCGGCCGGTCAGAATCAGGAAGGCGATGCCCTCCCGGTCGGACGCACTGGCCGTGCAGGTCAGTGCCTGATAGTGGTCCTGGATCTCGTTGGGCAGGCGAAAGGTCGGAGCAATGGCTTCCTGCTGTGCGAGACGTGCGTCATCCAGCGTGGCATTCTCGGCGTAAAACAGGGGATGCCCGACCGCGCAATAGAGCAGCGAACGCTCGCTGTACAACGGATGATACTCAAGCCCCGGCAAGGCACTGGCCTGCGGCACGACGCCGACATGCAGGCCGCCGTCGAGTACACCGCGCTCGACTTCGGCGGGGGCGATCATGCGGATGTTGATGTGCACGCCCGGACCGCGCTCTTTCAGCCGGGCCAGGGCATGGGTGATGCGCATGTGGGGGAGGGTGACCAGATTGTCGGTCAGGCCGATGTTCAGCTCGCCGCGCAGGTTCTGGTGCAGGCCGTTGACCTCTGTCCTGAAACTTTCCAGCGCGCTGAGCAATTGCAACCACGACTGATAGACCTCGCGCCCTTCGTCGGTCAGTGAAAAGCCGGCGCGGCCTCGCTGGCACAGGCGCAGGCCGAGGCGTTGCTCCAGATCACTCATCTGCTGGCTGATCGCTGATCGGCCAATGCCGAGCACGCTTTCAGCCGCAGAAAAGCCGCCCGCCTCGACGACGCTTTTGAATAGGCGTAGCAAGCGGATATCAAAATCACTGACCTGCGACACCGGATCGGAGCGACGGATATTCATTGTTTAGTGATTACCAAACCAAAGATCATAAAAGGCGGGTTTCATGAACTTTAGCCGCGTGGCACCTTGGCTGCAATGACCTTTCGTTTAGCGCCTGCGAGGCTTGCTCCCATGAATATGTTCGAAGTGTCCGATGTGCCTGTCACCCATCAGTTGAAGCTTGATGCTCACTGGATGCCCTACACCGCGAATCGAAATTTCCAGCGCGACCCGCGCATGGTCGTGGCCGCGCATGGCAGCTATCTGACAGACGACAAGGGGCGCAAGATCTACGATGCACTCTCAGGTCTATGGACATGCGGGGCTGGGCACACGCGCAAGGAAATTCAGGAAGCCGTGTCCCGGCAGCTGGGTGTGCTGGATTACTCACCAGGCTTTCAGTTCGGGCATCCCCTGTCGTTCCAGCTGGCAGAACAGATTACCGACCTGACGCCGGGCAATCTCAACCACGTCTTCTATACCAACTCGGGTTCCGAGTGCGCGGATACGGCGGTGAAGATGGTGCGTGCCTACTGGCGGCTGAAAGGCCAGGCGACCAAGACCAAGATGATCGGTCGGGCACGCGGCTATCACGGTGTGAACGTGGCGGGCACCAGCCTGGGCGGAGTGAATGGCAACCGCAAGATGTTCGGCCAGTTGATGGACGTCGACCACTTGCCGCACACCCTGCTGGCCAGCAATGCGTACTCGAAGGGCATGCCCGAGGCGGGCGGTATCGCGCTGGCTGACGAGATGCTCAAGTTGATCGAGTTGCATGATGCGTCGAACATCGCTGCGGTAATCGTCGAACCCATGGCAGGCTCGGCCGGTGTGATCGTTCCTCCGCAGGGCTATCTCAAGCGCCTGCGTGAAATTTGTGATCAGCACAATATCCTGCTGATCTTCGACGAAGTCATCACCGGCTTCGGTCGTACGGGCTCGATGTTTGGCGCCGACAGTTTCGGGGTCACGCCTGACCTGATGTGCATCGCCAAGCAGATCACCAATGGCGCCATCCCCATGGGCGCGGTAATCGCCAGCAGCGAGATCTATCAAACGTTCATGAATCAGCCGACGCCGGAGTACGCCGTCGAATTCCCTCACGGCTACACCTATTCCGCTCACCCCGTAGCCTGTGCGGCCGGGCTGGCGGCGCTTGAACTGCTGCAGCGGGAGAACCTGGTGCAGCAGGCCGCAGCCTTCGCGCCGCATTTTGAACGTGCGCTGCACGGTATCAAGGGCTCGAAAAACGTGGTCGATATCCGCAATTACGGTCTGGCAGGTGCCATCCAGCTCGCACCGCGTGACGGCGACGCCATCGTGCGGCCCTTCGAGGCAGGCATGAAGCTGTGGAAAGCCGGTTTCTACGTGCGCTTCGGCGGTGACACCCTGCAATTCGGACCGACCTTCAACAGCCAGGCGCAGGATCTGGATCGATTGTTCGATGCCGTCGGCGAAACCCTCAACCTGATCGACTGACCGCGCTGGCAGGCTCTCTTCTTATATAAGTGCCTTTATCGCATCGGGTGTGAGCTGATTCACGCCCGTTGCCTTTATCCGGAGTTTTCCATGAGCAGCATTCAACACCTGATCCACGGCGAGTTCGTTTCTGCTGAAGGTCGTAGCGCCAATGTCTTCAACCCGTCGACCGGGCAGGTTATCCACACCGTGGCGCTGGCCGATCGCGAAACAGTCCAGAAGGCAATCGACTCGGCCAAGGCTGCCTTTCCGGCGTGGCGCAATACGCCGCCGGCCAAGCGTGCTCAGGTGATGTTCCGTTTCAAGCAACTGCTTGAGCAGAATGAGTCACGTATTGCCCAATTGATCAGTGAAGAGCACGGCAAGACCCTGGAAGATGCGGCGGGCGAGCTGAAGCGTGGTATTGAAAACGTGGAATACGCTTGCGCTGCGCCTGAAGTGCTCAAGGGTGAATACAGCCGCAACGTCGGGCCGAACATCGATGCGTGGTCTGACTTTCAGCCGCTGGGTATCGTTGCCGGTATTACCCCGTTCAACTTCCCGGCCATGGTGCCGCTGTGGATGTACCCGCTGGCCATTGCGTGTGGCAACTGCTTCATCCTCAAACCTTCGGAACGCGATCCCAGCTCCACATTGTTGATTGCCGAGCTGCTGCATGAAGCGGGGCTGCCGAAGGGTGTGCTCAATGTGGTTCACGGTGACAAGGTCGCGGTCGATGCGCTGATCGAAGCGCCGGAGGTCAAGGCACTGAGCTTCGTCGGTTCCACACCGATTGCCGAGTACATCTATAAGGAAGGCGCAGCGCGGGGCAAGCGCGTTCAAGCGCTCGGTGGTGCCAAGAATCATGCGGTGTTGATGCCGGATGCCGATCTGGACAACGCCGTGAGTGCCTTGATGGGCGCCGCCTACGGGTCCTGCGGCGAGCGTTGCATGGCGATTTCGGTCGCGGTATGCGTTGGCGATCAGATCGCTGATGCATTGGTGGCCAAACTGGTTCCGCAAATCCAGAGCCTGAAGATCGGCGCGGGCACGACCTGTGGCCTGGATATGGGGCCGCTGGTCACCGGGCAGCATCGCGACAAGGTCGGCGGCTATATAAAGGAAGGTGTGCAGGCGGGCGCGACTCTGGTGGTGGACGGGCGCAACCTTCAAGTTGCCGGGCATGAACAGGGCTTCTTCATGGGTGGCTGCCTGTTTGATCGCGTAACGCCAGAGATGCGTATCTATAAAGAAGAGATTTTCGGGCCGGTGCTGTGCATCGTGCGCGTGGACAGCCTTGAGCAGGCCATGCAACTGATCAACGATCACGAATATGGCAACGGCACCTGCATCTTTACCCGCGATGGCGAAGCGGCGCGTCTGTTCTGCGACGAGATTGAAGTGGGGATGGTCGGGGTCAATGTTCCACTGCCGGTGCCGGTGGCCTACCACAGCTTTGGTGGTTGGAAGCGTTCCCTGTTCGGCGACCTGCATGCGTACGGTCCCGATGGTGTGCGCTTCTATACCCGTCGCAAGGCAATTACCCAGCGCTGGCCGCAACGTGCGAGCCATGAAGCGTCGCAATTCGCTTTTCCCAGCTTGTAAATTCCCGTGGCGGGAGATCGTCTATAAAGAGGATCTCCCGCATTTGTTGGGGCTCAGCAGTCGAATTGCAGATTTTTGAAATTAACGGTTGACGCCCTCTGTGAGGTGTCTATAATTCGCCCCACTTCCGGCGCAGACGGAAACGAAAAA
>NZ_CDRVEU010000015.1:0-190850 GCF_977070315.1 Plantibacter cousiniae (nom. nud.) | reverse complement strand
ACTCTGGAGTTGCTCATCAGCGGGAGGCGAATTCTACAGCGTTACAACCGCGTGTCAAACTCTTTTTTCTCACCGCTATCGATCAATCCAGACCCGACCTACTTCCTCGCTGACTCTTCACTCTAAAACCTTGCAAACTGTTGATCTACAAGGCTTTTTTGTTTCCGTCTGCGCCGGAAGTGGGGCGAATTATAGACACCTCACAGAGGGCGTCAACCGTTATTTTGAACTTTCTTCGGAAACCAGCGTAACGCGTCCGAAAGTCTTCTTGCCGGCCTGACAAACATGGGTAGCCCCCAGCTTGAATACAAAGCTGCGATCCACGACCTCACCATCTATACGTACACCACCAGAAGCCAGCAGATCACGAGCGACTGCTGCGTTCTTTACCAGGCCTGCTTTATTAAGGACCGCAGAGATCGGCATGTCCTCGGCAGCAGCCACCGATATCTCAGGCAGATCATCCGGCAGCTCGCCTTCCTTCATACGGTTGCCCGCAGAACGATGCGCATTGGCCGCAGCTTCCTCGCCATGAAAACGAGCGACCAGCTCTTCGGCCAGCTTGATCTTGATATCGCGAGGGTTTGCACCCGCTTCGCAATCAGCCTTCAAGCTATTGATCTCTTCCATCGAGCGGAAGCTCAGCAGCTCAAAGTAGCGCCACATCAGGGAATCAGGAATCGACACGAGCTTGCTATACATAATGCCCGGTGCTTCTTGAATGCCGACGTAGTTGCCCAGCGACTTGGACATCTTCTTCACGCCATCCAGGCCTTCCAGCAGCGGCATGGTCAGGATGCATTGCGGCTCCTGCCCATAAGCGCGCTGAAGCTCGCGCCCCATCAGCAGATTGAATTTCTGATCGGTGCCACCCAACTCTACGTCGGCCTTCAAGGCCACGGAGTCATAGCCCTGCACCAGCGGGTATAGGAATTCGTGAATAGCGATGGACTGATTGCTTTTATAGCGCTTGTCGAAATCGTCGCGCTCAAGCATCCGTGCGACCGTGTACTGCGAAGACAAGCGAATGAAGTCAGCCGGACTCAGCTGGTCCATCCAGGTCGAGTTGAACGCGACTTCGGTCTTGGCCGGATCGAGAATCTTGAAGACCTGAGACTTGTAGGTTTCGGCATAGTCGAGAACCTGCTCCCGGGTGAGCGGCGGACGCGTAGCGCTTTTACCGCTCGGGTCGCCGATCATGCCGGTGAAATCACCGATCAGGAAGATGATCTGATGCCCCAGATCCTGGAACTGCCGCAGCTTGTTAATAAGCACGGTGTGTCCAAGGTGCAGATCGGGTGCCGTCGGATCAAAACCAGCCTTGATACGCAGTGGCTGGCCACGCTTCAGCTTCTCGACCAGCTCGGCCTCGACCAGGAGTTCATCTGCACCGCGCTTTATCAGCGCCAGCTGCTCTTCAACCGACTTCATTTCAGTCCCCAATTCAAAGGGAACCAACCTTACAAGATCAGAGCCCAATTACAAGTTTTGCCCAGCGTTTGCCTGCGAATCAGTCACTGATACGCGGGAAGGGTTGCTTCGAGCAGGTTTTGGTTATATTTTATACAGTTATTTCATCTTCATCATGTCATTCATCTTTTCCATTTCACCTTTTTCAAAGTCAAATTACCTATGAAAGACACACCGCCTAAAGCGCCCCCGCTTTATCCGAAGAGTCACCTGCTCGCTGCAAGCGGCATCGCCGCATTGTTGAGCCTGGCTCTCCTGGTTTTTCCATCCAGCGAAGTCGAAGCCAAACGAACGAACATTCCCCTCGATCTGGAAGCACCGGATCAGGACGTACAAGATCAAGACGCTCAACAAGCCACTCAAGCCACACCTGAAACCACCGAATCGCCATTTGCCCAGATCGACACTGCCGACGATCAGGCTCAAGACACCGCCAACGCACAGCCTCAGGCAGAGAAACCCGCGCCAGCCGCTGCGAAGGATTCTGCGCACAAGGAAGTCACCGTCAGCAAAGGCGACACGCTGTCGACCCTGTTTGAAAAGGTCGGATTGCCCGCCGCCACTGTTCACGAAGTACTGGCCAGCGACAAGCAGGCCAAGCAGTTCAGCAAGCTGCAAAACGGACAGACGCTGCAGTTCGAGCTGACGCCGGATGGCCAGCTCAAGCAATTGCACACAAAACTCAGCGAAGTCGAGTCCATCAGCCTGTCGAAGACGGCAACGGGCTACGCGTTCAATCGCGAAATCAGCAAGCCCAACGTGCGTAACGTCTACGTCCACGGGGTGATCAACAGCTCCCTGTCGCAGTCCGCGCAACGTGCCGGCCTGACTCATAGCATGACGATGGACATGGCCAACATCTTCGGCTACGACATCGACTTCGCGCAGGACATCCGCAAGGGTGATGAATTCGATGTGGTATACGAACAGAAAGTGGTCAACGGCAAGAGCGTAGGTACGGGGAATATCCTGTCCGCTCGCTTCACTAACCGGGGCAAGACCTACACCGCCGTTCGTTACACTAATAAGCAAGGTAATACCAATTACTACACGGCTGATGGCAACAGCATGCGCAAGGCCTTCATCCGTACCCCGGTAGACTTCGCCCGCATCAGCTCGATGTTCTCGATGGGCCGCAAGCACCCGATCCTCAACAAGATCCGCGCCCATAAAGGCGTCGATTACGCAGCGCCACGCGGTACGCCGATCAAGGCAACCGGCGATGGCAAGGTGCTGCTCGCCGGCCGCCGTGGCGGATACGGCAATACCGTTATCATTCAGCACGGTGACACCTACCGCACGCTGTACGGCCACATGCAGGGCTTCGCCAAAGGCATACAGACCGGCGGCACTGTCAAGCAAGGTCAGGTTATCGGCTATATTGGAACTACCGGCCTGTCCACAGGCCCGCACTTGCACTATGAGTTTCAGGTCAATGGCGTTCACGTAGATCCACTGGGCCAGAAGCTCCCAATGGCGGACCCGATCGCCAAATCCGAAAAACAGCGGTTCATGCAGCAAAGCCAGCCGTTGATGGCACGCATGGACCAGGAAAAAGCCACCACGCTGGCCTCGAATAAAAGGTAATCCATGGACTTCTTCTATATAGGTGTGATGTCCGGCAGCAGTCTCGATGGGATTGATATCGCCCTTTTGAAGCAGGATGACCGATCAAGGCTTCTGGCCACTCACTACATCCCCATGCCGGAAGACCTGCATGCCGAGCTGCTGGGGCTCTGCTCCAGTGGCGCTGATGAGCTTGCACGTGCGGCCATTGCGGAGCAAAAGTGGTGCGGGCTGGTCGCACAGGGCGTGCAGACGTTGCTGAAAGATCAAAACATGGTGCCCGCTCAGATTCGCGCCATTGGCAGCCACGGCCAGACTATTCGTCATGAGCCTGCGCGCGGCTACAGCATTCAGATCGGCAACCCTGCGCTGCTGGCAGAGCTGACTGAAATTACCGTGGTCAGCGATTTCCGCCGCCGCGATATCGCAGCAGGCGGCCAAGGCGCCCCTCTGGTACCGGCTTTCCACGAAGCGCTGTTCGACGACAACAAGGATCATCGCGCCGTATTAAACATCGGCGGGTTCAGTAACCTGAGCCTGATCGAGTCCGATCGACCGGTCGAAGGCTTCGACTGCGGACCCGGTAACGTCCTGCTCGATGCGTGGATACAATCACAGCGCCACGAGAGCTACGACAAGGATGGCGCGTGGTCGGCGAGCGGCAAGGTAGATTCTGCGCTGCTCAAGAAACTGCTCAGCGATCAGTTTTTCCTGACCAAGGGCCCCAAGAGTACGGGCCGGGAAGTGTTCAACCTGGGCTGGGTTCACCACCATCTGTTCCAGTTGCCAACCCTGGCGCCCGAGGATGTGCAGGCCACTCTGCTGGAACTGACCGCGTTGACGATCACCGAATCCCTGCAATCGGCGCAAGCGATTACCCGGGAGCTTCTGGTCTGTGGGGGCGGTGCGCATAACAAGGCGCTGATGAAACGCCTCGCAGAACTGCTGCCCGGCACCGAGGTCAGCAGTACCGAGAAGTTCGGCGTAGACCCTGACTGGGTTGAGGCGATGGCGTTTGCCTGGCTGGCTCATTGTTGCCTCGAAGGCGTTCCGGCCAACCGTCCGACGGTGACCGGCGCCAAAGGCAGACGCGTTCTGGGCGCCATCTACCCCGCCTGACGCGATGCCACAATGCAAAACGCCGCTCAATGAGCGGCGTTTTTGTTTACAGCAAGCTTCAATCAGATCGAAAACGAAGAGCCACAACCACAGGTCGTGGAGGCATTCGGGTTCTTGATCACGAAGCGCGACCCTTCAAGCCCTTCCTGATAATCGACTTCTGCGCCGGCCAGGTACTGAAAGCTCATTGGATCGACAACCAGGCTTACGCCCTCGCGCTCGACGATGGTGTCATCGTCTGCCACATCTTCATCGAAAGTAAAACCGTACTGAAAACCTGAGCAACCGCCACCTGTAACGAATACACGCAGTTTGAGACGATCATTGCCCTCTTCGTCGACCAGGGTTTTCACCTTGTGCGCTGCATTTGGAGTGAACTCCAAAGCGGTAGGCGTGAAGGATTCGACACTCATGTCAGATATCTCCCGGCGTTAGCCGTCGTAATGCGTAATGACGGCATTATCCGCTTCTCCTAGAAAATCGGTCAACTATTTGCTGGACGGCGGCAGTCCTTACGGCATCATGCCCGCATGAGACAACCCAGCGCGCTCATCAAGGCCGAACAGGATGTTCATGTTCTGCACTGCCTGACCGGACGCACCTTTGACCAGGTTATCGATCACCGAAAGCACGACGACCAGATCGCCGCCCTGCGGACGATGCACCGCGATGCGACACACGTTGGCGCCACGCACACTGCGGGTTTCGGGATGACTGCCTGCTGGCATCACATCCACGAATGGCTCATCGGCGTAGCGCTTCTCGAACAATGCCTGCAGGTCCACCGAGCGATCAGTGACCGTTGCATAGAGCGTTGAGTGAATGCCGCGAATCATCGGCACCAGATGTGGCACGAACGTCAGGCCGATATCCCCACCCGCTGCGCGACGCAGCCCCTGGGTAATTTCAGGCAGGTGACGGTGGCCCTTCACAGCGTAGGCCTTGAAGCTTTCATTGGCTTCCGAGTACAGCGAACCAATGTTCAGACCACGTCCAGCGCCGCTCACGCCGGATTTGCAGTCGGCAATCAGACGAGTGTTATCGGCAATACCGGCTTCAAGCAGCGGCAGGAAACCCAACTGGGTAGCGGTCGGATAGCAACCCGGTACGGCGATGAGTCGCGCGCTCCTGATCTGTTCGCGATTGACTTCCGGCAGCCCGTACACCGCGTCTTCCAACAGTTGCGGAGCACCATGAGGCTGGCCGTACCACTTGGCCCACTCGACCGGGTCCTGCAGACGGAAGTCGGCAGACAGGTCGATCACCTTGGTGCCTGCCGCGAGCAGTTCACCGGCCAGGGCATGAGCGACACCGTGGGGCGTGGCGAAGAACACAACGTCACAGTCACCCAGGGTTTTCACGTCAGGCACGCTGAACGCAAGGCCGTCATAGTGCCCGCGCAGGTTCGGATACATCTCGGCGACTGGCATGCCGGCCTCCGAGCGCGAGGTAATGACCACTACTTCTGCCTGCGGATGCTGTGCCAACAGACGCAGCAGCTCGACCCCGGTGTAACCCGTGCCGCCGACGATACCGACCTTGACCATAACCTGCCCTCAACGAAACAACTGGAAAGCGGTCGATAATAGGAGCCTATCGCCTCTGCGACAACCGACAACGTGACGTATGGGCGCACAAGACACTACTATTCGGCCACCGTGAACCTGGGAATAATCAAAAATGCTCTATCTATGGATAAAGGCGCTTCATGTCATTTCAATGGTCTGCTGGTTTGCAGCCCTGTTCTATCTGCCAAGACTATTCGTCTATCACTCGATGAGTGAGGACACAGTCAGCCGCGAGCGTTTCATCGTCATGGAGCGCAAGCTGTACAGTGGCATCATGACCCCGGCAATGATCGCAACCCTGGTCTTCGGCGGCTGGCTGATCAGCTTCGACCCCAGCGGTTATTTCAGTCAGGGCTGGATGCACGCCAAGCTCGCACTGGTTGTCCTGCTGATCGGCTATCACCACGTCTGCGGCGCACAGATGAAACGCTTTGCCCGTGGTGAAAATGGCCGCAGCCATGTGTTTTATCGCTGGTTCAATGAAATCCCGGTACTGATTCTGATCGCCATCGTCATTCTGGTTATCGTCAAACCCTTCTGATTCCAGGAGTCACCCGGCCTCATCAGTAACGCGACAGGGCGCCCTGTCTCAGACAGGCGCCCGGCATTGTTTTCCATTTAAAGACAAGGAAGCCCCGTATGGCCGATTCACACTTCAAGATCATATTTGAAGGGCAAGTGCGTGAAGGCGTCGAGCTCGACACCGCAAAGGCCAACCTGGCGGGGCTGTTCAAAAGCGAACCGTCTGCAGTGCAGAAACTGTTCAGTGGTCAACCCGTTGCGCTCAAGCGCGGGCTTGCTTACGAGGACGCGGAACGCTACCTGAAGGCGCTGAACGATGCAGGCGTCGAAGCGCGTATCGAACCCGACATTGAAATCAGCCTGAGTCTGGATGAAGTGGTCAGCCAGCCCTCCCCCAAACCCGCGCATCTGGACATATCACCCTACGCACCGCCCAAGGCACAGGTTGGCGCTGATCAGCCCGGCCATTCGACGCTGAAGGTGCTGAGTATCAACGGGCGTATCGGGCGCTTGCGCTATCTGGCGTGGAGCATGGTCTTGAGCGCCGCGACGCTGGTGCTGGTAGGTGTGTGCCTGCTGGTCATGAACGGTTCGCTGGTCGCCGGTGGCCTGCTGATGGCGGTGGTGCTCGTCGTGTTCGCGGTCATCGGCGCACAGGTCGGCGTTCAGCGGCTGCACGATCTGGGTTGGTCAGGCTGGCTTCTGCTGCTGACCATGGTGCCGTTCGTAGGCAGCGTCTTCCCGTTCCTGATGATCCTGCTGCCCGGAACAAAAGGTCCCAACGCTTTCGGCCCACCGCCGCCACCGAACTCCAGAGGTGTGAAGACCCTGGCGATTCTGTGGGTGTTACTCATCCCCATAGTCGTGATGGTGCTCACCGCTGGCGGCGCAGGCATGCTGCGCGATGAGCTGGAATTGCAGACCGATGAATACGAGCAATCCCTCCCCTATGACGACGAAGAAAGCCGCGACAGTGCCTTGACCGCGCCAGCGGATGTCAACATAGAGCCCGAAGAACAAAGCGACAAGTAATAGACTGCCCCACGGTTCGGCAGACTGCCGGTCGCAACACGCTCAATGGAGAACTGCATGACCCGTTACGCCCTGATCACCGGCGCGTCCAGCGGCATAGGCCTGGCGATGGCCGAAGCGCTGGCACGTCGCGGTCGCAACCTGATCCTGGTCGCCCGCCAGCGCGACCTGCTGGAAACAATTGCACTGGAGTTGACTCAGCGTTTTGGCGTGGAAGTGCTGTTTCGAGCATGCGATCTGGGCGAGCCACTGAGGCTCTCGGGCTTTCTGCTGGAGCTGGAAGACGGTGCTCACCAGATCGATCTGCTGGTCAACGCTGCGGGCATCGGCACATGCGGACCTTTTCTGGCTCAGGACTGGAGTGCCGAGCAGGACCTGATCGATCTGAACATCCTGGCCCTGACGCGCCTGTGCCACACGGTCGGCAACCTGATGGCCATTCAGGGCGGCGGCCAGATACTCAACATCGCCTCGGTGGCGGCGTTTCAGCCTGGGCCATGGATGAGCACTTACTACGCGAGCAAGGCGTATGTGCTGCATTTTTCCGAAGGGCTGCGCGAGGAAGTGAAGAAGGCCGGGGTGAAGGTCTCGGTGCTGTGCCCCGGTCCGACCAGGACGGCTTTTTTTCGCACCGCGCAGTTGCAGGTCAATGTGGATAACCTGATGAGCCCGGAAGAAGTGGCGCTGTATACCGTTCGCGCGCTGGCAAAAAACCGTGCGGTGATCACGCCCGGTTTCGGTAACCGGTTGTGGACGCTCGGCCCGCGCCTGGTTTCACGCTGGCTGGCTCGCCAGATCAGCGGCTATATCAACAAGAAATACTGCCCGCGCTGAGCGACAAACGGCTGGGCGAGCCGCGTCCCGCTCAGTACACTCGGACGCGCTGAAGCACAGCGATACCCTGTGACGACCATCAACCGACAAGGAGCAAACGGCTGTGGACACTTTGTTTACCAAGATCATCAATCGGGAAATCCCGGCGAAGATCATCTATGAGGATGATCAGGTACTGGCCTTTCACGACATCGCCCCACAGGCACCCGTGCATTTTCTGGTTATCCCGAAAAAGCCTATCCGCACCCTGAACGATCTGACCGAGGAAGACAAAGGCCTGGCCGGGCATATTCTGTTCACGGCGCAGCGTCTGGCCCTCGAACTGGGCTGCGAAGAAGGCTTCCGCGTGGTGATGAACTGCAATGAGCTGGGCGGGCAGACCGTCTACCACATTCACATGCACGTACTCGGTCAGCGTCAGATGAACTGGCCACCGGGCTGAGCCAGCGTTTTCGGGCTTTCCGGCCGACCAGCGCGTGGGATCAGCGCTGGTCGGACCACACAAGCCCTGCCCGCTCCGGCCGATTGGGGTAAACTGCCCGCATGATCTTCCGGAGGTGCCCATGGCTACCGAACGTCAATACTCCCCCCTCGACCGTCTGTTACTGCAAGCCGACAGCGCGATGCGCACCTTACTGCCGTCCAGCGCGCACTCGCAGCGCCCTTCCCCTGCCGTCGTTCAGCCCGAACACAAGATGAGCGAAGTCGATACGCGCCACGTCGCGGGTCTGATGCGCATCAACCATACCGGCGAAGTCTGCGCCCAGGCGCTTTATCAGGGCCAGGCGCTGACGGCAAAGCTGCCCAAGGTGCGCAAGGCGATGGAGCATGCGGCTGAAGAAGAAATCGATCATCTGGTCTGGTGCGAACAGCGCATCCATCAGCTTGGCAGCCATACCAGTGTGCTGAACCCGCTGTTCTACAGCCTGTCCTTCGGGATGGGCGCAATAGCCGGTGTTATCAGCGACCGGGTCAGCCTGGGTTTTGTCGCGGCGACCGAAGATCAGGTCTGCAAGCACCTGGCTGAACATCTGGAGCAACTGCCGACCGAGGACGGAAAGTCCCGGGCTATTCTGCAACAGATGCTCAGCGATGAAGAACACCACGCTGAATCCGCACTGGAGGCAGGCGGTTTTCGTTTCCCGGCACCGGTCAAGTTCGGCATGAGTGTGCTGGCCAAGGTCATGACCAAGTCGACTTATCGCATCTGACGAGGCGTACACAACGCCCATAAAAAAGGCGCCTGAATCAGGCGCCTTTTTAATGTCCGGAATCCGGGCTTATACGGCGACGTTGCGGCCGTAGAAGATTTCCAGCATTTCGTGTTTGACCTTGGCGGTCACTTGCTGGCGCTGCTCGGGAGACAAGTTGCTGGTGGCGTCGCCAAACAGGTAGTTGTCCAGTTCGAACTGCTTGAGCAGCATCTTGGTGTGGAACAGGTTTTCCTGATACACGTTCACGTCGGTCATCTGGTAACCGTTGCGCGTGTCTTCGGAGAGGTAGTTCTGGATCGAGTTGATCTCGTGGTCGATGAAGTGCTTCTTGCCTTCCACGTCACGGGTAAAGCCGCGCACGCGATAGTCGACCGTCACAATATCCGACTCGAATTTATGGATCAGGTAGTTCAACGCCTTGAGCGGTGAAATAACGCCACAGGTCGACACATCGATATCCACGCGGAACGTGGCAATACCGTCAACCGGGTGAATTTCCGGGTAGGTGTGGACCGTGATATGGCTCTTGTCCAGGTGCGCCAGGATGGTTTCCGGCAGTGGACCTGGCGACTCTTCGATCTGGCTTTCGGTAGGCGTCACCGGCTGCTCAGAGATCAGAATGGTCACACTGGCACCTTGTGGATCGTAATCCTGACGCGCAATGTTCAGGATGTTGGCACCAATGATATCGACAACATCAGTCAGAATCCGCGTCAGGCGTTCTGCGTCGTACACACTGTTGATGTACTCGACATACGCCTGCTGGTCCTGCGGGGTTTCCGCATAGCAGATGTCATAAATGTTGAAGCTCAAGGTCTTTGTCAGGTTATTGAACCCGTGGAGCTTGAGTTTGCTTTTCACCGTTAAAAACTCTCTATATGGGTGCGGCGCCAGCCGCGTGATCAAGCATGCCCGTCAGGTGAGCCCGGCTCATCTGCGTAGGACGGTTAACACCTCTTCGCGTTGGCGATTTTGGTTGTCTGTTCGGACCGGCAGCAGAAAACCAATACATGCTGCGCCCGTAAAAAGTGGCGCATTATGCAGACGTCCGAAGCCGTCTGCCAGAGTGTGCGCCGTTTTTATGATCGTTGGATGTCTGGCGTTCAGCCCAGTTCGACAATTTCATAATCGTGAGTGATCTTCACACCCGCGTTGCCGAGCATGATCGAGGCAGAGCAATACTTCTCTGCGGACAGTTCGATCGCGCGCTTGACTTGCGCTTCTTTCAACCCGCGCCCCTTGACGACAAAGTGCAGATGGATTTTGGTGAACACTTTCGGGTCTTCATCCGCACGCTGGGCATCCAGAAACGCCTCGCAGCTTTCGACGGGTTGGCGCGACTTCTTCAAAATGCTCACAACATCGAAGTTGCTGCAGCCACCCAGACCGATCAAGACCATTTCCATCGGGCGTACACCCAGGTTGCGACCGCCGCTTTCCGGCGGACCATCCATTACCACCACATGACCGCTGCCGGATTCGCCGAGGAACATGGCTTCGCCAGCCCATTGGATGCGTGCCTTCATCGCCAAGACTCCACTGTAAAAAAAGGGGTCGCCAGCTTAGCACAGGGCCAAAAGCTGCCCGGAAGAAATGCTTTTTGTAGGAAACGCGTAGGAATGTTCGCAAATAGTTTCCTACACGTCTGGAAAAGCTGGCGAGAATAAAGGCGCAGCCGATACCTATAGGTATGCCATTTGGCCATACACCTTATTTCGGAAGTCTCGCATGGTCGCAATAACTTTTACGCCCAAAGCAAACAGTCTGGACAAGCTGCTGCCCCATGCAGAACGCCGCCGCTGCCCCGCGAAAACAAACATCATCAATGCCGGTGAGCGCTCCGAGTCGTTGTTTCTGATCCTCAAGGGTTCAGTCACGGTTCTGATCGAGGATGACGAGCGCCGGGAGATGATCGTCGCCTACCTCAACAGCGGGGATTTCTTCGGCGAACTGGGCCTGTTCGAGCAACCGGGCAAGGAATCCGTGCGCAGCGCCTGGGTGCGGGCCAAGACAGAGTGCGAAGTGGCCGAGATTTCATATGACACGTTCCGCGAGCTGACCAGGCAAGAGCCGGAAATTCTGTATGCGCTCGGCAGCCAGATGGCCGAGCGCCTACGCAACACAACGCGCAAGGTGGGTGATCTGGCGTTCCTTGATGTCACCGGGCGAGTGGCTCGCACGTTGCTCGAGCTGTGCAAGCAGCCGGATGCAATGACTCATCCGGACGGCATGCAAATCAAGATTACCCGACAGGAAATCGGACGCATTGTCGGCTGTTCAAGGGAAATGGTCGGACGTGTGCTCAAGGCCCTTGAAGAACAGCGCTTGGTCAACGTCAAAGGAAAGACCATGGTGGTCTACGGGACACGCTGAGCCCTTGCTATTCAGAGCCCGGCGAGCAGTTTCCGGTAAGCCTGCGCCAGACGCTCCAGGACATCAGCGCCCGGAAACGCTTCGTACAAGGCGATGTGGCTTTCGGCCTGAACACGCGGCTCGAGCTCGCACAGCTCATTGAAGCGGTTTACCGCAGCGGCCATCTGGACGCGCTCGTTATCCAGCAACAGCGCACCATGCGCCAGCACTACAGGACGCGTTCCGCCCTGGCTCTGACGCCAGCGCTGAGCCGTTCCAACCATCTTGCGACCATCGAGATTGACGTTGAAGCGGCCATCGCAGAATGCGCCTGCCACCTCACCCAGTGAAGCCTTGCCGCCAAGCTCGGTCAACAGATCGAGAATCGGCTGACACAATCGCAGGTAGGCGGTTTCTATGCGGTCACGATCGACATCAGTGGGCGGTTGCGCGTAGACCAGCGCGATGTTCAGCGTGGCAGAGGACTGTGGCACTGGCTCGCCGCCGGTTTCACGCAAGAGGACGGGCCATGCATTGTCCGACAGGGTCTCGCTGGCCTCGGCAAAACCCGGTAACCGGCTCATCCGCCGTGGCATGACCAGCGCTCGATCGTTGGGCCGCCAGAACAGCAGCCCGTGATCTGCCGCCCCGGAGCATACCGAGGCGAGAAGATCCTGCTCGGCCTGCAGGCCTTGTTCGACACAAATGTCGATGATCGCGTCTTGCATGCCGGACCTCGGGAGGGTGTTCAGCTCAATGTGCTCAGTCGATGGACGAAGCGCTTACCGCGATTTTGCGCTCAGGGAAGAACAACCGCTGCAGCTCGGCGCCAGGGTGTTCGGCACGCATGAAGGCCTCCCCCACCAGAAACGAGTAGACATCGCTGATTTCCATCAGCTCGACATCCGCACGATTGAGAATGCCGCTTTCGGTGACGACCAGGCGATCACGCGGAATACGCGGCAGCAAGTCCAGCGTGGTTTCCAGGCTCACTTCAAACGTGTGAAGGTTGCGATTGTTGATGCCCACCAGCGGTGTATCGAGCGTCTTGAGTGCACGGTCCAGCTCGTTGCCGTCGTGCACCTCGACCAGCACATCCAGATTCAGGCTGTTGGCAACGGCAGCCAGTTCAGCCATTTGCGCGTCTTCCAGTGCCGACACGATCAGCAGAATGCAGTCAGCGCCCAATGCACGTGCTTCGACCACCTGATAAGGATCGATCATGAAATCCTTGCGGATCACCGGCAGGTTGCACGCTGCACGGGCCTCCTGCAAATAGGCATCGGCGCCCTGAAAGAAGTCCACGTCGGTGAGCACTGACAGACAGGTCGCGCCACCGGACTGATAACTTCTGGCGATCTCGCCCGGCAGGAAGTGTTCGCGGATGACGCCCTTGCTTGGCGAGGCCTTCTTGATCTCGGCGATAACGGCAGGCTGCTTTGCCTTGGCCTGAGTGATCAATGCCTTGGCAAAGCCACGTGGCGCGTCGGCCCGGGCTGCCTGTTGTTCAAGCTCGGCCAGGCTCACAATCGCATGACGAGCCGCGACTTCCTCGGCCTTTCGGGCGAGGATCTTTTCCAGTACGGTTGGCACACTCATGCTTCGTTCTCCTGCTTGAATACCGCCGTGAAGGCACCCAGCTCTTCCAGTTTTTCCCGCGCCAGGCCAGTGTGCAGCGCATCGTGTGCCAGGGCCACGCCCTCTTTCAGGCTGGTGGCGTGATCTGCAGCATAAAGCGCGGCGCCGGCATTGAGCACGATCATCTCCGCAGCTTTCTGGCCGTTCTCGGTTTTGCGGCGTCCCAGTGCATCGCGGATCAGCTCCAGCGAAGCCGCCGGGCTTTCCACGGCAAGGCCGTACAGGCTCTGGCTTTTGATGCCGAGGTCTTCGGGCTGTACCCAGTATTCAGTGACTTCGCCGTTTTTCAGCTCGGCCACGAAGGTCGGTGCGGCCAGGCTGAATTCATCCAGGCCGTCCTGCGAATGGACCACCAGCACATGCTTGCTGCCCAGACGCAGCAGCACCTCGGCCAGCGGGCGGCACAGCGCCTGGTTGAACACGCCGACGATCTGATGACGAACACCCGCCGGATTGGTCAGCGGGCCAAGCATATTGAACAGTGTGCGCAGGCCCAGCTCGCGGCGCGGCCCGGCAGTGTGCTTCATGGCCGTGTGATGAGACTGGGCGAACATGAAACCGATGCCCACGCTGTCGATGCAACGCGCCACCTGAACAGGCGTGAGGTTCAGATAAACCCCGGCAGCCTCAAGCAGATCGGCACTGCCGCTTTTGCCCGAGACAGCACGATTACCGTGCTTGGCCACTGTGCAACCGGCGGCTGCGATGACGAAGGCAGAAGCCGTCGACACGTTGAAGATGTTCGCGCCGTCGCCGCCCGTCCCCACGATGTCGACCACGCCATCCAGCGTTTTCAGTTCGACCTTGCCGGCCAGCTCGCGCATGACCGACACCGCACCAACGATTTCATCGATGGTTTCGCTCTTCATGCGCATGCCCATCAGAAACGCACCGATCTGCGCTTCAGTGCATTGGCCGGTCATGATTTCGCGCATGACATCGCTCATCTCTTCAGTGGTCAGGTCCAGTTGGTTGACCACGCGATTCAGCGCGCTTTTGATATTCATGGGGGTACTCATAAAAAATCCTTAGCCCTGACGATGGCCGCCACTCTGCTTGAGAAAATTGGCGAACAGCTCGTGGCCCTGCTCGGTCAGGATCGACTCGGGGTGAAACTGCACCCCTTCGACGTTCAGTGTCTTGTGGCGCAGGCCCATGATCTCATCGACCGAACCGTCTTCCAGCGCGGTCCAGGCCGTCACTTCCAGGCAGTCGGGGAGCGTATCCTGCTTGACCACCAGCGAGTGGTAGCGGGTGACCACCAGCGGATGATTCAAACCATCGAACACCCCGCCATCTTCGTGAATGACAGGGCTGGTTTTGCCATGCATGACCTGACGCGCACGAACCACGTCGCCGCCAAAGGCCTGACCGATGGACTGATGCCCCAGGCACACGCCCAGAATCGGCAGCTTGCCTGCGAAGTGCTTGATCACATCCAGCGAGACGCCGGCTTCATTGGGCGTGCACGGGCCAGGTGAGACCACGATGTGCTCCGGGTTCAGGGCTTCGATCTCGGCGATGCTCAGTTCGTCATTGCGAATGACTTTGACGTCTGCCCCCAGCTCACCAAAGTACTGCACGACGTTGTAGGTAAACGAATCGTAGTTATCGATCATCAGCAGCATTTCTTGCCCAACCTATTGAATTTACTGATCTTTTACCAAGCAATCTGAAAACGAAACCCGCTTTAATACCCGCTTTTTTTTGAGCTGTATTGAGCCCGACTGTCGGCATGAATTGCGGTTTTTGGCTTGGTTCTGCAGAGCCGGAATCCGGCAGAAGAAAGAGTCAGGCGCGCCAACGCCAGCGGGCGTGGGCCTTGATAACACGCATCAAGAGTTTGCTGACAGTCGTCACGGAAGGATGCTCATCTGGTTGATTCGGGACAGTAGCTTACCGAGGAACACGGTGCAATATCATTGTACGATAGAAAAAGACGACTGAATGCACACAGATTAGCTAAAGATCACCCCTCAGGCGGCATCAATGTAAACGCTGCTCTATCGCCTCTGACAGGTTTTCAACTACCGTATGCATAGATATACGGCATACCATTCAAAGCTCTGGAGCTGTCAGACACCCCAGCACCTCCACCCACTTGCCTATCGGAGATCTCCCTTGACCAAAAAAAGTTTTAGTGACTTTGTGAATGAGAAAAAATCTCCTTCGTCTCAAAAATTTGACCCACAAGAGCAGATCGAGGAATGGCGCAAACTACTCGACAATCTCTACACAGAGGTACGTACTTTTCTAACGCCCTTCATCACCGAAGGCTCTACAGAGCTGAGCCTTCATCCGATCATGATTCGCGAGGAATCACTGGGCAGCTATCAGGTTGAAAGCGCAGTATTAAGAATAGGTAACATTAAGTACATATTTTCACCGGTAGGAACCATGCTTATTGGCTCAAAAGGCCGTGTCGACATCGTAGGCCCAAAGGGAACCAGAAGCGTTGCCCTGATAAAAGGTACAGGCCCTAAGGTCACTGTAACAGTCACAATTGGTGACGAGACACCAATTCGTAAACCGCAGCCAAATAGTGGTCAAGAAGAGCTTCCATGGCGCTGGGTCATACTATCTGCCAAACCTCCGTACAAATACTCTGAGTGGAACAAGGAGAACTTCCAAGAACTGATAATGGATATGGCATGAGGAGAATCGTATTTCAGCCATCAGGACTGCATTTAAAATACTCAGACATAGCTGATTATTATGAAGGCGTCCGAACTGCAATAGGTACATTTTATCTGGGCGGAAGCGATGCCTATATCGACAAATACGCATTCTCCACTCCTGAACAAGTAATTGATGCCTACAAGCGAGAGTCTGACGAGTTCGAGACATCAACTTGCCTAACTGTACTCGCAGCGCTTGAGGCGCGGTTTAGGATAGATTATCTCGCAAGGGTAGATAAAAAGTTGAAAGACCCGCTCAGTCGTGCATTCCGAAAACTATACGGAAAGCACAAGCTAGAGATGAGGTTCGATGACATTTTAGCTGCTTGGAAAAATCATGTTCCTTCGTCAGCACCATATATTGAAAAGCTAAGGACCGCCCAAAAATACAGGCACTGGCTTGCGCATGGTAGATATTGGACACCAAAGCTAGGCCGCCGACACGGTTTCTCTGATCTCTATGAGCTATCGTCTGGAATAGAAGAAGCTTTCCCATTCGAACGCCTGGAGGTTCCAAGCTTTGCCACCTAAAAAAGCGTGGCGTGAAATACCAGGCTTTTAGAAACTATACGAATTTTGGGTCCAGATAGACCAAGTTAAAATAATCCATTCATTAACTTTGGCTCCCAATTCATGACTATAAGTTCACCTGCAACGGTAGAAGTTCCATGCCGTTGATTGGTTGTCGTATATCGGATATCCAGCATCTCAAAATGGAACCCGTCGAACACTCGCCTTATGTCTGGATGGTCATTGATACTGACCATCACTTTCCCTTTGCACCTCCGCATGAAATCAGCCATCCGCTCATAATTCTCGAATGGGAAATCCACACCGTACCCGGCCGTCTGCCAGTAAGGCGGGTCCATATAATGGAAGGTGTGAGGCCGGTCGTAACGCTCAGCGCACTCAAGCCACGGCAGGTTCTCCACATACGTACCTGACAAACGCTGCCAGGCTGCAGACAGGTTTTCCTCGATCCGTAGCAGATTGATGGCCGGGCCGGTCGTGGCAGTGCCACACGTCTGCCCGCTCACCTTGCCTGCGAAAGCATGGTGCTGCAGGTAGAAGAACCGGGCGGCGCGCTGGATGTCGGTGAGGGTTTCGGGACGGGTCATCTTCTGCCACTCAAATACTTGGCGCGAGCTGAGTGCCCATTTGAACTGGCGGACGAATTCTTCAAGGTGGTTTTGGACGACGCGATATAGCGTCACCAGGTCTCCGTTGATGTCATTCAAGACCTCGACAGGAGCTGCCTGGGGACGCATGAAGTAGAGGGCCGCACCGCCTGCGAACACTTCGACGTAGCATTCGTGGGGTGGGAACAGTGGGATGAGGCGGTCGGCCAGGCGGCGTTTGCCGCCCATCCAAGGGATGATGGGTGTGGACATAGAAAGCAAGACCTTTACTGTATATATTGACAGGTGCTAGGCTCGCTCCGCTTTGTGCACGAAGCGAGAGCCTTGGCTGGACTTGCAGGGGTAATCTGCGGGGACGGCGACCGGGCGTGGTGTTGGCGCATCACGACTGGTCGCTCTTTTTTAACTTACGGCTGCGGTTGATTGACTCGTAACTGACACAACTTGATCTGCTCAACCCGATGAGGGTCAGCGAACTGCTGCCACCTTTGAGGCCTACAGCCGATCAATCCACCTACAGACCGATTTTGCCCAAAGCTGGCAGGCGCACCACTGAAAAATTATTTTGTGTATGATTGAGGGACAAGGGCCTCATTAAAAGGAATTTACTATGTCATTTGAAGCATATCTCCAGATTGAAGGTGTACCAGGCGAAACCCTCTCCGAGAGCTACGAAAACTGGATCGAATTACAGGATTTCGACCTCTCTGCAAACCAGACAGCATCTGCGACGTCCACCTCATCTGGTGGCGCGACCTCAGGGCGTGCCTACATGAGTGACATGCTTGTCCGGAAAGCCGTAGATAACGCTACGCCGAAGCTTCATGAAGCTTGCTGCAGCGGTAAGCATTTTAAGCAAGTATCCGTGCACGTTTTTCGCGCCGGAGATCCGAAAGTCAAATACTTAGAGATAAAACTGGAAGAGGTTATTATTAGTTCATTTACATTGACTGGTAATGGCAATCAAGCCGGTGCCTTTCCTAGCGAGCTGATTGCCTTGAACTACGGGCGCATTCAGCTCGTCTACTCAAAGCAAAGTAGGAAGTCGGGTCAGAGCGCTGGGCAAATTGCTGGCGGCTGGGATGCTATCAGCAACAAAATCTATTCATAACTCTTTCTATTTTAGAATAAGGAATAGTTATGGACATTATCATACCGCCTGTTATACCTCCTCACGTGAGTGTTGATGTGCATATGAAGCTGGCCAATGACCGCTGGAAACGAGACCCTGCAACTGGCGCATTTATGAGCTGGTTCTACCAAAAGGTTCGTGGTCGCGGACCATGGGATTACAAGCAGGAAAATCGCAAATGGGAGGACTTCGGTAACTTCCACTACGGTGCTGTTGGTAGAGCTGGCCAGTTATCCGAACAGCTTTTATTAAGAGCTGCCGGCTTTGCTCAAAAGGACGCAGGAACACAAGACCCTGATATTGACTGGGGTCATTGGTTTTGGAGGGCTCCTTATGGTGATGATCCTAAAGATCAGGTATGGATAGAAAGAGGGATCCGCTATGCAGAACTCAAAGGCTATTGAGCTTAAACTAAATTATAAATTTTTCTTCTGGGCGCTAATTATCATAATCGCGCTAAGATTTATTTTTGATGGCTTCCTTTTCGGCAGAGGTGATGCTGACGAAGTTGTCATTAAACGTGAGTTTCCTGACGGCGCGTGGCTGTACGTCACCGAATATTTCGCGCCCGCCACCGACCTTAACACGCTTCGCTTTTACATTAGTAAACCCTTAAGCGGCAACGATAAAGAGATATTGAAAGAGCTAAATAAAGCCGACCTTTTCATGATCACAGATAGCGCTGTCAAGGATGTAAAAATACGTGACACAGAAAACGGCGTTGGGATCGAGATAAAAGGCGCCGTGTACCGCTACTTTAGTAAGCAATACCTCACTGAAGGTGAGACGCTGAAGAGCTATCGCATAACGTTAAGCCAGCAGGATACGACTCCGAGAGATTGACTCATACGCCCATACACATATTTCTGTCAGAGAACAAAATCAAGCAAGCACCTTCAAGGCACGCTCGTAGAGCATTTGCCTATCTGCCTGGCCATTGGTGCCGCCGTTGATGCGTCTGGTGATCGCCAGAAATTCGCCTTTATCAGCCAAGGTATTGAGGCCAGCCCGGTGCCAGAACCAACCTGCCGACATGGCTGCATGCTCTGGGCGCTCCAGGAGTTCGGGATGCTCGAGCAGATCCAGCCCTAACGCCTCTGCGCAAGCGGCGTAGTTGTCTCGCCCGGTGACCTGTATAAGTCCCCTGCCCCGATACAGCTGACCATCGTCATCGTCCTCTGGCGTGTTGCCAAGGCGCTCAGCCAGCCGCCCGGTATCGTACTTGTCGAGATATTGATCGCTGCCCAACTCGCGCACGTAGCGGAGCTGGCCGGACTCGTGCCCTACCTGCGCCAGAAACGCAGCCATGCGCAATTTGGTGACGATGGCGTATTTGCTCATCGCAACGTTTAGGACAGGAACAAAAACGCCAGCTCGGGAGCTGGCGTTGGGAAGTATCTGCAGCAATTGCTGCGTGGTTATCGACATGCGTGACTCTCCTGGTGAGTAGGTGATGATCTGTCTGTTTAAAGCTGTACGACCTTGACCGGTTTCTTCTCTTTCTTTTTCTTGCCCTTCGCCTTGGCCTTGCCGGATTTCCCGCCGTTGCACTCCACTGCTGTAGTCCAGCCAGACTGGGTGAATACCTGCTCCACCGAATCAACCAAGTACTCGCCATCAAGGCTGTCCCCTGTCATCAGTTCATAGGGCAAGCCCGCACCGGCCGCTGCCGCCATTAGCTGCTGGCGCATGAAGTCGGGATAGTTGTTGCCGCCATCGGGCGGTGTCGAGAACTCGACCTCCTCCCCCGGCAGCAGCTCCTGCATCGTGCCCGGCTCCAACGCAACCATTGGCGTGAAGCCATCGCCTCCGACCTTGAGGGGCGCACCCGTCAACGGATCGAGCATGGGCTGACCTTCAGGAGACGGCTTGCGAATGAAGCCCGCGAACAGGTTGGCCACCTCCTGACGGAACAGGACGGCGTCGTCGAAGTTGTCGAGGCTGCGCAGTCGCTTCAACACCGGTGCCAGGCGAGGCACACCACGAAGCTGGCCGGGCTCCACCGGCTCAAAGATGTGCAGCATCTGGCTGGCCGGGATGCGCACCAGCATGTTGTACCCAGCATTGATCGACGTCATGTCACTGGGGTGTGAGCGATAACACCAGTACGCCACCCGCTTGCCGAATCCGTTGAATTCGATCCCGGCGCGGATGATGTTGCCGGTACTGGTCACCTCAAACTTGTCATGCGGAACAAACTCGGGGGCCAGGCATTGCAACTGCAAGGGCACCGCCAAGCCGTCATCCATCCGCCTGGGTCGTAACCGGACGAAGCATTCGCCCGACTGCTCGACCGTACGGGCGATCAAGGCTTGCAGGCCGTAGAAGTCGGTCAGCTGATCGGCATCGGATTCGTCTACCCAGTCTTCCCATGTCTCCTGAAAAATACGACGCAGCTCCTTGTCCGCGATCCTGGGCTGCGGGGTAATGCCGGTGCCGATCAGGTTGCTGACCCTGCGGTCAATAGCATTGGCCGCATACGGATCGTTGCGCACCGCTGCTCTGGAGCGTGAGCGCAAGTTGCGTAGCGCTGGCATGATCAGGCTGTTGACGCATGTATCAGGTGCGTCCCAAGTGGCGGATCGGCGACCGTCGGCAGCGCCTTCGTAACTGGCCTTCATGCGCTCGGGCAGGACGAAGCCGGAACGCGTCAGCGTGGGGTAACGAGTAGTCACAGGCCCTTGCCCCCATGGTAAAGACGGATGACGCGGGAGCGCGGACCGGCAGCATTGGTCAGGCTGGTGCGGATCAGATCGCGAGCCTGGATCAGCTCATCAACCGAGCGGTACTCGACCGTCCGATCTGCGTAACGCACGATTTTTTCGCCACGCCCTATCGCTGCCTCGACGGCATCCAGGTGCTTCTGGGTGTAAGCCATATCAACTTCTCTTGAGTTAGCGACACATGGAGGCTTGAGTGGGATGTAGGAATGCGGCTGTTAGTAGGCCAGGCTAGTCGCGAGCTTCGTCCCAGCTCCTTGCGAGCATGCAGTTGTAGAACACCTTCATTTCCCACACATCTCCATTAGCTAGGCTTTTTTTGGCTCTTTCATATTGCTTAGCCATCCGAGCCCAACCCCAGCATCCAGACGGGGCATAAAGAGCGTTGAGATGAAAGCCAACAGTTTCGCCATCGCCCTCTGAGTGAGACCGCCACTCCCCCATAAGGAGCATTTCGCCCAGGTGTTGCTCTGTGATCGAAGCACCGCACGCTGAGCCTGAGCACTGGTAATGCACTGCCTGGAAGTCCGACGAATAATGCAGGCGGTCCCATTCCAACGTTTGCATATGTCGGCAATGAGGACATGGCAAGTAGTAATGACGTTGATCACTCACCAAGAACAAACTTTCTATGCGAGATGCTAATTGCCTAGTTGGAGTCCCAGAGAAATAGAACTTGGGCTTCAGTATCGATGTCTCGTGGCAACGCTCTGCCGCCTTGATAAGGTCGATCCCTTGGTCAACATCAACGGGCCAGAAGTCTATGTTGTCACCGCAGATGTAATCAGCAGCAAACGACTGACAGGTTAACGAGGCTGCTGGCATTACGCGAAGCGATCCGCCCTCGAAAGACCTGCTATAAAACTCTCTCTCCATAGTCGTCAATCGACCGCGAAGAGCGGGGGTAGCTTTAAACTCCTTATCGATGCGGAAGTTTAGTCGTAGCGCGAGCTCACGTGTCGGACTCAGGGCAAGTATGTTCGCTGGCGATGAATGAACCATCGAACCAATCCAGTTGATGGCGACCCGAGTATTCATAAGCAGCGAGGCAGCCATGACAACTACACGTTTGCAAGGGTGTGACTGTGAAAGACAGCGCATTGGCCCTTTCGCAAAGGGTGTTCTCTGAAGTAGGTATGGGCTGGGAGAATGGTTATAGCCGCCCGAGGTAGTACTCGCGATGCGCTCTGGACTTCTGAAAGTCCGGGCCTTTGCTCGGGGGCTGCACCGCAGGTGTTTCGGCGCTCGGCAAAAGCTCGCTGTAGACACCGCGATCAATACGACCTTCTTCATGGCGGGCCGCGACAGCGGCTTTGCTAGGATCAGCGGAATCGGCCAGCAACGCTTCGGTAGCTTCCAGATCCACCTTCCCGTCTGGCGTGAGAACCAAGCGTTCCTGCTTTGCCAGTTTGGAAACGTAGGATTTGGCCCAGCCGCGCCGTGCTGCGAAGTCCGACTTGCTGATCACTGTCATGCTGAAATGTCCTGTTCACCCAATGAATACGGGGTGTTCACCTGTTCACCGCAGTTCACTAAGCTGGTGAACCGTCCGCTAACCAAGTCCCGCGAGTCCCCAGCCCCGTATGCCTCGAATACCCCCAGGGTCCCCTGCCTCCTGAGCCGTGGGGGGGGGCAGACCTGACGACGAGCTGGCGCCATCGGTGTCGCCGATTTGTCCGCCCATGCAAAAACCTTGAGAAGACGGACATCCCTGCAGAAAACTGAGCTGCACAAGAACCGCGAGTCCACGTACCCGTGTAGGGAGCCCCCCTCAGGGAGGACCCAAATAGCAGGGGCTCGCGGGTGCTGTGGGCGCCGACTCGACCACTGAAACCGCCGCCTATCGCCCACGCCTCAAGCCTGAGGGCCATTTGCCGAAAAACTCCTAACTGCGAGACATTCACCACCTCTGACGAGCGAAGTGCAAACATGAATGATTTGGAAAAGCAGCTTAGTGGATACATGCAGATCGCTGACATGCTCATGAGGATGAAAGAGACCGGTTTGGTTGAAGACCCTGCTGTCGTAGCCCAACTCAAAGAGCTTCGGGTCGCCATGGCAGAGCTAAACGCGATGACAGATCGACTGCAACAAGCAGTAGATCTGCATAAAGCCGCGACTCGACGCTCGCCCCCTCGTTTGTACGTGGTGAAGCGTTCACCGGACACGTCATCTGGCATTAGTAAATAGCTCTGAAACTTGGCAATCGGCTTCACTGACTTTGACTGCGCAGTATCTGGGCATCAATCTGGTCTGCGCAGGTGTCGAGCAGCCTGATGGCCTGATCCTTGAGCTCCCAGACGTCGCCGTTCGAACGAAGATCGGCCTCATCGGTGTCGATGCGCTCGCAAGGAATCAGCTCAGGGGATTCGATTCGAACCGCTGATGTTTTTGTGACCACCACCGGCGTTGCCGCGCAGGCCGTCAGGCAAAGGCTGAGAAGCCCAATCACGAACAGGTTTGTTTGTGCGTTTGAGATCATCAAAGTCTTTCCTCGCCCGTTTGGCTTTGTCTTCACTGGCCTTGAGCCGCTTGCTCAGATCAGCCTGGTAGTCGGCATTACGCTTGGCTTCTGCCCGTAGTGTGGTGATGGTCGCCAGGCTCTCGGCATTGGCAGCGATGGCTTCGTTCTTGCTCTTTGTTTCGAGCTGCATGGCACCGGTGATGGCGACAACGCGGTACTGCTGGATGCCAACGAGCAGTACCCCCACCAGCGCGATGATTATTGCGGCAGCGATGGCTTTCATACGGAATCCACCTTCCGGCCAATAAATCGGGTGACCAGCTCCCGAATGGCCGTGACGCCGAGAAAGCCGATGGTCCCGCCAGCAGCCACCGACAGGCTGGGCGGCCAGGTCATCCACTCGATCAGACTCGACGCCACCAGACTCAACGCCCCGCATATCAGCGCTTCGAACAGTATCCGGCGCTTACTGGTTTCTTTGGCGTCGTACAGGATGCGCAGTAGAGAGACGACGATGGCCATGATCATGCCCTGCCACAGTGGGTTTGAAATGGCCGCCACGATCCTGGCCCACGTATCTGGTTTGTCGGGCATGGTGCGCATCCGGTTACCACCCTTGGGGTGAGCTAAAAATAAAAACCCCGCCGAAGCGGGGTGAGTGACAGCCTAGGGATGGCTGGGTTGAAGCATGCACAGCAGGTGCTCTGTAGGCGATTCAGGCGCAAATCGCAGATCGTGCCCACCTTGTACCTGCGTTCGGAAAAACCGAAAAGGGCCTGTTAACGGTTGGGCCAAATGTGTCCGCGATAGAACACCAATGCGACCACAATGCGACAAACTACCCGGACGAACGGTCATGCTGTCCTAGAGGGCGCAGCGAGTCGGATTCCCTAACCGACCTCGGCAGTTGAACGCTGGATTGTCGATCTGGCGGCAGCCCACGATGTGCGCGGGTACGTGCTTTAAGAATCACCAACACCTGCTGATGCAGGCGATCTACCCAGTTGCGGTAAGTCCGATCAGCGCCTTCGGCAATACCGACCGCTTTCATCTGATCGCGGACCGTCGCCATGGCGCAATAACGCTCCAGTGCCAACCGGGCCAGCGGTGCGCGGCCTGACCGTTCCAGCTCTGCTACTGCTGCCTGAACCTCACCGGCAATGTGATCAATTCCGCAGCCAGCACCACCAAGTATCCGGGAACCCGGCGTACCGCGCGGCGGCGCCCCGCCCCATTCGATAATGGCCCCCATCTGGCTGCCCAAGCCCCCGCCTTGGCCGCGCTCGCGCATCTGCTCGCCCCAATGCACCATCAACGCTTCGATTTCCTTGATCACTGCCCTTTCCTCTCGAAATCTGAACCCAACACACAAAACGCCCTACCCAACACAGACCCAACACACTTAAAACCTTTTAAAAACAATGAATTAATCAATAGTGTGTTAGGTGTGTTGGGTTTGTCGGGTTTGTCTGTCCTCGCATGGAGAAAAAACAACTGCGCTTTAAGCGGCATTAATAACGTCACGCATGCGCGCACGCGAAGCCAAACCCAACACACCCAACACACACGTCTGCACCCCGCGAAAGATGGGCGTTTGATCTGTGTCGGGTTGCCAAAACCGACCCAAAACATACCCAACACACCCGACACACTTTGAGAGGTACTCATGCTGCGACCGCCTTCACGTGGTCCCAGCTGTCGACGTTCCACCCCGCAAGGCGCGCCTTGGCCCGCCAGGCATCGACGGCAACGCCCAAGTCCGGCGCTCTCATTGATGGGGGAAGGGAAGCCTCAGGATCATCGGGCACAAAGAAAGCGCCGAAGCGCCGATCATTGCGTTCAGTCCAGGGTATTGACCGGGTCTTCTCCACCTCCGAGCTGATGAACAGCGAGAACTTCGTCTGGCTCATCACGTGCTCTTTGTTGCGCTGACACCACTCAAGGAACAAGGCGTAGAGGTCCGTTGAAAGACATACGCCCCAGAGCCCGCGACCCAGTTCGCCATACCGCCAAAGGTACAGAAACGTTTGCCACCCTGCCCGGCTGAGCGCAACCAGCCGCTCGCGTGACGCAGTGCTAGGCGGGCGGGTGCGTTCATTGAAGTCCCCCAGATCCACACGCAGCAGCCAGCCATAAAGCGCGGCGACACCGCCATTCTCCAGCTCACGGCCGATGGCTTTCTGTCGGGCGATCGGCAAAGTCTCCATCGGCCACATGACCAACATTCGCCGGTCACTGTCGCTGATCGGCCACGGCAGGATCTCGTTGCTGAGGAACACCGCGTTCATGTGGTTGGCTTCCTCCCAGCCGTTGATGAACTTCGACTCCATGCGTACGGTCTTGCCGGTGACCAGGTGCTTGATCTTGCCGACCTGGTTGTAACGCTGATCGCGGCTGACCACCTCTTCGAACACGGCCCACATCTTCCGGCTTTGCCAGGCGTTGAAGTTGCTCTCTAACTGGGTCTGGCCAACTGTCGCGGCGTACTGCCCGTAAAGCGCGCCGAAGGTGTCGGCGAACAACAGGCTTTTGCCCGAGCCTTCCATAGTGGAGTGCATCAAAACCGCGGTATCCATCTTGGCCCCGATGCACCTGAACCACCCAACCATCGTGAGCCGCTCGACGCTGATACTGGGCAGGAAAATCCGCAGGTATCGCCGACAGCAGCGCACGGATGGATGCATTGAATGCAGACATAGCAACGCTTGCACGTCGCCGCGAACGCGACCGCAAAGGGTTTCTGCACACTATCGAACTCAAAAACCTCACCATCAGACATCTGGAGGAGCAGTTGAACTCGCGCAGCACCGGCTCGCTCACCAAAGCCGATCTCCAGGTTCTGTCAGACACAGCCATCACGCTGGGGCTGGCCCATAAAACGTGGGTGCACGTCAAAGGCACAGAGCCATGGCGCACTCGGGCAACAAACCAACTCCAGGAGCTGAACGCCATAGTGCTCCGAATCCTTGGCGAGATTCGCGACAGCAACAAACCGACTGAAAGCCCGATAGACGTGGGGGAAGCAGCATGAGCCGCACCGGAGCGCGTGACAGAGCGCGTAGGCAGCTTACCGAAACCCTATCGGTGTTAAGCGAGGGTGCGGCCCTCCTGGGTAAGTCGCGTACGCTAGTCGAGCATATCGATACCCCGGAAGTGGCTCAGTACCTCGCAGATCTGGACTCGTTTTGCGCTCGCCCCTTCCCAGCGCAGGTCGACCAGCACCCTGATAATCAAGCTGTTGATGAGTTCGCTGCTGCAATGAAAACCAAGCTTGCCAAGGCCCGTGCCAAAGGCCGTCACGGCTGGAGTGAGTCATGCGTGCAGGACAAGCACCTGGCCGATCTGCTGGTTGGGCACGTCCCCAAGGGCAATGCTGGCAACTTTGAGGACATCGCGAACTTCGCCATGATGCTGCATCAACGGGGCGCTGATCCTATGGAACTGACATTGGCTTTCAACAACACCAAGCTCGACCTCACCAATGCCGGTTGCCGCGCTCAGAACGGAGCTTATGCTGCGACGATTAAAGAGCGCCCGATCCTGTTCAACGGTGCAATGGTCCGCGCAATCCTGGAGGGCCGAAAGACGGTCACGCGCCGGGCCATTCAGTTTCCGCTCATCGACCGCGCAACCGGTTGCGATCTGGCTGGCAGCGAGATCGGAGCCGCCGATGTTCGCAATAATTGCCCTTATGGCGTACCCGGCCAGCGACTTTGGGTGCGCGAGGCATGGATACCCTCCCCCGACGCAGGGCATGAGTCGTGGGGTAACAACGCTTGCAATTACTCAGACTGGGTGAGAGCAGGAAAGAAAATCGGCGGTATACCTCTCGACCTGCGCAAACCTAGGAATTGCATCTATCGCGCCAATTGTAACGACTACGGTTTCAGGTGGCGGCCCAGCATCCACATGCCGCGCTGGGCCTGCCGCATCCTTCTGGAAATAACCGCCGTGCGCATCGAGCGACTGCAGGACATCAGCGCAGAGCAGGCACTGGCCGAGGGCGTCATGAGCTGCGAGCAGGACATAGACCCAGACGGGAACGATTACTCGCCCCTTGAGCTGTTCGGCGGGCTGTGGACGATGATTAACGGCGATGGCTCATGGCAGTCGAACCCGTGGGTCTGGGTCGTCGAGTTCAAGCAGGTGAAGCCATGACGGTCTCATCGCCAGTAATTCGGTATCACGGCGGTAAATTCCGGCTGGCTCCTTGGGTCGTGGAGCATTTCCCACCGCACACCTGCTATGTCGAATCGTTCGGCGGCGCTGCAGGGGTGCTTATGCAGAAGCCAAGATCTTATGCAGAGGTCTACAACGACCTGGATGGCGACGTCGTGAACTTGTTCCGCACACTGCAAGCAGCTGACACGCGAGCTGATCTGACAGAGCGTCTGGTTCTAACCCCGTACTCGCGGGCCGAGTTCGAGTTATCGTGGGAACCAACCGATGATAACGTCGAGCGAGCGCGCAGACTAATAATCCGGGCACAGATGGGTTTTGGATCAGCAGGCGCAACGAAGGGAGTAACCGGCTTTCGTATCGACACAAAGCGCCAGTACGGTACTGCCCAACAACTCTGGGCCCGCTATCCAGACCAAGTGGCCAATATTGGTCAGCGCCTCACCGGAGTACTGATCGAAAATCGACCAGCAATCGAGGTCCTACTCGCACACGATGCAGAATCAACCCTTCACTATGTCGACCCGCCTTATCTACATGGCACCAGGGTGAACGGAGCGGCGAAAGGACGGTACTACAAACACGAACTTGACGACCTCCAGCATCTGGAGCTTCTGGCCACCTTGCAACAGCTTAAGGGCATGGTCGTTCTCTCTGGCTACCCGAGCGCAATCTACACAGAGTCCCTAAAGGGTTGGACATGCAATACCACGAATGCCCGCATATCTGCGGGCCGAGGAGGCGCTGTTCGGCAGGAGTGTATATGGATCAATCCAAGATGCATGCGGGCGCTTCAACAAACCGGCCTCAACCTGGGAGAGACCGCATGATTGAGCACGATATTGATATATTAATCAAACTCCCAGAGGTATGTCGGCAAGCAGGCTACGGCAAGTCGACCATCTACGAGTTAATTGCTGACGGCGCTTTTCCTGCACCAACAAAACTTGGAAGGTTTTCCCGCTGGTCACAAAAGGAAGTTCAGGATTGGATTGAGCAACAGAAGCTCGCTAGATTTGCAGCTTGATCAAGCAATCTGAAGGCAGGCAAAACCAGTAAAGCCCGCCTTCATGTTTAACACATTAACATCACGGATGAAGTATGTCGTATGTAGCCTCGACTGCTTCTAAAGCAGTTTCCGGAGTAAACTTGTTATCATCGAACATGTAAGCGAGCTCTGTCCGAGAGTGATTATGCGTCAGACCTGAACTAACGTATCCGCCCTCTTGGCTTACGCAAACACCCTTCATCCTAGCCAAATCCCCAACCTTGCCCGCTACATCTCGTACAGCGAGTCGCCCACCAAATACTCCGGCAATACCCGAACTGACAACCTCTAGAAAAATTCTGTCTGGGCTAGCAGCAGTGTCAAACAATTTCACGAGACTCATCTATTAACCTCATTACTAAAAATATAATTATCCCACCACTGCATTAGCGATTTTCGTGCAGGGAGGTACGATGCATGATTATAGGCTGCCTTACTTTTCTTTTGCTCGACATGGGCCAACTGAAATTCAATCACGTCACTAGACCATAGCTCAGATTCGTAAAGGTGGGTAGATGCAGTTGCACGAAAGTCATGACAATGCCAGCCTTTCAAATCCATATACTCAAGCGCGCGGTTTAATGTGGTAGCGCTGATTGGTTCCCTCGGGTGCCGCATTCCGGGAAACAAAAGGTTACCCGCCGTTATCTCACGAAGCTCACGCAGCAGAGCTAGCGCGGATTCAGGCAGCGGAACCAAGTGAATCTTGCGCTTCTTCATTCGCTGGGCCGGTATCGTCCACAGTGCAGCATCCAAATCAAATTCGGACCACTCAGCCAAGCGCAGCTCGACGGTTCGAACAAACAAGATCGGCAAAAGGTAGAGCGCAATTACGGTTCGCCTATGACCACCGTAGTTTTTGACTGCCTTGAAGTACTCCCTCAGCTCTACCAGACTCATTGGGCGACTGTGATTGACCTCGCTCCGCCTAATCGCCCCTCTCACCGCCGCCGCTGGATCAGAGTCCGCACGCAGAGTCGCCACCCCATAGCAGAACACGGCGGAGATCCACTGCCTAACCATCAGCGCCAAGGTGGTCGCGTTACGACGGTCCATTGCAGTGATGATCTCCAATATCTGGGCAGCTGTAATTTCACGCAGGGGTAAGCGACCTATTCTCGGGTAGACATCGTTCAGGAATGCCCGCTCGATCTGATCTCGATACTTTTGAGTGCGCTGGGCCAGCCGTTTCTCAATCCACTCCTGCGCCACGATCTTGAACGTGTTGCGATTTTCGGTCAGTTGCTGCGCCTTCTCGGTTTGCCGCACGTGCGCAGGATTTCGTCCCGATTTGACCAGGTCCCTCGCTACATCACGCTCGGTGCGCGCATCCGAAAGCGACACATCGGGGTAGGAGCCAATCGCGTAAGTGTTTTCTTTACCTGCGAGACGAAACCTGTAGCGCCAGAGCTTTGAACCACCCGCAGTGACCTCAAGATACAGGCCGCCACTGTCGGTCAGTTTGGAGGAGGTTTTGCCCGGCTTCGCCTGGCGGATCTTGAGGTCGGTAAGGGCCATGAGGGTATGCGGGTATCCGATATTTTATACCCGCAACCATACCCGCATTTTATCTGGATGTCTCCGCACTACCACGGACAATGGCGGATGAATCAGCTAGAAAAATCGGCAGAATCAGCGAAAAAACGGACGACGCCGGACAATAGCGAACGAACATCATAGTTATCGATCATCAGCAGCATTTTGCTATCAACCTTTTGATTTACTGACTTGATTCAGGCCTTCCGGATTCTGCTTCACTCATGCATCCCCTCGTCAGCCATAAGGCCGGGGGACGGAGAAAAACATCACAAAATCGAAGGCATACAGGTACGGGACCGGCAGGGCCGGCAAGGAAATAGTCAGGCGCGCCAACGCCAACGGGCGTGAGCCTTGATAACGCGCATCAAAAGCTTGCTGACTGTCGTCACGGAAGGGGTCTCATCGGTACGTTTCAGGACATTAGCGTACCGAATCGGCCGGTGCAATATGAATGTACCGGGCTGCGCCGATTGAAAAGCGGTTAAAGGCTGAAAAGAGGGCCGCGCCTCCTCGCGGAGGCGGGATTGAGGCAGGGGCACGATGGCCGAGGGTGGGGAGCCGAGAGGAACATCAGTGCGCAATCTCGCGCACGTAGGCTTGGCAGGCCTTCAAAGCGATCAATCCCTGATCGCCGTAGTCGGTGATGGCGACAATTCGTCCAGCAGCCGCTGGGTCAAGTTCGCCTCGCGAGCTTCCATGAACCACGCCGCCGGTATCGGTGCCGGCTGGCATGCCATCACGGTTGGCGGGGCTGTTGGCGAGGAGGACTGACAACCGCAAATCAGCGGTAGCCAGGCGATCACGCAAACGAGCCTGAGCAGTCTGTGCATCGCTCAACTCCTTGTGGATGGTTGTATCGTTGGTGTGCAAACGGACTTCCAGCGCCCGTCGTTGTGCCTGCTCGGCGTTCTGCCAGTCGACGAGCGCCAGCGCCGCCTGCTCGCGCTCGTGCTGCCATGTCAGCTGTTGCGCGGACAGTTGCAGGCCATAGCGGGCCGCCTGCCATTTCCAGGCGGCCCATGTACCCAGCCCTGACCCCAGCACGAATGCGAGGATGAGGAATCGCATATCCAGCACTTTCACGGCAGCACCTCCAATGCCCGCTGGTAAAGCGCCTGCCGATCCGCCAGGCCGTTGGTACCGCCGTTGATGCGGCGGGTGATCATCAGAAAATCACCCTTGTCTGCCAGCGCGTTGAGGTTGGCCCGGTCCCAGAACCATGCCGCCGACATGGCGGCGTGGTCGGGTTGTTCGAGCAGTTGCGGCTGGGCAAGCAAGTCCAGTCCGAGCGCCTCCCCGCACGCCTCGTAGTTGGTCCGCCCCGTCACCTGAATCAGCCCACGGCCCCGATATAACTGACCGTCGCCATCTGCCTCTGGCGTATTGCCCAGACGCAACGCCAACTGGCCCGTGTCGTACTTGGCCAGATAGCTGTCGCTACCCAGCTCGCGCACATAACGAAGCTGCCCGGATTCATGCCCGATCTGAGCGATGAACGCGGCGATACGCAGCCGAGTGTCGATGGCGTAACGGGCCATGGCGGTATTGAGAGCAGGAACGAAAACGCCGGCTTTAGGGCCGGCGTTGGGGAGGATTTGCAGTAGTTGTTGCTGGTTGATAGGCATGGTTACTCCTGCCTTGCTTATGACGCTCGTCAGTGTCCCCAATCGACGAAGCTCTCGTGACTCAAAAGCGACGCGCATTAGGGGTAACAAACGCCCCATCATTGCGAGGCGTCGTTACCTGAGTCGTTAGCAGCAGTCATGTCAGCAGGTCGCGGCGATATCGAAAGCATAAACAGTAACGCCAGCTTCAGAGCCGGCTCGGGTGCATTCGTCTTCGCGCACGCCCTGCCATATGGCCAACTACTCAGAAGGTGGCACATACACAAAAGGCTGCGCAGGCGCCACTGGCCAGTCGAACTTCCTTGGATAACCTGGCAATGTATCAATCAGGGAAAGCCGCACGCGATAAAGACGGAACGCGTACAGCTCAGCGTTGATTGCTGGCACGGATTTCAATTGCTCTTCGGTCGCCAGATTCATTGCTATGGCGTCCTGAAGAATATCCAGTTCGTCCAGCAACGAGTGGATTCGATAGGTAGCGTTACTTGACAAGTTATTCCGCTGACTCGTCACCTGCTGCAAGACCGCCTCCTCGGTCGGCTCGAGAACCGGGCCGAACTCACCGGCGAGGGCACGGTTAAACAGATCGACTCCATGAGCAGCGGAGTCGTTGGGGGACGCACCAAAAGGCACCTCGCCGTAAGTGTCTTTAAACTCTGCAAACAACACCCACAGATTAATGTATGTGTGTGTCATATCGGACCAACGTGGATCACGAGCGCTTATTACTGTGTACATAGGAATACCTTTGATTTTCTAGTGAGAAAGTATGGGTTTATGAATGATTGATGCTTGCGGGCGTCAGCGGACCTCCTGTTTTGTTTGAGTGGAAGGGAACGCTAGTCAGCGTTTGAAGTACGGCATGAACGAATGCAATGCCTGCGATGGCAGGAACAAAAACGCCGGCTTTAGGGCCGGCGTTGGGGAGGATTTGTAGCAGTTGTTGCTGATTGATAGGAATGGTTACTCCTGCCGTGCTTATGAATCTCGTCCGTGCCCACTGTCGACGAAGCTCCTGTGATTCAAGAGCACTCGTATTGCGGGTAAAAAACGCCCCATCATTGCGGGGCGCTTACGCAAGTTCTTTTGAAAGCCAATCAGGCGACTGAGGGCGATGCTCCATCAAAGGAAACGCTCCTGACTCCGGCCATTCACGAAGACTATGGCGGTAAGACTGAAGCTCGATATAGTGCGTTGATGTCAAGGTTGATATCGCCCCACCTTCCAGTTCATCGCGATGGCGACTGACTAGCCGGTCCGTGGCTGCCAGTTGTTCATCTCGCCAAAAGCGCTCATTAGCAAATAGCGCTTTTTCAGGCAGCGGTAGCGGATCGGCAAGGATTGGAAGCCCATTATCATCGGCAATTATCCGCAATCCGGATGCAGGCCCATTGAGCAAAGCGGCATGTCGCTCACTCGATATTTCCAGCGCTTCCTCAGGTATATAAGTGTTTTCTGACGAATCGTAAAAGCCATTTGTTGTAGCTGAATAAAAAATCATGTGCCCAGATCCTCAGTAGCCGATGCCAATAATTGTAGTGCCTGCAACTGAACCGATCTTCAAAGACTGTCCAACGTTGGCAAGCTTTGCGCCTTGTTTGTTTCTGTCGATAATAGACAATGTCATGTAACCGTATTCGGCGACTGTAAAATCGGGAGCAAAGGCAATGGAGACGGCCGCATTATCGAATGAGATAGGCCAGTTGAAAGGCACCACGGTCCCCTGCCCTAGCGGTATGGAAACGGTGATCCACTGCATAAGCGTTCCGTTCGGCAGTCTTTGACGTCCAGAAGGACCTATGACGCCCGCAAACGCAGCGCAATACTTGGAGGCAATGCTGCCTCCTAGCAGACGCCACTCACCGGAAACCCGAGATAAGAGCGCCGAATCGCCAATGCCCAGTACGATTGGGACAGTCACACCCGTCTGATTCGTAAGGCTGTCAGTCCCGGAGGCCATCAACGTAACAGCACCGGCTCCGGCACTCACAACCATGACAGTTCCACCGGCAGGCACCTTCGCTGCCGCAGGCATCGTTACAGTGACCGCAGTTGAGGACGCAGCGCTGATTACCCCTCCGATACTGTCGACTCCAAGTACAGTACTGGAGGCTATAGAGTTGAAATTTGACCATTCAAACCCTGGGTTACTCCCATCTTCCACCTGCCCGAACTGATTGACCTTCACCCGACTGTAACTACCGGCCGCCACACCGCTGCGCCCCAATGCACGTTCGAACACCAAACCCGTGGTGCCGAGAACAGGAGCGGTGGTGTTCACTAACTGCCACACTGTCCCGGCGTTTTTCGTGCCGGCCTGCACCGGCACCAGATGACCCGGCGTGCATTCGGTGCTTTCGTTCGCATCCTGCGCACGAGCCCAGGCGCCTGCCGCGGCCACATAAATCCAGTTCTGCGACGCAGTGTCCTGATTCTTGACCAGCACCCGATCACCGGCCGCCAGTGTGACGTCATCAATGGTCTGCAAACCGCTCAGCCCAATGGAAACTGTCGTGGCGCAACGCACCGATTTTTTGTAATCGGATGCTGCCAGGCCAAGAATGGCTCGATGTAACTGGGTGACATCCTCCTCGTTAGGTACGAGACCAGCCCCCAGGATCACGTTCAAGATCTCCTGCGTCACCGAGTTGCCCCACTGCGCCGGGATCAGCGAACCAGGGGTGCCGGTTGCCGGGTTTTCATCTACAAACTTGCCGCTGACCAAGCCTACGCTTGGCACACTCTTGGGATAATCCACATTGTGTTCCTCAGTTGAAATTAACGAATTCGACGCTGTGCGCCGGTGCAGCTCGACGGATCAAGCACTCGATGGCGGTGCCGGGGTTGACCCCGAACCGCTCTCCCCAGTAGCTGGCCCCGAAGCGCCGCCCCAGGCGCTGGCGCCCACCGGTGTTCAGGGTCCACATGAATTGCGCGTTCCAGGTGCCGAAGTGCGCCTGGCCAAAACGCGAACGCCCCATACGGGGCGCTCGGTGCTCGGTCACGGTGGCATCGGGGTAGCCTTGGCTGATGGCAATGTCGATGTAGAACGCCGCGTTCTGCCCTCCTGTCGCCACAAGCCGCTGACGCACCGACAGACGCCGGTCTGCGAACAAGGGTTTGAGCCCCAGGCACGGATCAGGCAGGTTCATCACCCGCTCCCAGTCCGGGACCAGTTCGCTGACGGTGGCGGGGTCCATCTCGTTGAGCAGGTCGAACGCGCGGCCATCGATGCGTGCGAACTCGCGGGACAGGCCGGTAATGACCTGCTGCAATTCCGGCACCCGCTCCGGATCCCACGCGGGACCGGGTGGCAACAGCGCCTGCAGTTGTCCGGCGTAATGTTCGGCAGTTCTTATGACGACCATTGAATACCCCCGAACGTGAGCAACTGGTTGGCCGCGGCAGTAACGTTGGCCACGGGTGAAACCAGCACATGATCGGTTTCGCCTGTCGCGCGGCTGATGGCCTCGGCGATGTGCGTGAGCAACAGGGTTTCGCCCAGTCCGCCCTCACGGTTGTGCAGGTCCAGCAGTTGCGCTTCGACCGCCGCCCGCACGGCGGAGGTATCCGGTGTGAGCCGGATGGTGTAGACCACCGGTTTCTGCACCGGCGCCAGCACATACACGTCTGCGGTGACCGGACGCAGCGGCTCGATATACGCAGCGACCGCAGCCAGCTGCTCGGCGTCAGGAATGGGATCGGCCTGGTCGTCACGCATGAAGAACACCGCCACCGTCCCCGGCCCCATGAACCGGCGCACACACCAGGCGCGTGTCACGCCCGGCACTTCCAGCGCCCAGGTCACGTAATCATCCTGATTGCCGCCATGCGGGATGACCCGGTAGGAGCGCACGACACGCGCACGCAACGACTCGATACTTTCCTGCGAGATGCCGCCGGAAAGTCCGTCGGCAATGACGGTGAAGGTGCTGTCGATGCCTTCGACCGGTTGCACGGCAGTCATCACCAGACCGGCATCCGCATTACCCAGAACACCGGCATCCACCGCTTCGACCGTGGTGGTGTTATTGCCCGCAACCGTGGTGACGCCTTTAGTGACGCGGTAGAAGCGTCCATCACTGAACTGCAGCACAGTGTCCGCATCCAGCACCGCGCCGGCTGCAGCGGTAAAGCGCACCGTGCCGGTAGCGGCCTGTGCCACCTTGCGCGGTTGCCTCAGGCGCAGGATGGCCTGCCGCTCGAGGGTTTCCTCGTCAGCGGTGTCCGGCAGAATCTGGTCGGCGATCCAGTCCTGATAGCCGTACAGACCGTAGGCCGCGCCGCTGTGCGCACGGGACAATACCCGCGCATCGGACTGACGCAGCGCTTCGTCGGCGAGGTCGACCTGGGTTCGGTTGATCAGCGCCGGTAACGTAGGTGTTTCAAACGGCATAAATCACCTGCCACTGTTCAGAAGGGTTGAAACGCACGAGCTGACCGTCCGAGACGACCAGCTCGACGCCCAGGTTCAGGCGGTTGCTCTGAACCTGTTCGGTAAGGATGTTGATGTGCTTGACCTGGCCATCTTCGATCAGCCAGTCGAGCGCTTCGCGGGCATAGAACTCGGCGTCGCGCTGGGTCTGGGCAGTCAGCCTGACCCGGCGCAGCAGCCACAGCCTGGAGCCAATGCGGTCATTGGCCTGTGCCGGGTAGGTGTCGCCCCACCAGCCATAGCGCTCGGCATCGTCGAACGGGTCGTCCGCTTCGGCACGCCGCCAGGTGAACAGGCTGATGACCACCGAGCGCAGCAAGGACGCCTGCAGAGAGCCTTCGATAATCATCCAGCACCTCCAACGGGCGGCCCGCTCTGGCCATTACCGCCCTGCACGTTGCCGTGCAGATGGCTGATCTGGCTGATGCCAGCGGCAAGCTGGTCGCCCTGAGACACGATCTTTCCGGTCTGGGTGATCTGCGGTGTGTCGAAGTTCACGGCCACCGTCGCCTTGATGTTCAGGGTGTCGGTTTCAATGTCGATGACCTTGCCGCGCTTGAGGTGAATCTTGTCGCCCTCGTCGGTATAGATCGCCACTTCGCCCGACTCCAGGCCCTTGAGGCGATAGCGCCGGTCGGCCACCACCAGCAGCAGACCGTGCGACCGGTCGCCACCAATGAAGGCGGCAATGCCCTCGGCGCCAGCCAGCGGGTTGCTGGTGAAGCCATAGGGTTCGAAGTGCTCCATGTCGTCCTTGACCTCTCCGGCGGTGAGGCGCATTTGCAGCGCCTGCATTTTGCTGCTGGCCCTGGCGAGCACCACCGTGCCGCGCACCAGCATGCGATTGAGTAAGCTCATGAGGTTGTTTCCTCGTCGATGGGCAGCAGCCAGGAGTAAGCGTCCTGATTGACCTGCACCTTGCTGCGCTTGTTGGGGTCACCTGGCTCGGCCTGGAAACCTTCAGGCGGACCGACCACCAGTGTGGTGATCGTGCCTTGGTCGCTCAGCGAGTAGGTCACGGCTGAAATCAGCATGTTGCGGCTTGTGAAACCGATGACCGGATCAATCACCCGGACCATGGTGTTGTGCCGCCAGAGCGCCCCGTTGGACTGCCGCCAGCCCTGGACCTTGTAGGTGGTGAGCAGCGCCTTGCCGGCCCGCTGACCACGCTCCCAATTGGCGCGACTCAGGGCAAGTTTCGGTGTGATCGGCGCATCCTCATGAACGACCAGTACGCGAAGACGCTTTTTATGCGCAGGGTCGTCATGCCGGTTATCCGTGACTTCTGCCGAGACTTCCGACGACTCCTTGCCGAACGTCTGGTCATTACCGGTCTGTTGACCAATGACCCGGTACTCGGAAAAAAGCCCGGAAAAGTCCCGCGTGATGACGGCGCTCAACACATTCTTGCCGAGTTCGAGCGCGTCTGCGCTCTGCCCACGACTACCCGGCCTGGCCAGCACCACATTGCCGTATTCGTCATCGGTGGAAAAAATCCGGAACAGGGTCAGCAGCCGGTCAATGGACTTGAACACGGTTTCGGCAGGCTCGATGGTGTGATCGGCCATCTTCGAGGTCTCCGGTATTTCGCTGATCACCGACAAACCATAAGGAGCAGCCAGCGCTTCAACAATCTTCAACACCCCCACCTCCTTCCACTGGCTCGGCCTGTTGATGGCCGAGCAGTCGATGAGGTCGGCGGTTTTCGAGCGTCCGGAAATCTTTAGCGTGATTTGCTTGCCGTCATAGCTGATCGGTGCGGCAAACACCCAGCCGGTCAGAATCAACTCGCCGCCGATACGTACTTCGCACGCTGCGCCGGGCGTGATCGGATGCGAGATTTCAGTGCCCGGCCACTGCCAGGTAATGCTCACGTCAAAGCTGCGCGCCTGACGCTCGATCCCGGCAGAGATTTCCACCGACTTCCAGCCGGCATAGTCGTGCTCGTCAACCGTCAGGGTGACAACGTTAGGGTCGATCATGGGTCACTCCTGTGCGATCTTCAGCGTGCCTGGCGGTACGAAACCCGGGTGGGCCAGCCGATTGCGCTGCACCATTTCCTGCGCCCGGCTGGCGTCACCGAATCGGCGATAGGCCAGCACCAGCGCGGGCAAAGGCTCGGAGACCTTCATGTCCACCAGACGTACACCGGAGGCCGCCACCGCGTTGAGGTGCCTGATCAACGCCTGAAGCAATGTGTTGAGCGCCAGGTAATGTTCGGGGTCGGCTTTCAATGACGCTTCCCAGATCGCCGAACTCAGCGTGTCACGCAATTCGATGACGTCATCGGCAACCGGCACATCGACGCGCTGCAACGCTTGCGTCACTTGCTGATCCAGCGACGGCACCACTGTGAGCGGCGTGACCGTCGTCGCAACCGGCATGCTCGCGACGATTTTCGCCACCTTGACCAACAAGGCATCCTGAACCAGATTGGCCGCGGCCTGAGCCGTCACGCCGGTATCCAGCCCGCTGCCCTGGCTGACCAGATTGATGCCGGACACCGCTTCCGCCTGTTGCGTGGCCTCGGAAATCACGGAGCGATAATCGACCGTTTCAACAGAGGACACGCCGCCATTGCTGCCGGACCTTGCTGCCGCGCTGCTCGCAGCGGTGCCGTTACTGCCACTCGCGGACCCGCTGCCTGAGCCCCCCCCTGTAGAGCTGCCGGAACCTGACCCGGCATTCGTTCCGGTACTCGCCCCGCCAATACTGCTGGTGCCGTTCGCTCTTCTGGCTCGACGACTGTCACCGTCGAAACTGGCGAAGAACGTGGTAAACAGCGTGCTGACCGTCAACGGCGCATTGACCAGCGAATGCACCAGCGCGGTGACATCCGAATAGATCGTCATGAACGGTGTGAACTGCCGCTGAATGGTCGCGAATACGCCCGACAGGGCGCTGCGCAGCGCCTGAATGTTGATACGTACCGCGTCCACTGTGGCCATCACCGAGCGGTAGCGCCTGAGCGCCGAATCCAGCAGGCTCTCGGACGCGCCCAGCAACTGCCGTCGCGTATTGAGCGTCGACACGGGAAACTTGAGCGGGTTGGCCGGATAGAATTTCAGGTCCAGTCGGACGAGTCCGCCTTCGTTCAGGTTGTGTGTGACGCCGCACTCGCCAACCTGGACCTGCACACGACCCAGCCACGGATGCACCAGCTCGCCGGCACCTTCCTGCTCCAGTGCCTGTAGCAGTCTGTCTCGCTGTTCGAAACAGTCGGGACCGACAATGAACCCCGTCAGCGTATGCACTTTCGACTGTTTGCCCAGCGACTCGAAATAAGGCTCGTCGCGTTGTGGAAACTCATGCAACTGCCCCTTGCGACCTGCCGGAACGACGGCTTTTTCAATGAAAAAACCAACGCCACGGAAAGACGCCGGCAGCAGGCTGTCACGCCATGTACTCATGATCCGGCTCCTGCGCCGAGGGTTCGATAACCGACGTTTGGCGATATCGTCAAACCCGGCTGGTTGGTTTGCACTTGTACGGCGCGCATGCCCAACGGCGCGTTTTCAAAGCGAATGTTGAGCTCGCCTTCAAGTCGCGGGCCGGCCCCGGCTGCGCCCTGTTGCAACAACAGGCTGCCGGGCGCCAGCGGGGTGGGTACGCCGAGCAATTGGCTGGTCGACGGCACGCCAGTGGCCTGATTGAGCAACTGCTGATTCATGCGAACGTTCTCGACGGCACCGGCCGCCAGAAACGCACCGGTCCCGCCGCCCGGCCCGGCGTTGCGTATCCGCTGTTCTTCCGCGAACCGATTGGCCGTCTCGGTCGCCCTCTGCAGGACGGTCTTATCAGTGTCGCCACCAAACCGGCTCATGATCGGTTCGATGAATGGCTTGATGCCCGCCCACAGACCTGCGAACCAGGTTTTGATCGGCTGCCAGTTCTCGATGACCATGCCCAGCGGCGAAAAACTGAACAGCGTTGCCAGCACATCGGTAAACGGTTGCGCTTCGGCCTTGATGGTTTCCCACAGGCCGGCCAGGTACTCGGACAGCGGCTGCCAGTTGGCCACGACCATACCCAATGGCGACCAGGCGAACAGCGTCTGCAGGAAGTCGAAAAACGGGGTTGCCAGCGCCTTGATCACGTCCCACAGCGCAGCAAAGAATTCGGTCAGTGGCTGCCAGTTGGCTGCGATCATGCCCAGCGGCGTCCAGGCGAAGACCGCCTTGAGTACGTCCCACAGCGCCATCACCGGTCCGCGAATCGCCTCCCAGACCGCCTGGAAATAAGGTGCGACGGTCGACCAGTTGGCGATCAGAAAACCTGCCGCCAGCGCGAGGCCGCGCACGATCAGGCCCAGCGGTGACAGGCCCATCACCGCGCTAAGTACGCTCATGGCGGTCGTCGCGGTCATGACCGCAACTTGCAATACACCGAACGCAATCGCAGCGGCCACCACACCCTTGATCACGCCAGGGTGTTCGGCCGCCAGTGCGGCGACCTGAGAAATCATCGGCCCGATCACGGCCATTGCTTCGTTCATCGCCGGCAGGAACATACTGCCGATATTGATGCCCAGACGATCGACACGGTTGGTCATCTCTTTGATGGCAGTTGCCGTGGTCTGGGAGTTGTCTGCGAACTCCTTCTCGATGGAGCCGCTGTTTTGCACGCCCTCCCCGACCTTGGCCAGGTTGGACCTGAGCACATCGAGGTGGGCCAGCAGCGGCGTGATCGCGCCCAGCGATTCGGCACCGAACAGCTGCGTGATGACGTCCGACTGTTTGCCGGGATCAACACTGGAAACCGCCGTCAGAACCTTTTCAATGGTCCCGGACGGGTCACTCTGCATGCCTTGGGTCAGCTGGTTGACGTCGAGCTGCAACGCTTCGAACGCCCCGGCTTTCGCCGCGCCACCTTCGGTCAACGACTGCATGAATCGCTTCATACCGCTGGCGGCCACATCGGCCGGCACATCGACGCTGGCAAGCGTGGCGCCCATTGCCGCCAGTTGCCCGGAAGCCATCCCCGCAACCGGCCCAAGCGGGCCCATTGCAGTCACCATGGTGGCGATTTTTTTTTCCAGGTTGTTGCCGCCGAGCACGTTGATCTTCTCGGACAACGCCGTGACCTGCGGCTGAGTCATCTGAAACGATGACCGCCATGAGGCCATCATGTCGCCCGACTCGGCCGCTGTCTGATCGAATGCGACGCCCATTTTCACGGCGTCGCTGGCAAACCCGGTCAGTTCTTCGCGCGGTACATTGGCCTTGGCGCCCGCGGCGACAATCGCCGCGATACCGTTGGCGCTTTCCGGCAGTCGTTCACTGAGGTCCAGAATGTCGGAACTCATCTGCTGGAACTGTTGCGGTGTTTCAAAGGTGACCGACCGTTTCACGCCGGCCATGCTGGTCTCGAAACCGATCGCTGCCTTTACCCCGGCAATCAAAGGCCCCGCCAAAGCGTTGTCCGTGACTGCCTTGCCAAGTTCTATGGCCCCCAGACTGGTCTCGAGGCCTTTGACATTGTTGCGGATAGTTGCCAGCGTTGGAGACAGCTGGTCGACGCCGGTAATCAGCGTCTTGATAGTGTCTGCCATCACTCCCCCTGCAGGATCTGGTTGATGCGTTGCGTCTGCAAGATCGACTCGGTGATGACGTCCAGCTCCCTGGACATCATCAGTTCGGGATCGGTCTTCCAGAAATACGCGAGGTCGTAAACGACGGCGATCAGTCCTTCGAGGTCGCTGATGCCGCTGCCATGAAAAAACTCGCAACCTTCCAGCTCAGCGTGTTGATGTCGCACAGGTCCATCTGATTGACCGACGAGGGCGGGATGCCGGCGCAGACGGCGATGTACTTCGCCGCCACGTCCAGATCCAGGGAAACTTCCTCGTTCTTGTCGATCCTGTACGGCAGAGCCTTGATAGCCCGCGCTTCCTGCGCCGTAGGGCGCCGGAAGGTCAGTTGCGAAAGGGTTTCGCCGTGCGCTTCGATCGGGCTGGCCAGGTCGATGACTTCACTCATTGCCAGCTCCCCTGATTGCCGTCGAATTGCAGCTCGATGGTGCCGTCGTCAGCTTTGCTGCTCGGCGTATCCACCAGGTAGGCGCCGGACAGGACGTAGGTCTTGCCGTTCTTGAATTCACAGGTGATGGTCATGTCCACACCGGTAGTGAGCAGCTTGAGCGGCAGATCCGCGGTATGCACGGCGGTGAATTTCAACCAGGCAGCCTTTTCGGTTTCCTTGTAGTAACCAGGCACGACCGTCTCGCGCTTGATGTTCATCAGAGGCGCTTCGCCGCCGCCGCTGATGGTCAATTGGGTGCCATCCACTTTGATGTAGCAGGTACCCGCAACTTTCTGACCCATGTTGTTTATCTCCAGAATGAAAAAACCCGCACGAGGCGGGCTTGAAAGGGTTGGTTAGGCTTATGCCGCTTCGTCGTACTGCAAGCGGAACTGGTTGAGCAGCGCGAACACGCGCAAGCCGTTGATGTAGTCAGGCGGGAACATCACGTTCACGCGGCTTGGGTCATTGCCGTCACGCTCGACAATCAGGTGCTGGGCGAACGTTTCGGCGTTCTCCACATGACCCTCTTCTTCAAGACGTGCGTATTGCGCAATCAACTCGCCACGGATGGTGCTCGGCGTGATGATCGGCTGGCCGGCACCGAAGCGCGTGCCATCGTTGGCCAGCTTGTGGCGGCCGTACTTGCTGGTGATGATGCCTTGCAGACGACGGATGATGAACGCCGACTGGTGCATGGTTTCGCTGTCCAGGTACGAGTTGTCCGCCTGGCCGTAAGCGTTCTTCTGGTAGGTGGTGATCGAACGCTGAATGCGCACGTAACCGCCTTCGTAGTACGCCGTGGCGATGCCGTAACGCAGCAGCGACTCACGCTCGGTCAGGGTGAAACGCTGACTGGCCGGAGCCGGATCGATACCGGGCATGGTGCCGCTCTGGGTCGGACGGCTGGCGTCGGCAGAAATGAACACCGCCGTGCGCGCAGCCAGGGCAGCGGCTTGCAGCCAGACCGGTTGCGGCACACCGTTTTCGACACCCTGCAGGGTGATATGCTGATCGTTGCGCAGTTGACCTGCGGCCACCAGCGTACCGACCGTGCCGCGCTTGGCGCTGTAAACGTGACCGTACAACTGACGCGCCCAGCTCCAGCGACCGGTGCTGTCGTCCATTGCCGCTTTCCAGGCATCCAGCGTGGCGGTGTCGGTCCAGGGCATGCAGATGAACTCGAACGGCTCATCGCCCAGCGCAGCCAATGCCTTGAGCTGATCAGGCGTACCTACGCCACCGGTCATGGCGGTGACTGCCGCCGTCAGGCCGGCAGGAATGACTTCGCCATTGGTCTTGCCCTGGCGATTGAATTCCAGCTGGATGTCATTGCCGCTTGCCCCGCTCCATTTGCAGGAAAGGGTCAGCACACCCGCTTCGACAGCCGCGGTGACCGGCAGGTCAGGCGTGGCATTGATCTTCACCGACAGTGCCGTGGCCGCTTGGGCAGCGGTTGCGCCGTTAACGACAGTGGCCTGCACTCGCATGCCGCCGACATACAGGTTCAGCAGACCGGCTTCGGTCGCCGCCCCGCTGAGGGTGACTTTCGCGCCGGCCTTGGCGCCTTCGGTATTGAGCAGCGGCAGGCACCAGACTTCGCCGGTGGGGTCCGCCTTGCGCCAGGTTTCATACATCGAGGCCAGCATGGAGCCCTGACCGCCGATGTTTTTCGCCAGCGCCACGCTTGGCACCAGCACCAGAGAACCCAGTTCGGGGCCGGACACATCGTCGTTGACCTGCGCAACGATCAGTCGACGCATGCTGGCCGACGCGCTGTTGGCGGCCGAGTTGTCCATCTCCGCATAAAACAGCGGAACGCGAACATCGGATGGAATGTTGTTAAAGCTGATAGCCATTGTTTGGCTTCCTCTTGGTTAAGCCGTGAAGGCTTGATGGGTGGTGGTGGATTGCTCGGTTTTAAGGGTGATGTCGCCGTCGTTCTGACGACGCTGCCACCAGGCGTTGAAGGTCACCTGCCGGCCTTCGACGGGCAGCAAATCGCCCGCCTCCGGATCCGGCACAGTGCGGCCCTCGGCCGGTACTACAGTGATGCGTTGAGTCATGGGGTTACCTCTGCTGTGAACTTCGCTTCGATACGGCCATCAGGGCCGGGGGATTTCAGGTTCGGATCTGCGGGGTCAACGCAGTCCATCTCAATGGTGGCGCCGGTAAACCCGGGCAAACCATCCAGATACGCTTCGTGCCAGGTCTCGGCAGGCTGATCGGAGGTATTGCGGCCCAGTTGAAACTGCGCTGCAAAGCCGAAGCGATACGTCACCCGGTCGCCGCTGATCTGCACCAGCGCGCCACCGGTGTACTGCATCGCGTCGTAATCGTGATCCGGGTTCCAACCCACCAGCGCACGCCACAGTTCGGCGCGCAGGGCATGCAGTTGCTCACTGGCTTCCTGCCCGCGCTTGTCACCGCCATCGAGCACCACCACGACATCGATCGTGTCGGTGATGTTCTGGCGAATGACGTTCTGCAAATCGTTGGCAGTGGACTGATCGCCAGTGGCAATCACGTACGCCGACGGGTGGGCGAGCTGATCACCGAGGGCGACCGCCGCCCAGTCGATACCGGCACTGATTCGCCCGGCAAAGCTCGGGCAGGTCGCCTGCAAGTGGGCAACTATCGGGGTTATCTTCATGAGGGGTTCCGCGTGTGTTGAAGGTTGATTGCGGCGTGGGAAACGCCTACTGGTTCGCCTTGCCCAACGCCTCATCAGCCTTGTCTGCAGCACGGCTGGCCGTGTGAGCGGCCTGATTGGCAATTGATGCAGCACTCTCGACCTTGTCTGCCGCCTGGGTGGTGGTTTCGGCCAGCCTGTCCAGGCGCCGGTCGCGCTTGCCCAGTGCTGCGTCGTAGGCATTGCGAACCTCGGCCAGCTGCTGCGTATGCTCGGCATTCGCCGACCACTGCCCGGCCTGAAAACCGAGCATCAGGCAGCCAGCGATCAGCAGCACGGAAATCAGCCAGACCTCCAGGCGCCGCCACCAATGGCGAGCGATGAAATCAATTGCGCATCTGTGCATCGTTTGCACCTCCGAGTTGGGATCGCAGCCGGGCTATTTCGGCGCTTTGCGTGGTGACCTTGTCGGTGAGTTGAACGATGTGGCTGGTGAGGGCTTCGATCTTGCCCTCCATCCGCCCAACCGCTGCGGCGAGCTCGTTGCGCTCCTTGGCGAACTGATCAGCCCGCGCTTCAGCTTCCTTGCGCGCCTGGCGCTCGGAGTCGAGCAGTTCATTGAGGCGGCGCACCGTACCGATGTCCGCGTTGTCCATCGCCCGGTCTGTTGCATCTCTGGAAAGAAACTTGCGCAGCCATAGAAAGCCGCCAAGCAGAATTGTGCCCGTGCCGCCCAGCCAGGTAGCTGTGCCTGGGCCTAGGTCGGTTGGGTCCATCATTACCTCTGAATAAAAGACTGCGGAAACGGTCGAAAAAATCGTGCGCAGCCTAGAGCCACAGAAAAGCCTTGAACTCTTCAAGACTTAGAAATAAGGGGCCCCGGAACTCCGGGGCTGGTGATCAAATAAAACAAAAACAATGTCTGGCTAGAGAGCCGGGGGCAGATCACTCAAAACTTATAGATTGGCTGATCATAGGTACTCCACGCACCGTTATTTGGATAAAAAACCTTCACCGGCTTGATATCAGGCCTGAAGCCAAATCTGGCCCAAACGATTTTCGGGTAGACGATAGAGAAGCTGCCGTTATACTGAACTCGAGCATATGCACCAGGATTCCCATTGGTATGGGTATGCCACAGCGGAGTGCCAGCATTATCGTAGATTACAAAATTACCGTCCTCTTGCATCGACGCCAGGGCGCCACCTTTTCCTTGGGTGTAGCTCGCCCAGTGCACTAAGCCATTTGCTCCATAAAGCACGAGGTTACCGTCGCCTTGGAAGATAAAAGTAGAAGTGCCTATGGAGTACGACTGATTCGGGTAGATCATGGTACCCGGAGAAATCATCGTCGCAGAAATGTCCGGTGCGACAGGAATCGAATCCTTGCTTTTCCAAATTGGCGTTGCATCAATGATTACGATATTTCCGTCATCTTGAAGCTGGAGGTATGTGCGAGCTGCCGCATCCTGAAACTGCTTACTAGGAACTGTAGTGTTGTGAGTACCCCAAAGCCTAGACCGCTGATTATCAGAGACCGACAGATTGTAGTTCACATAGGCAAGCGAAACCGGAGCTCCCATGCCGCGCTGGGGGTAGACTTCACTCGAGTAAGCAGCATCGGCATTCGCAGCCCAGATCGGATTTCCATTGTCCCGCAATACCAGGTTGCTATCGTCCTGAAAGATCAACCGAAATCTTTTGTTAGGGGAATCCAGATACTGGTTGAGAACCATCTCGGTCCGGGGAGGGAGAACCGCACGCCCGTTTTCGGTCATTGAATTTAGAAAATAGCCCATTAATCTCACCTATTGAGTCAAATTTTTTTGCGCGGAAGATTCCGCTTTTATGTCGCTCAACGGCGATAACTCGAGGCTCGTGGCCTTCACATGATTCAACGTTCCGCAGCGGGAACATTTGATCTGGAGCTCTGTGTACTCACCCATGCGGGCCAGCAGCTTCTTGCACTGCCCGCATCGATAGTCCTTCAAAATGTGCACTGGCCTCCGTGTGCCTGGCCCAATAAAAAACCCCGCCGAGGCGGGGTTTGAGATGGGTCGCGAGTGACCGGTTGTGGCTGTTGATCAGCCTGTTTCCGGCTGCTGCCCTGAGGCGCAAATCGCATATCGTGGGACCTTTTTACCCCCCTCCGGAAAGCCTGGGAAGGGGCAGTTTCGGGGTGGGTCGAGTTTGACCGGAGTTCAACACGAGTTCGGCCACAGCTGTGCAATCGACCCGGATAAACGGCGTGAAACCGTGTCTTCATTTACCCTTGCGCAGCCTTGTCGGCGACGGCGTTATTGCTTCTGGAAGCGCTGCGCTCAGCGAGAATCGCCAGCACTTGCTGGTGAAGCTTGTTGATCCAGTTGCGATAGGTGCGGTCTGCGCCTTCATTGATGCCCACCAGACGCATCTGCTCGCGCACCGGCAACGACTCGACATAACGCAATGTAGCCAGTTGCGCCAGTTCAGGCCCGCGGCTCTTTGCAGGGCTGCGCGAAAGCTGCGCCACAGCCGCCTCGACTTCGCTGCTTATATAGTCCAGGCCGCTGCCATTACCCACCAGTGCGCGCGAGCCGGGTGTGCGGCGCGGAATGTACGCGCCCCACTCCATGATCCCGGCCATCGGGCTGCTCAGTCCGCCGCCCAGGCCAATGCGCATGCGCTGTTCTCCCCAATGCTGCATCACGGCTTCTATTTTCTCGATCATCGTGTCTCTCCTGTAGGACCTTTCTGAAACGCTGCGCAGCGCCTTTCGCTGCGCAGAACCAAGGCCTTACAATACATTTTGTATTTTTATGACACAACGAAGCATTACATTATGTATATTGCTCAACACCCTACAGCCTGTATGATTCGACGCATGAACAGAAAATGGTATGAAGTCGCAAGACAGGTCATGGAAACTCAGCAGATCAGCCAGGAAGAGATGGCTGAGCGGATGGGCGTGACGCCCGGCGCGGTAGGGCATTGGCTGAATGGCAAGCGTGAGCCGAAGATCGAGGTTATCAATCGGTTCCTGACCGAGCTCGGCCTGCCGATTCTCACCACCTCCATTCCGGCCAGCGAGCCCGGCATGCACAACGTGGAGCCCACGGTGCAGCCCTCGCGTTTCTATCGCTATCCGGTCATCAGCTGGGTAGAGGCCGGTGGCTGGAGTGAAGCCGTCGAGCCCTACCCTGCCGGCTATTCGGACACCTTCGAGATCAGCGACTATAAAGCCAAGGGCAGAGCCTTCTGGCTGGTGGTCCGTGGCGATTCGATGACCGCACCCGCAGGCCAGAGCATTCCTGAAGGCATGTTGATTCTGGTCGACACCGGAATCGAGCCCACTGCCGGCAAGCTGGTCATCGCCAAACTGCCGGAAAGTAACGAGGCCACGTTCAAAAAACTGGTCGAAGACGCCGGACGCTACTTTCTCAAGCCGCTGAACCCCGCCTACCCGACCCTTGCGGTGACCGAGGAGTGCAAACTGATCGGTGTCATCAGGCAGATGACGATGCGTCTCTGACCCGGCATGCCACGTCCAAGCCCCGATAACCGGGGCTTTTTCATGCGCCACTGTTTCGTCCCGGGCAGGTGTCCGTGTAGGAAACATTTGTAGCTTGCGTGAGAAACACCCCTCAATTACTGTATGCACATACAGTAAAAAGGAGTTCACTCATGCTCAAGCAGTTCCCCGACACCTCGCAACATGACGCTTACCTGGCCTTGGCACAGCGCATTCAGGACGCTATCACCAGTGACAAGGCGCAGATCGAGCATCAGGTCCTGCTGATCAGGGAGCCTGGCGAATCGACGGCTCACTGGGAGCGCATCATGGATCAGATCAGCGAGGCCGAAGGTATCAGCGTGACCCGCAACCCTGAAAACGGCACTGCTCGCGTGTCCTGGTACATCGATTCCCTGTGAGACGAGCAATACAAATCGTATTTAAAATACAAACTGTATTGTCACGATGCGCTACATATCGTATTGTTTGTCTGCACCCCATCTCGGGAGTACTCACATGCAAACCACAGGGAGTCATGGAATGAACGAAATACTGGATCAACTTCGCAAAGAATTCGCCACGCCGTGCCCTTCACTGAGCGCCGTCCGAGAGCGTTATTTTTCGCACCTATCGAACGACAGAAATCTGCTGCGCAAGATCAACGCAGGACGCATCGACTTGAAGGTCAGCCGCACAGGCGGCAGTCGTCAGGGTCACCCCTTCGTGTACCTGCATGACCTGGCCAACTACCTGAGCGCCATCGTGACCAACAGGGCAGCCTGAGGTCAAAAAAGCACCGCCGCAGCGCGATAATGTTCATCGAACTTTGCAGCCATGAAAAATCTTGCTACGTTTCCGGTACAAAACAAAAACAATCGGGATCCGTTCATGACCAAGACATCGAGGCGCTGGCCCTTCGCGGCCTGCCTGTTATCGCTTGCCTGCGGCACCGCTGCTGCCGCGCCCTATTCGACCATGGTGGTGTTCGGTGACAGTCTCGCCGATGCCGGGCAGTTTCCGGACACCGCCGGGCCCAGAGGCTCCACGCTCAGGTTCACCAATCGTGTCGGCCCCACCTATCAGGACGGCAGCGGTGAAGCGTTCAACCTGAACTCGTCGACGCTGATTGGCAGGATGCTCGGTGTGCCGTCAGGAGATCTGGCGGCTTCGACGTCACCGGTCAATGCTGCGCTGGGAGTGCCCGATGGCAATAACTGGGCGGTCGGCGGCTATCGGACCGATCAGATTCTCGACTCGATCAACTCGCAATCCACCGTCGTCGACCCGAACACCGGCACGCTGCTGCGCAGCCGGACAGGTTATCTGCCCGCCAACGGTTTTCGCGCTGACCCCAACGCTCTTTACTACCTGACCGGAGGCGGCAACGACTTTCTGCAAGGTCGCGTGTTGAGTGCCAGCAGCGCCGCGCAAGCTGCCAATCAGCTGGCGGACAGCGCGCAAGCCCTGCAACAGGCCGGTGCGCGCTACATCATGGTCTGGTTGCTGCCGGACATCGGTAAAACGCCAGCCTTGAGCGGTTCGCCACTGGCTTCGGCCACCTCGGCACTCAGCGCGGGTTTCAATCAGCAACTGGTCAGCCGACTGGCGCAGATCAATGCGCAGATCATTCCGCTGAACGTTCCGCTGCTGATCAATGAGATCCTCGCTGAACCGGCACGCTTCGGGTTCGATCCCAACGAGAATCTGGTCAGCACCTGTTTCAGCGGCAATAGCTGCCGGGAAAGCACCACCAACGGCAGGTCCAGTGCGACGCCGAATCCGAACCGGCTGTTCTTCAACGATCGCGTGCACCCGACCGAGGCCGGACAGAGGTTGCTGGCCGACTACGCCTACTCGCTGCTTTCGGCCCCTTGGGAAGTCTCTCTGCTGCCGGAAATGGCCAATGGCACGCTGCGTATGCATCAGGACGAAATTCGCGCCCAGTGGCTCAGCGACTGGGGCAACTGGCAAGGTGTCGGGCAGTGGCAGAGCATGCTTTCGGCAGGCGGTCAGAAAATGGACTTCGACGCGCAGGACAGCTCGGCTGATGCTGACGGAAGAGGCTATAACCTGACCATAGGCGGCAGCTACCGGTTTGCCGAAAACTGGCGCACAGGGGTTGTCGCCGGCGCGTATCGCCAGAATCTTGAGGCCGGCCCAAGAGACTCGGACTACAAACTCAACAGCTACATCGCCACTGCGTTCCTGCAGTATCAGGCCAACCACTGGTGGGGTGATCTGGCAGTGTCGGGCGGCAAACTGGACTACGAAAATGCCGAGCGCAAGTTCGCGCTGGGCGTCAGCGAAGGTCAGGAAAAAGGCGATACCGACGGTGAAATGTGGGCTGCCAGCGGGCGAGTGGGTTTCGACATCGCAGGCCTGACCAGTCGCTGGCATCTGTCGCCTTTCGTCAGCGCCGATTACGCGCACATCGATGTCGACGGCTACTCGGAAAAAGGCGACCGCTCGACCGCGCTGACCTTCAGTGACCAGACGCGCAAATCGCGGCGTGCAGGCGTGGGTGTACAGGGCAAATTCCAGGTGACACCGAGCACACAGGTATGGGGAGAAGTTGCCCATGAGCGGGAGTTCGAGACCGATCAGCAGGACGTAACCATGGCGCTCAACAGTGTCCAGTCAGTGGGTTTCACGCTGGAAGGCTACACGCCGCAACGCGACCTGAACCGGGCAACGCTGGGCGTCAGCCAGAAGCTGACTCAGGACCTGACACTGCGCGGCAATTACAACTGGCGCAAGAACGATGACGTGACCCAGCAAGGGGTGAATGTCGCGTTGAGTCTGAGTTTTTAGACTGCCGCAGGAGGGAGCGTGAGGGACGATGATCTGACTATCGTGCCCATGCTCCGCGTGGGCATGCCTTTCTGGACGCTCCGCGTCCTATCCTGAGAACTGCGGCGCGGTGCGGATCGGTGACGCGGAGCGTCACCCACGGCATTCCCACGCTGGAGCGTGAGGAACGATAGCTCTCCAACTACCGCTCATTACCAGAGCAGCAAGCCTGCTCAACCCTCGGCAGTCTGCGAGGCCAGGGCCACGGCGCGGAACATGGCGCGGCGTTTGTTCAGGGTTTCTTCCCATTCCAGCACTGGCACGGAGTCGGCGACAATGCCGCCACCGGCCTGTACATGCAGCTCACCGTTCTTGATTACCGCAGTCCGAATCGCAATCGCCGTGTCCATGTTGCCGTTCCAGGCCAGATAACCGACTGCCCCGCCATAGACGCCGCGCTTGACCGGCTCCAGCTCATCGATGATTTCCATGGCGCGGATCTTCGGCGCTCCGGACAGGGTGCCGGCCGGCAGAATCGCGCGCAGAGCGTCCATCGCGCTCAGCCCGCTTTTCAACTGGCCTGTAACGTTGGACACGATGTGCATCACGTTGGAATAACGCTCGATGACCATTTTCTCGGTCAGTTTGACCGTGCCAATCTCGGACACCCGACCGGTATCGTTGCGGCCAAGATCGATGAGCATCAGGTGTTCGGCGATTTCCTTGTGATCGGAAAGCAGGTCTTCTTCCAGCGCGCGATCCGCCTCTTCGGTGGCGCCACGAGGGCGAGTACCGGCAATCGGACGCACGGTGATCAGGTTGTCCTCGACCCGCACCAGCACTTCCGGCGAACTACCGACGACATGGAAGTCGCCGAAGTTGAAGAAATACATGTAAGGCGTCGGGTTGAAGCAGCGCAGCGCCCGATACAGATCGATGGGCGCGGCGCTGAAATCGATGGACATACGCTGTGACGGGACAACCTGCATCACGTCGCCAGCGAGGATGTACTGCTTGATCGTGTCGACCGCCGCCTCGTAATCATCCTGAGTAAAGCTGGAGCGAAACACCGGGTCGGCAGCCGGAGGCCGGTCCAGATCAAGACCGCGGCGCGGCGTGATCGGCTGGCGCAGCTTGTGCATCAGTTCATCGAGCTGCGCCACACCACTTGCGTAGGCGTCCTGCTGCGCTGGATCAATCAGCACGATGGCGTGCATCTTGCCCGCCAGGTTGTCGAACACCACGACCGCGTCAGACACCATCAACAGGATATCCGGCACGCCCAGCGGGTCAGGATTCGGGCAGTTGGCCAGACGCTTCTCGACATAGCGCACACAGTCGTAGCCAAAGTAGCCCACCAGCCCGCCGTTGAAGCGTGGCAGCCCGGCAATCGTCGGCACGTTATAGCGCGCCTTGAAGGTCTCGACGAAGTCCAGGGGGTCTTCGACATCCAGGCTTTCGATCTCGACGCCATCATGGGTCACGCTGACGTGATGACCATGCACGCGCATCACGGTGCGGCATGGCAGGCCGATGATCGAATAACGCCCCCACTTCTCGCCGCCCTGAACCGACTCCAGCAGGTAGGAGTTGGGCTGGTCGGCAAGCTTGAGGTAGATCGACAGCGGTGTGTCGAAGTCGGCCAGGGTTTCGCGGGCAAGCGGGATGCGGTTGTAGCCTTCAGCGGCCAAACGCAGGAATTCTTCACGGTTCATGAGCAACCTCGTGGTTTGAGGACAAAACGGTCAGGTAGGCAAACGTGCCGGCAGGCCGGCCAGAATCAGGTCAGGCGCGCCAACGCCAGCGGGCCAGGGCCTTGATGACTTTCATCCAGAGTTTGCGAGTGACCACCACGATGGATTCTCTTGAGGAGGGACGTTTGATGTCGGGCAACAGTATCTCAGCGTCCATGTCCAGGCAACCGGGAATCAGCCTGCGCAGATCATCGATGACCATCGCCGGGTTTTCCTCGGCAATCGGCCGCCCATGGTTGTAGCCATAGCTCAGCGCGACGCAGGCCACACCGGCAGCCTTGGCCGCCTGAACATCACTGCGCGAGTCGCCGACGAACAGTGATTGCGAGGCCGGTACGCCGGCCATTTTCATCACGAAAAACAGTGCAGCAGGATCGGGCTTTTTCTGCGGCATGGTGTCGCCGCCGATGATCCAGCGAAAGAAACGCCCCAGCTTCATCTCGTCCAGCAGCGGCGCGACGAAGCGCTCCGGCTTGTTGGTGATGAGGGCCATTTCGACACCCATTTTCTGCAGCCACTTGAGGGTTTCGCGCACGCCGGGATAGACCACGGTGAACTCATGCTTCTGCGCATAAGCGCGCATGAAGATCTCCAGGCCCCGCTCGGCCAGCGCGTCATCGACCCCGCTGTGGTCGAGGTTGTTGGCCAGCGCGCGGCGTACCAGCACCGGCGCACCGTTGCCCACCCAGGACCGCACCGATTCCAGCCCGGCGATCGGACGCCCCAGCTCGGCGAGCATGGTGTCCACCGCCACGGCCAAATCGGGCACCGAGTCCACCAGGGTGCCGTCCAGGTCGAACATGATCAGCTTGGGAAGTTTGCCTGCAAACAGCTGCTCGAAGCTGCTCATGCGCGGGATGACGCCAGTTCTGTGCGCATCTTTTCGATCACTTCGCGGTAGTCCGGTGCATTGAAAATGGCTGAACCGGCGACGAAGGTATCAGCACCTGCCGCTGCAATTTCGCGGATATTGTTGACGTTCACGCCACCGTCGATTTCCAAGCGGATGTCGCGTCCGGAAGCATCGATCAAGGCGCGTGCTTCACGCAGCTTGTTGAGCGTGCCGGGAATGAACTTCTGCCCGCCAAAACCGGGGTTGACGCTCATGAGCAGGATCATGTCGACCTTGTCCATGACGTATTCGAGCAGGTTCAACGGCGTGGCCGGGTTGAACACCAGGCCCGCCTTGCAGCCACCCTCGCGGATCAACTGCAGCGAACGATCAATGTGCTGGGTCGCTTCCGGGTGAAAGGTAATGTAGGTGGCACCGGCCTCGATGAAGTCGCCAATGATGCGATCCACCGGGCTGACCATCAGGTGCACGTCAATCGGTGCGGTGACGCCATATTTGCGCAACGCGCTGCACACCATCGGACCAATGGTCAGGTTCGGGACATAGTGATTGTCCATGACATCGAAGTGGACAAAGTCGGCGCCGCTGGACAGCACGTTGTCGACTTCCTCACCCAGACGGGCGAAGTCAGCGGAAAGAATCGATGGGGCAATAACGAAGGGCTGCATGACGCACCTGTTTGAGCAGAATCACGGTGCGCGGATTGTACGCCAAGCTTCGCCCGGAGCGGTAAGCCTCAAGCTGCACGCCAATGGATTCGCCCTGGCTGGCCGCTTGAGACTTGTCGCGCTCGGTTACTGAGCCGTTCTGAGTTTTTCGCTGCGCCCGCGCAACCACTCGAGCACCAGCAGCAAGACCACCGAAAAACCGATCAGCAAGGTCGCAGCGGCGGCGATGGTCGGGCTGAGGTTTTCGCGTATGCCGCTGAACATCTGCCGAGGCAGGGTCGCCTGCTCCGGTCCGGCGAGGAACAACGTGACCACCACTTCGTCGAACGAGGTCGCGAAGGCGAACAGCGCGCCGGAAATCACCCCTGGCGCAATCAGTGGCAGGGTCACGCGCCGGAAGGCGGTCAGTGGCGAGGCACCGAGGCTGGCAGCCGCACGCACCAGATTGTGATTGAAACCCTGCAAGGTCGCCGACACGGTGATGATCACGAATGGCACACCCAGCACCGCATGGACCAGAATCAGCGAGGTGTAGCTGTTGCCCAGGCCCAGCGGCGCGAAGAACAGGTAACTGGCGACGCCGACAATCACCACCGGCACCACCATCGGCGAAATCACCAAAGCCATGACCAGCGCCTTGCCAGGGAAGTTGCCGCGGGTCAGGCCGATCGCTGCCAGCGTGCCGAAGCCCATCGCCAGCAGGGTCGCGGCCGGGGCGACGATCATGCTGTTCTTCAGCGCGCGCATCCACTCGGCGGAGTTGAAGAAGTCCTGATACCACTGCAACGAGAAGCCTTGCAGCGGGTAGACCAGAAAGCTGCCGGAGTTGAATGACAGCGGCACGATGACCAATACCGGAAGCACGAGAAACAGCAGCACCAGGGTGCAGATGATGCGCAAGGCGTAATACCAGAGGCGCTCGATCGGCGATGTGTAAGGGTTCAGCATGGTGACACTCCTCAGCTCAGACGCAGGCGGCTGGCGCCGACCAGCCAGCTATAAATCAGGTACAGCACGATGGTCGCCAACAGCAGCAGCCCGCCGAGCGCGGTGGCCATGCCCCAGTTGATGCTGGTGTTGGTGTAGAAGGCGACGAAGTAGCTGACCATCTGATCGTTCGGGCTGCCCAGCAACGCCGGGGTGATGTAGTAGCCAATCGACAGAATGAACACCAGCAGGCAGCCGGCGCCGATCCCGGCGTAAGTCTGCGGGAAGTACACGCGCCAGAAGCTCGCAAACGGGTGGCAGCCCAGCGAAATCGCAGCGCGCATGTAGGTCGGGGAGATGTTCTTCATCACGCTGTAGATCGGCAGGATCATGAACGGCAGCATGATGTGCACCATCGAGATGTACACGCCGACGCGGTTGAAGACCAGCTCCAGCGGCTTGTCGATGATGCCCATCGCCAGTAGCGCACTGTTGATCAGACCGCTGGACTGCAACAACACGATCCAGGCAGCCACGCGCACCAGAATCGAGGTCCAGAACGGCAGCAGCACCAGAATCATCAGCAGGTTGCTCTGCCGGGCGGGCAGGCTGGCCAGCAGATAGGCCAGCGGATAAGCCAGTACCAGACAGATCGCGGTAATCACCAGGCCCATCCAGAACGTGCGGGCGAAGATGTCCAGATAGATCGCCTGGTCCGGGGTCGCCGGGGCGACTTCGCCGAGGTCATCGATACGATGGTCGACGGCCGCCAGCAGGTAATACGGCGTAACACTGCTGGTATTGCGGCGCACCGCCTGCCAGTACGCCGGGTCGCCCCAGCGCTCGTCCAATGCTTCGAGCGCTTCTTTATAAGAGGCAGGCTCGGTCTTGAACGGCAGCGCGCGGGCGGTCTTGCTCAGCAGGCTGCGATAACCGGCCAGTTCCATGTTCAAACGCTTGGACAGATCGCCCAGCGTGGAATTCTTGCGTGTTTCGGCCAGGTCCAGGCTCATTGCCTTGTAGACCGACTCGGGCGGCAGCCCTTTTCCATCCCACTTTTGCACTTCGACCACAGTGGTCGGCAGTGCAGTCACGACTTCCGGGTTGCCAACACTCTTGTAGAGCAGCGCGGCGATGGGCACCAGAAACACCAACAACAGGAAAATCACCAACGGCGCGATCAGTGCCTGAGCCTTCCAGCGGTTGACCCGCTCGGCGCGAGCGAGACGTTGCTTCAAGTTGGGGCTGGCGCCTTCAGTCAGGGGCACGGCGATGGCCATAGCGAACTCCGGGATCTTTCAACGAGGGGGCGCTCCCCGTTTCAGGGAGCGCCCGGTTCTGACTCAACGCAAATGACTTACTTGGCAGCCCAGGCAGTGAAACGCTGCTCGAGGGATTCGCCGTTGTCGGTCCAGAACGCCACGTCCATCTGCACCTGATCCTTGATGTTCTCAGGCGTGGTCGGCATGTTCTGCAGGGTTTCCTTGTCCAGCAGCTTGACCGCCTGGGTGTTGGCCGGGCCGTAGGCAATGTTCTGCGAGTAGGTCTTCTGCTGATCGGGGCTCAGCATGTAGGCGATGAACTTCTTCGCGGCATCGGCGTTTTTCGAACCCTTAGGGATGGCCCAGGCGTCGAAGTCGTACACGCCGCCAGTCCACACGACTTTGAGGTTGCTTTCCTTCTGCACGGCGGCGATCCGGCCGTTGTAGGCCGAGCTCATCACCACATCACCGGAAGCCAGGTACTGCGGCGGCTGTGCGCCAGCTTCCCACCACTGAATGTTTGGCTTGAGCTCATCCAGCTTTTTGAACGCGCGGTCCTGGCCATCTTTGCTGGCCAATACCTTGTAGACGTCTTTCGGCGCAACGCCGTCGGCCATCAGGGCGAATTCCAGGGTGTACTTGGCGCCTTTGCGCAGGCCGCGCTTGCCTGGAAATTTCTTGGTGTCCCAGAAATCGGCCCAGCCGCTGGGTGCAGTGCTGACCTTGTCAGCGTTGTACGCCAGCACGGTGGACCAGACGAAGAAGCCGGCACCACAGGTGGTGATGGCGCCGGGCACGAAGTCAGCGGCATTGCCCAGCTGTTTCGGGTCCAGCTCTTCGAACATGTCTTCGTCGCAACCACGCGCCAGTTCCGGCGATTCGACTTCTACCAGGTCCCAGGAAACGCTCTTGGTGTCGACCATGGTTTTGACCTTGGCCATTTCCCCGTTGTACTCACCGGCGATGATCTTGCCGTTGCCGGCCTTTTCCCAAGGCGCGTAAAACGCTTTTTCCTGAGCGGCCTTGTTGGCACCGCCAAAGGAGATGACGGTCAGGTCGGTGGCAGCCATGGCCTGCGCGGCGCACATCAGGCCCAACGTGATAGCGGTGAACTTCAAAGACTTCAACATAGGTTCTTTTCTCCACGAGCAGTGTTGGTAAGCGATTGGGATGGGCGATCAGGTCGCCTCTGTTATTGCTTTTATTGATAGATCAATGCACTTGCTGCAAGGGGTCGAGCGCGCGGACGTGCTCGACTTGCCAGCCGATCGGCACGACATCGCCCACGCTGAGCGTCGGGTCCAGTTCAGCAATCGGCTGTTTGACGAAGAAATCGTTCTTGCCTGCCACTTCCAGGCGCACGCGAACGTGGTCGCCCAGATAGATGAACTCGGCCACACGACCGGAAAACCGGTTGGCACAGCTCTCGCTGCGACCATTGAGGTTAATGCGCTCGGGACGGATCGACAGGGTCACCGGACCGCCAGGCTGACCGACGTTGATCGCCAGTGCGTGGACTTTCTCGCCACGCTCCAGCTCGACCACACAGCGGTCGCCGTCCTGGCTGACCAGACGTCCATTGAGGCGGTTGTTCTCGCCGATAAAGTTGGCCACGAAGGTGTTCTTCGGCTCTTCGTACAGGCTGCGGGGCGGTGCGATCTGCTGGATCTCGCCTTGGTGGAAGACGGCGACCCGGTCGGACATGGTCAGGGCTTCGCCCTGGTCGTGGGTCACATAGACCACGGTCACGCCCAGGCGCTGGTGCAGGTGCTTGATCTCCATCTGCATGTGTTCGCGCAGCTGCTTGTCGAGAGCACCGAGCGGCTCATCCATCAGCACCAGCTGGGGTTCGAACACCAGCGCGCGTGCCAGCGCCACGCGTTGCTGCTGGCCACCGGACAACTGCGCCGGGTAGCGATGCGCAAACGTGTCCAGCTGGACCATGCCCAGTGCCTTTTTGACCTTCTCGCCGACGTCGGTCTTGCTCATGCCACGCACCGACAACGGGAACGCCAGGTTCTCGGCCACAGTCATGTGCGGAAACAAGGCGTAGTTCTGAAACACCATGCCGATGTCGCGTTTGTGCGGCGGCACGTTGTTGATGGCGCGGCCACCGAGGAGGATTTCACCAGCCGTCGGGGTCTCGAAACCGGCCAGCATCATCAGACTGGTGGTCTTGCCCGAGCCAGACGGACCGAGCAGGGTCAGGAACTCGCCCTTGCGAATGTCCAGGTTGAGGTCTTTGACGATCAGTGCTTCGCCGTCGTAGCTCTTCTGCACACCACGAAAGCTGACCAGAACATCATTTGCTCCAGCGCTTGTATCGACGTCGCTCATTACCCACACCTTTGTTTTGTCTGCGTGGGCTCAAGCCTAGAGCAGCCCGAAGCCCCCGCAAATCGGGGGCCGGGAGAGAATCGCCTAGGCTGGCTGGAAGGCCAGGGGTAGGGATTGCCCTACAGAGATGGCGCGATTGGACATGTCGGTTCCTACCCTTCTCGACGCGCGGCATCGCAAGAGGACGCAGAGCGTCCCGAACGGCATACCCACGCGGAGCATGGGCACGATAGCGTTCTCAAGGACGCCTATCGTTCCGCACGGTATGCCCACGCAGAGCACGAGAACAACAGCGTTCTCAAGGACGCCTATCGTTCCGCAGGCTCCGCGTGGGAATGCAGGTCTCGACGCTCTGCGTCGCAAAGGGGCGCGGAGTGTCAGGTGTCGTTTTCAGACTCAGAGCAGCTTGTGCTCCATTGCGTACTTGACCAGATCGGCCAGCGAGTTGAGTTTCATTTTTTGCATCAGCCGCGCCTTGTGGGTGCTGATGGTCTTGCTGCTCAAGGCCAGTTGCTGAGCGATGTCATTGACGTTGGCGCCCTGGGCGAGGCGCTCGAATACCGAAAACTCGCGCTCCGACAGCAGCGAGTGCAGAGGCCGGCTGTCGGTGAGGCCGACTTCGAAGACCATGCGGTCGGCCAGATCCGGATCAATATAACGCCCGCCGGCTGCCACCCGGCGAATGGCCGTCAGCAGCAGCGCCGGATCGCTGTCCTTGGTGGCATAACCTGCCGCGCCGACCTTCAATGCACGCGCAGCCATCTGCGCCTCATTGTGCATCGACAGCACCAGAATGGCCGGCGGGTTGGTCAATGCGAGAATCCTCGGTATCGCCTCAAGCCCGTTGACGCCGGGCATGGAGATATCCAGCAGCACCACTTCGCAGGCCACATGACGCAGGGTTTCGAGCAACTGTTCGCCATTGCTCGCCTCGCCCACCACTTGCAGATCTCTGGCCAAGCCAATCAATTGCTTGATTCCTTCGCGCACGATGGTGTGGTCTTCGGCTACCAAAACACGAATCACTGTCTTCGCTCCTGTGCGAGGGTGTCCAGCGGGATATAGGCGCGCAAGGTTGTGCCCTCCCCCACCTCGCTGTCCAGCTCCAGTCGGCCACCGAGCATCAGCACCCGCTCGCGCATCCCGACCAGACCGAACGAAACCGCCCTGCCTGACTCGATGGCAAACCCCTGCCCGTCATCGGCGACGCTCATGCACATCATGCCGTCCTGCAGCGTCAGACTGATCTCTACCGTGTGTGCCCGGGCATGGCGCATCACATTGGTCAGGGCCTCCTGAAGGATCCGGAACATGCCTGTAGCCCGGGCATCGCTGAGCGCCGGGAGATTGTCCGGCACCTGCACCAGACAAGGGATCTGCGTGCGCGCCTCGAAACGGCGCGCCTGCCATTCAATGGCTGATGCGATGCCGGCATCGAGAATCGGCGGCCGCAAGGCCGTGGCCACATCGCGCACCAGTTGAAACAACTGAGCGATCAGACGCTTCATGCTGTCCAGTCGCTCGCTCAGGCCAGGGTCGAGGTCGGCATAGGCCAGCTCGCACATCGACGTCTCGAGCTTCAATACCGTCAGCATCTGACCCAGTTCGTCATGAACCTCGCGGGCAATATGCGCCTTCTCCTCTTCACGCACGCTTTCCAGATGCGCCGACAAGTCACGTAACTGGTCATGCGCGCGGCGTCGTTCGCTGACGTCAGTGAGGAATACCACCAAGTATTCGGCGTCACGAAAGCGCAGGAAGCTCAACGAGATATCGGTGGGCAGCAGGCTGCCATCGGCGCGCAGGCAATGGGTCTCGAAGACTTGCGGGCTGTCTTCGCTGGAGCGCGCGTTCTTCCACAGGTTGAGCCAGCGATCCATATGCAGACCGGGCTCGAAATCGATCAGCGGGCGCTCTACCACCTGCCCCGGCGCATAGCCCAGCATGGACTCCGCCGCCCGGTTGGCGTAACGCACACGGCTGTCCCAGTTGACCCACAGGATGCCGACAGTGCTTTGATCAATGGAGAATTGCGCCAGATGCAAGGCTTCCTCGCCCTCGACACGAAGGGCGAGTTCTTCGCGTGCAGCCAGCAGTTCCTGCTCCAGCGCCTGCTGCTGGCGTCGCTGCCAGACCACGATGGCGAAACACGCCAGCAACATCACCAGCAGCAGAATGCACAGGTTCTTCCAGAGCTTGGTCGACTCGATGAAATGTGCGGGGGTCAGCGGCATCCAGCGAGAATGCAGTTGCTCCAGCTCCTTGGCAGGGATCGCCCGCAATGCTGCGCTGACGATGGCCGCCAGTTCCGGCATGTCGCGACGTGAAGCCACACGTAACAATTGGGGCAGCCCGATATCCCCCACCACCGCCAGCCCTGCGAACTCCGGCTCGCGCAGCAAACGGCTGAGTTGCGCCTCGTCCACCACGGCATAACGTGCTTGCTGACTGAGCAACAATTGCAGCGCCTGGCGCTCCAACGGCACTCCTTGCAGATTGAGGTGCGGGAAATTGCTGCGCAGGTAGTCCGCCGTGGTGCCGGGCATGCGCACCGCAACGCGGGAAAGGCTGTCGAGTTTCTCCAGGTCCACGGCAGTGCTGCCATCACGTTCGCCGATCAACAACTGCGAAACACGCAAATACGGGTCGGAAAACAACCACAGACGCAGGCCTGCCGGGGTTTGCATCAAGCCGGGCGCAACGTCGATTTCACCCTTGGCCAGCGCGTTCTCCAGCGCGCTCTGGTCAGGAAAGTTTCGCCACAGCAACTCGACCGGCAGCGTCGCCGCCAGCGCATTCATCAAATCGACATTGGCGCCGGACAACTGCTGCAAACGTTGATCGAACTGCGCGTAAGGCGCCCGCAGTACCAGCCCTACGCGCAACGGACCATGCTGGTCGAGCCAATTACGCTGCGCCGAACTCAACTGCGCAACGGCAGGTGTTTCAGGTTCGTCAGCCTGCGTATCGACCATCTGAGCCATCAAGAGCAAAGCCAGGCAGCCGATAAAACCGGTGCGCAGAAGACGAATCATCAGTATGTCGCTCTCGTGTGTGCGTATCGCGGTCATGTGCCGCGCAGGCTCAGGCCTGACAAAAGCCGATCAACCCATTAGGCTGCCGGGATAGTTTCTGGCTTGGAATATCCGATGTCCTACACCTTTCGCGCAACGTTTCCTGCATTGTTTCTGTCATTGATACTGCCTTGCGCCTTGCCTGCCGTCGCAGCCGACCCGGCCCCTGCCAAAGACGCTGCCGCGGATGCGCCGGTCGAAAGAGCCCCGCTGCTCAGCCGCTCGCAGGAAGACGCAATAGCACTGGAACGCCAATTGCCTCGCGAAGACCAGCAGCAACTTCAGGCCGGAGACGAAAGCTTTCTCGCGCTCTGGAAACCCGCCAACACCGACACCCCTGAAGGCGCGGTCATCATTGTGCCTGGCGACGCTGAATCACCGGACTGGCCCGACGCTGTCGGCCCGCTGCGTCGCAAGTTTCCGGATGTCGGCTGGTCGAGCCTGAGTATCACCATGCCGGATCCGCTCGACAACACGCCGGGGGCACGCGAGCCCGATGCAACTCCGGCAGATGCAAACGCCAGCAAAGCCACTGAAACGCCGAAGGAAACACCCAAGGACGCCAGCGCGACAGCGAAGGACCCGGCGGCAGAAGCCGAGGCTCTGGCGGCTGCTGAAACAGCCAAGGCTGCAGCCGACGAAGAGATTAACAAGGCCCAGGCCGAGCGCATCTTTGCGCGGATCGAAGCCGCGATCAGCTTTGCGCAGCAGAACAAGGCACGCAGTATCGTGTTGATCGGCCACAGCAGCGGCGCGTACTGGGCGGCCAGGTTCCTCAACGAGCGGACATCGCCTGTGGTGCAGAAGCTGGTGATGCTGGCGGCGCGTGAACCCCTGAATGCCAAGCCTTCGCTGCTGGATATGGTGCCTCAGTTGAAAGTAAAAGCCGTCGACTTAATCTACAAAAACTCGCCTGACGAGGCTGCAAAAGCCCGCCTGCAGGCCAGTAAACGCACCAAGGGGCCGGGTTTTACCCAGATTGGTCTGATCAACATCGCCGGCAGCGGAGATACCGAACAAGAACAGCTATTTCGCCGTGTCCGTGGCTGGATAGACGCCAAAGAGGAAAAATAAGCGCAGGTTCAGTTGAACCCGCGTCGGGCTTTCACCACCCGATAGGCATTGTGCAACTCGCTGGTCTTCTCGGTCGCCACCCGCACTTGCTGCGGATTGGCGCCCGAGCCGGCAATCTTGTCAGGGTGATGCCGGCTGAGCAGACGCCGGTAGGCACGCTTGATGCTCAGAGGATCCGTGTCCGACCTTATCCCCAGCAGCGTCATCGCACTTTTGTAGTCGTCGCCGCTGCTGATCGGTGAACGCTTCATAGGGTCGTGGTCAGCCGCCAGCGCCTCGACCTGCGGCCCTGTCCAGCCAAGCCACATGCCCCATACCCCGATCAGCTCGCGCTCGACCCGAGAAGCCTTGCCGTCCGCCCAGGCCATCCGCCAACAGGCGCGCAACATGTCTTCGGCAATGTCCGGCTGCCGTTGCAGACCACGCAGATAACTGCGCAGGCCATCGGAGCCGTCGCGGCCGCGCTTGAAAGCGTTGATGGCGCACAACTGATCCGTCTCGTTCAGATTCAAACGGCGCATCTCGATACGTGCCTGGTGGATATGGCTGGCCAGAACCCTTCCGTCACTTTTGGCCAGACGGCCCAGTAACACGAACAGCAGGTCGTCCTGGGGAATCGTTGCACGCCCCCCCAGACGCTCACGCAGATGCGCCCAGCTTTGCAGCTTCAGGCGCCGGTCCAGCGCCTGCCCCAATAGAGCACCGAGCATTGCGCCTGGAATACTGGCAATTGCGTAACCGACTCCAGCGCCGATCAGTGTGCCGGGCCAAAGCATTCAGCGAGTCTCCGCAAGCATCTGCTCGGCTTCAGCCAGGCGCTCGTGGGTACCGACATCGACCCAGCGCCCTCGGTAGTGCTCGCCCGTGACCAGTCCCTTATGCATCGCCTCGCGCAACAGCGGCGCGAGCTTGAACGCGCCGGGCTCAGAGTTGGCAAACAGCTGTGGATGGAGGATGGCGATGCCGCTGTACGTCAACCGCTGACCTGCCGAATCGTCGTCGCGCACCTGACCGTCAACCAGTGAGAAATCACCCGTCGGATGGTGCGCAGGGTTATCGACCAATACCAGATGCGCAAGGCCCGCAAGCGGCACGCGCAATGCGCCGAAGTCGTAATCGGTCCAGATATCCCCGTTGATCACCACGAACGGCTCAAGGCCAAGCAGCGGCAATGCACGCTGAATGCCACCGCCCGTTTCCAGCGGCATGCCTTCAGGCGAATAACGGATGCTCAGGTCGAAACGCTGACCGTCACCCAGGTAATCCTCGATCTGCTGGCCCAGCCACGCATGGTTGATGACCAGTTGGTGAAACCCTGCATCGCGCAAGGCGCTCAGGTGGTATTCGATCAACGGCACATCACCGACACGTACCAACGGTTTGGGTGTGTGCAGGGTCAACGGGCGCATTCGCTCGCCTTTACCGGCGGCGAGAATCATCGCTTTCATGCAGTCCTCTTCGACACAATCAAGATCTTTTCCAAAATGGCCATCTTTCAAGGCGGCCATGTCTAAACCGGCCCTCTCACGCTGGCCGTCTCTGTCTTTTCAGACAGCCGCGTCTACCGGTTGCAGACTGGTGAGCAACTGCCCGAGTTGCGCCAGCTCTGGGCGACGCGACAAAACCGCTTCTATATAAGCGAAAAAGCGCGGAACGTCTTCCAGGTAGCGCGGTTTCCCATCGCGGTGGCAAATGCGGGCAAAAATGCCGATCACCTTCAAATGTCGCTGTACGCCCATCAGATCACTGGCGCGCTCGAATGCGGCAAAATCTTCCTGTACCGGAATGCCGACGGCTCGCGCCTGATCCCAGTAGGTGCGCAGCCAGTCACTGACACGCTCCTGCGGCCAGCTCAGGAATGCGTCCTTGAACAGGCATGTCACGTCATAGGTGACCGGGCCATAGACCGCATCCTGGAAATCCAGCACGCCCGGGTTGGGCTCGCTGATCATCAGGTTTCGCGGCATATAGTCGCGATGCACCAGTACTTTGGGCTGTGCCAGGGCGCTGTTGATCAACAGCTCGCTGACCTGCTGCCAGTCGCTCAGTTGCGCCTCATCCATCTCGATACCCAGGTGCCGCTTTACGTACCACTCGGGAAACAGCTCCAGCTCACGGCGCAGCAACGCCACGTCATAGCTGGGCAACGGCGCGTCCATAGGCAGTTGCTGGTAGGCCAGCAACGCCTGGATAGCATCAGCGAACAAGGCATCGGCATTATCGGCGTCAATGACATCCAGATAAGTCTGGCGGCCCAGATCGTTGAGCAGCAAAAAGCCTTGTGTCAGGTCTTCGGCATAAATTTTTGGAACATTAATGCCCGACTTTTCCAATAAATGAGCGATATCCACGAACGGTTTGCAGTTTTCCTGCGGTGGAGGGGCGTCCATGACAATAAAAGTTCGGCCCGCACCCTCCCAGCGAAAATAACGGCGAAAACTTGCGTCACTACTGGCCGCAGTCAATGTAGCCGGGGGCACAGCGCCCCAACCGTGCGCCGAAAACAGCGCTGGCAACTGCTCATCGAGCCAAACTTTCAGGGATTGCAGGCGTATATCTTGATCTGACATTACAAGGGTCTCCGACGGCGCTAGCCGTCAAGCGGGTCATGCTTTATTATCCGGAATCTTTTTCAGCCCATCGAGAGGCGTGCGGCCCCCCCGCGGGCAGATGGCGCGCAGGAAGCCCGGACTAATAAGATGGCATTGAAATCCCCCGCGTTTCGTAAAAAATTTCCGTTGCTCGTAACCGGCAGTCTGCTGGCGATGCAACCTCTGGCCACTCAGTTCGTGGTCGCCGCGGAACAGTATGACTGCTCAGTCTCTGCTTCGGGTGCCTGGAACTGTGCGCCGAAATCCAATGCTGCTGCAGTGGATCTGCCTCCGCGCCCCGTGCATGACACGACGTCGGTCAGTTCCAACGGCACGGTCACCTCACAAGGCACCTCTTCGGGTGAACAGTCTGCGGGTACGCAACTGGTCACTGAAGCCAAGGGCAAAGGTCTGAAGTCGCGTAGTGCTGACTACAGCCACCTCGATTGGGTTCCTCGCGAAAAGCTTACCGCAGCGCAACTGGCCGAGACCGGCCCGTATTGCTCGGGTGCCTACGTCGAGCCGATCCGTCCTGGCATGGACGACAAGACGCCGATGAAAGACGCGCCGATGTTCGTCGGAGCCAAGGCTTCGCGTTACGAACAGGAAGCGCAGGTCGCCACGCTGGCGGGTGATGTCGTGATGCGCCAGGGCAGCATGCAGGTGCAGGCCCAGGAGGCTGCACTGCATCAGGCCGAGAACCGTGGCGAGCTGAACGGCGATGTCCGTCTGCGCGACAATGGTGCACTGATCGTCGGTGACAAGGCCGAACTGCAACTCGATACCGGCGAAGCCCGTGTCGACAACGCCGAGTACGTCCTGCACAAGTCGAATATTCGCGGTAACGCCCTGTACGCCAAGCGTGCAGAGAACGCGATCATCCGGCTCAAGGACGGTACCTACACGACGTGCGAGCCGAACAGCAACGCCTGGACGCTCAAGGGCAACAACATCACGCTGAACCCGGCCACCGGCTTCGGTACAGCGACCAACGTTACCCTGCGGGTCAAGGACATACCGGTTCTGTACACGCCGTATATCTACTTCCCGATCGACGACCGTCGTCAGTCCGGTTTCCTGCCGCCGTCCATTGCAGCAGGCGGCGACAACGGCTTCACGCTGGTCACCCCGTACTACTTCAACCTGGCGCCGAACTACGACGCCACGTTGTACCCGCGTTACATGGCTGATCGTGGCTTGCTGATGGAAGGCGAGTTCCGCTACCTGACCAAAGGCAGCGAAGGTCAGTTTGGCGGCGCGTACCTGAACGACGAAAACGACGACCGCAAACTGCAGTCGGACTACGACAAGACCCGCTGGATGATCAACTGGCAGCACAAGGGCGGGCTTGATACGCGCTGGCTGACCCAGGTCGATTACACCGACATCAGCGATCCGTACTACTTCCAGGATCTGGAAACCGATCAGATCGGCGTTAAAAGGACTGACTTCCTCAACCAGCAAGGCTCCCTGACCTACCGTGGCGACAGCTTCTCGGCAGTGCTCAATGCTCAGGCCTACAAGCTGGCGACGGTTGCCAACGTTACGCCGTACAACCGCCTGCCTCAGCTGACACTGAACGGTACGTTGCCCTACAACCCCGGCGGCCTGAAGTTCGATTATCAGACTGAAGCGGTGCGCTTCGAACGTGACCTGCGCAGCGGCGCGTTCATCGATGAAGACGGCAACTCCGAGACACGCCTGGACAACAACATCTCCGGCCTGGCTCGCGCCAACGGCGATCGTCTGAACCTGGCACCGTCGGTCAGCCTGCCGATGAACTGGACCTATGGCTTCCTGACGCCGAAGCTGAAGTATGTCTACACGCAATACGATCTGGATCTCGACAGCCAGGGCAAAAACACGCTCTTGGCCGGCGAAGAGTACAGCAGCAGCCAAAGCCGCAGCGTGCCGATCTTCAGCGTCGACAGCGGTCTGTACTTCGACCGCAATACCAACTGGTTCGGCAAGGATTATCGCCAGACCCTGGAGCCGCGCCTGTTCTATCTCTATGTTCCAGAGAAAGACCAGACCGACATCCCGGTATTCGACACCAGCGAAAGCACCTTCAACTTCGCTTCGCTGTTCCGTGACAACCGCTTCACCGGTTCCGACCGCATCGGCGACGAGAACAAACTGTCGCTGGGCGTCACCAACCGCTGGATCGAGGAAAACGGCTTCGAACGTCAACGCTTCAGCATCGGTCAGGCGCTGTATTTCGAAGACCGCAAGGTGCAGTTGCCAGGCGTGGTGTTCGCGGATCGTGATGATGCGCGCTCCAACGTTTCGCCTTATGCACTGGAATACGAATACCGCTTCAACCGCGACTGGCGCTTCAACTCCGATTTCAACTGGGATCCGGACAGCCGAAGCACCCGTTCGGGCAGCGCAATGTTCCACTACCAGCCTGAAGACAACCCGAACAAGGTCGTCAACCTTGGCTACCGCTATCGCAACGACCAGATTCGTTACGACGAAAGCACCGGCCGTTGGGTCGTGGGTGGTGGCGACTACGGCACCCCGGGTTCGCCAAACTATGTGAAGGACTACTACAAGATTCAGCAGCACGATTTCTCGGTCATCTGGCCGATCGTGCCGCAGTGGAGCCTGATCAGCCGCTGGCAGTATGACTACAACCGTGAACGCACCATCGAAGCTTTCGGCGGGTTCGAGTACGACAACTGCTGCTGGAAAATGCGTTTGGTCAATCGCTACTGGATCGACTACGACGAGTTCAGCCAGGCAGCACCTCAGAACGAGAAAGGCGACCGCGGCATATTCCTACAAATCGTGTTGAAGGGGCTCGGCGGTGTCACTGGCGCCAAGGTAGACAGCTTCCTCGACAAAGGCATTCAAGGTTATCGTGAACGTGAAGACCAAGCTTTCTGATTGTCTGCGCCCGCTGATGCTGGGCGCGTTACTCCTGAGCGGTGCAGTGCATGCTGCGGTTCAACCTCTGGACAGTGTCGTGGCTATCGTCGACAACGACGTGATCATGAAAAGCCAGATGGACCAGCGTGTACGTGAAGTTCAGCAGACCATTGCCAAGCGTGGCTCTGGTGTACCGCCTGCAGAAGCCCTGCAACCACAGGTTCTGGATCGTCTGATCCTGGAAAACCTGCAGTTGCAGATGGGCGAACGCTCTGGCATTCGCGTCTCCGACGACGAGTTGAATCAGGCCATTGGCACTATTGCCCAGCGCAACAACATGAGCGTGGATCAATTCCGCGCCGCGCTGGCGCATGACGGTCTGTCCTATAACGATGCGCGCGAACAGGTGCGCCGGGAAATGATCATCAGCCGCGTGCGTCAGCGCCGGGTGGCCGAACGTATCCAGGTGTCCCAGCAGGAAGTGAAGAACTTCCTCGCCTCCGATCTGGGCAAGGCTCAGTTGTCTGAAGAGTTTCACCTGGCCAACATTCTGATCGCTACGCCTGACAGCGCTTCTTCGGACGCCATCCAGGCTGCAGCGGCCAAGGCCAAGGGTATCTACGACCAGCTGAAGAAAGGTGCTGACTTCACCCGGCTCGCAGCCACCTCCTCGTCCAGCGAAAACGCACTGGAAGGCGGCGACATGGGCTGGCGCAAGGCTGCACAACTGCCACCGCCGTTCGGTGACATGCTCAGCTCGATGCCTGTCGGTGACGTGACACCTCCTGCACGTACGCCGGGCGGTTTCATCATTCTCAAGCTGCTGGAAAAGCGTGGCGGCCAGGGTCAGGCGCAAATGCGTGATGAAGTGCATGTGCGTCATATCCTGATCAAGCCAAGCGAAATTCGTAACGAGGCAGAGACCAAGCGTCTTGCCCAGAAGATCTACGACCGCATCCAGAACGGCGAAGATTTCGCCGAGCTGGCGAAAAGCTTTTCGGAAGATCCGGGTTCTGCGCTCAATGGCGGCGATCTGAACTGGGTTGATCCCAACTCTCTGGTTCCGGAATTCCGTCAGGTCATGAGCGAAACGCCCCAAGGCGAATTGTCCAAACCGTTCCAGACCCAGTATGGCTGGCATGTTCTCGAAGTACTCGGTCGTCGCTCAACGGACGCTACCGATCAGGCTCGTGAACAGCAGGCGCTGAACGTATTGCGTAACCGCAAGTACGACGAAGAGCTGCAAACCTGGCTGCGTCAGATTCGCGACGAAGCCTACGTTGAAATCAAACTCCCTGGCGCGACCCAGGCTGCACAGTGAAACCCAAGCGTTTCGCACTGACACCCGGCGAGCCGGCAGGCATAGGTCCCGACCTTTGCCTGCTGCTCGCCACGCAGCCCCAGCCATACCCCCTGATTGCCATCACCAGCCGTGACCTGCTCCTTGAGCGGGCCGCACAGCTGGGTGTGGCGGTCAGTCTGATCTCAGTCACGCCCGACGCGCTTCCCGACCTGCCTGCACCTGCCGGCAGTCTGTATGTCTGGGATACGCCACTGGCCGCTCCGGTGGAAACCGGCGTGCTGAACAAGGCCAATGCTGCATTCGTCCTGGAAACCCTGACTCGCGCGGGCCAGGGCTGCCTGGATGGGCTGTTCAGCGGCATGATCACCGCCCCGGTGCACAAAGGCGTGATCAACGACGGCGGTATCGCGTTTTCCGGACACACCGAATTTCTCGCTGAACTGACTCACACCGAACAGGTGGTGATGATGCTGGCGACCGGCGACCTGCGCGTAGCACTGGTGACCACTCACCTGCCGTTGCGCGATGTGGCCGACGCCATCACAGCGGATCGTCTGGAGCGCGTGACACGCATCCTGCACGCCGATCTGGTCAACAAGTTCGGCATTGCCCACCCACGCATTCTGGTCTGCGGCCTCAATCCTCATGCCGGCGAAAGCGGGCATCTGGGTCGTGAGGAAATCGACATCATCGAACCTGCTCTGGAGCGCCTGCGCAGCGAAGGCCTGGACTTGCGCGGCCCGCTGCCTGCAGACACTCTGTTTACCCCCAAATATCTGGAGCACTGCGACGCAGTGCTGGCGATGTACCACGATCAGGGTCTGCCCGTGCTGAAGTACAAAGGTTTCGGCGCAGCGGTCAATGTGACGCTCGGCCTGCCAATCATCCGCACCTCTGTCGATCATGGCACGGCGCTGGACCTGGCTGGCACCGCAAACATCGACACCGGCAGCCTGCACGTCGCACTGCAAACCGCCTACCAGATGGCCGAGACCCATTCATGACCGAGCAATACCAACACCGGGCGCGCAAGCGCTTCGGGCAGAACTTCCTGCACGATGCAGGCGTTATCGACAAGATCCTGCGCGCCATCCGTGCCAAACCTGAAGACCGGCTGCTGGAAATCGGGCCGGGCCAGGGTGCACTGACCGAGGGCCTGCTCGACAGCGGCGCTCAGCTGGACGTGGTCGAGCTGGACAAGGACCTGATCCCGATCCTGAACGGTCAGTTCGCCAACAAGCCGAACTTCAACCTGCATCAGGGCGACGCGCTGAAGTTCGATTTCAACACCCTCGGCGCCGAACCGCGCAGCCTGCGGGTGGTGGGCAACCTGCCGTACAACATCTCGACACCGCTGATTTTTCACCTCTTGCAGAACGCCAGCCTGATCCGCGACATGCACTTCATGCTGCAAAAGGAAGTGGTCGAGCGCATGGCTGCCGGACCCGGCGGTGGCGACTGGGGCCGCCTGTCGATCATGGTTCAGTACCATTGCCGCGTGGAACACCTGTTCAACGTCGGACCGGGTGCGTTCAACCCGCCGCCGAAAGTGGACTCGGCCATTGTGCGCCTCGTCCCTTATGAAACACTGCCGCACCCTGCCAAGGATCACCGTGTGCTGGAGCGCATCGTGCGTGAAGCGTTCAACCAGCGTCGCAAGACCCTGCGCAACACGCTCAAGCTGCTGTTGACCAGCGACGAGATTACCGCTTCCGGAGTAGACGGCAGCTTGCGTCCCGAGCAGCTCGATCTGGCTGCATTCGTTCGTCTGGCAGACACTCTCAGCGAAAAAGTTGTGACCGAGTGAACCCTGGGGACAAGTAAACGGCAGGCTCGGTCTTCATTTTCCGCTTACTTGTCCTAGACTGATCTACCTGCCGCACACGCCCTTTTTCGCAGCTATGGATTTCAAGGCCTATTGCATGCCCGATTCTCGTTACAAGGTCGACGTCAGCGTCGTCACACGCTTCCTCTCGGAACAGTCACAACCCGAGCAGAACCGCTTCGCTTTCGCCTACACCATCACCGTGCACAACAACGGCGAGTTACCTGCCCGGCTGCTGTCGCGGCACTGGGTCATTACCGACGGTGATGGCAATGTCGAGGAAGTACGGGGCGAAGGCGTGGTTGGCCAGCAGCCACTGATCAAGGTCGGCCAAAGCCATACCTACAGCAGTGGTACGGTCATGACCACCAAAGTCGGCAATATGCAGGGCACCTACCAGATGCTTGCCGAAGACGGCAAACGCTTCGATGCCGTTATCGAGCCTTTCCGTCTGGCCGTTCCGGGCTCGCTGCACTGATGGCAGTGTACGCCGTGGGTGACCTGCAAGGCTGCCTCGAACCTCTGCAATGCCTGCTCGAGCACGTCCACTTCAACCCGGAGCAGGATCGCCTCTGGCTGGTCGGCGACCTCGTCAATCGTGGCCCGCAATCGCTGGAAACGCTTCGCTATCTGTACAGCATCCGCGAATCGCTGGTGTGCGTGCTCGGCAATCATGACCTGCACCTGCTGGCAGTGGCCCGTAAAAAAGAGCTGCTGAAGAAAGGCGACACGCTGCTTGAAATCCTTGAAGCGCCTGACCGCGACGACCTGCTCGGCTGGGTACGCCGGCAAAAGCTCATGCATTACGATGCAGAACGCAATGTCGCTATGGTGCATGCCGGTATCGCGCCGCAGTGGACACTGAAAAAAGCCTTGAAGCACGCCGCCGAAGTCGAGCACGCGCTGCAGGACGATCAGTTGTACGGCGCCTTTCTCGACGGCATGTACGGCAATGAACCAGCCAAGTGGGACAACGACCTGCAAGGCGTGACGCGTCTGCGGGTCATCACCAACTACTTCACCCGCATGCGCTTCTGCACCAGCGACGGCAAGCTCGACCTGAAGAGCAAGGAAGGGGTCGGCACCGCGATACCTGGCTACGCGCCCTGGTTCAGCCATCAGAGCCGCAAGACCCGAGACGTGAAAATCATTTTCGGCCACTGGGCTGCACTGGAAGGTCGCTGCGACGAACCGGACGTCTTTGCCCTCGACAGCGGATGTGTCTGGGGCGGCTCGATGACGCTGCTTAATGTCGATACGCTTGAACGTCATCAGTGCAATTGCGATGCTATCGGCAATGCCGCCGACGGGCTTGTTACCCGCGTGCAACCCGGCGCTACTCCCCTTTCGTAACCTCAGGCTCAGGAGCCCAGGCAATGACTGAATTCAAACGTATCCCACCTGAACAGGCCCAGGCTCTGCGCGAGCAAGGCGCCGTGCTGGTCGATGTTCGGGATCCACAGGCTTTTCAGAGCAATCACATTCCCGATTCCGTGCATCTGGACAACCACTCGATCGCCGACTTCATCCGCGAGGCCGACCTGGACAAGCCGTTGGTGGTCGTCTGTTACCACGGCAACTCCAGCCAGAGCGCTGCAGCTTATCTGGTCGGCCAGGGTTTCTCCGATGTGTACAGCGTTGACGGTGGTTTCGAGCTGTGGCGCGCCACTTACCCGCAAGAAACCGTGCAAGGCTGATAGAAAATATTTTTATGACAGCTGATCCCGCGTTCTACGCGGGCTCGCGAGCCATCTGACGAACGGTCACCCCCTCTTCTCGCGCATCCCTTCTTTATCTTTCCGAATCCGAACTATCCTTAGCCTAGGCCATCCGTATTCAGGGGAGAGCCGGTACACCGGCGCGTGGGTCATCGGTAGTTACTTTTAAGGTGTTCTGGGGGGAAACAGCAGCCGTAGTGCTACGGTTGTTGCCAGCATCGACTGACGATCCGCCGCCGGCTCCACGTATCGAGCGAGGTGACGTCATGAGTATATTCAGCCACTTCCAACAACGCTTCGAAAGCACGAGGCAAGAAGAGCTCTCGCTACAGGAGTATCTGGAGCTCTGCAAACAGGATCGCAGCGCCTATGCCTCTGCCGCAGAACGCCTTCTGCTGGCTATAGGCGAACCTGAACTGGTGGATACCTCCACCAACTCCAGGCTGTCGCGCATTTTCTCCAACAAGGTCATACGCCGCTATCCGGCCTTTGCCGACTTCCACGGAATGGAAGAATGCATCGACCAGATCGTTTCGTATTTCCGCCATGCCGCCCAAGGCCTGGAAGAGAAGAAGCAAATCCTGTATCTGCTCGGCCCGGTGGGCGGCGGTAAATCGTCCCTGGCGGAAAAACTCAAGCAACTGATCGAAAAAGTACCGTTCTACGCCATCAAGGGCTCGCCCGTCTTCGAATCGCCCTTGGGCTTGTTCAACGCCACCGAGGACGGCGCGATTCTCGAAGAAGACTTCGGGATTCCACGACGCTACCTGAGCACCATCATGTCGCCCTGGGCAACCAAACGCCTGGCCGAATTCGGCGGTGATATCAGCCAGTTCAAGGTCGTGAAGCTCTACCCTTCTATTCTCAACCAGATTGCCGTGGCGAAAACCGAACCCGGCGATGAAAACAACCAGGACATCTCTGCGCTGGTCGGCAAGGTGGATATCCGCAAGCTGGAAGAATTCCCGCAGAACGACGCCGATGCCTATAGCTACTCGGGCGCGCTGTGCCGGGCCAACCAGGGCCTGATGGAATTCGTCGAGATGTTCAAGGCGCCGATCAAGGTCCTTCACCCGCTGCTCACCGCAACCCAGGAAGGCAACTACAACAGTACTGAAGGGCTGGGCGCGATCCCGTTCAACGGTATCCTGCTGGCGCACTCCAACGAATCGGAATGGCACAGCTTCCGCAACAACAAGAACAACGAAGCCTTCATCGACCGTATCTACATCGTGAAGGTGCCGTACTGCCTGCGTGTCAGCGACGAGATCAAGATTTACGACAAGCTGCTGTTCAACAGTTCGCTGTCCAAGGCGCATTGCGCGCCGGACACTCTGAAAATGCTCGCGCAGTTCACCACACTGTCGCGCCTCAAGGAGCCGGACAACTCCAACATCTACTCCAAGATGCGCGTGTATGACGGCGAGAACCTGAAAGACACCGACCCGAAAGCCAAGTCGATTCAGGAATACCGCGACAGCGCGGGCGTCGACGAAGGCATGAATGGCCTGTCGACCCGCTTCGCGTTCAAGATTCTGTCCAAGGTCTTCAACTTCGATCCGCACGAAATCGCGGCCAACCCGGTGCATCTGCTTTACGTACTGGAACAGCAGATCGAACAGGAGCAATTCCCTGCCGAAACGCGCGAACGCTATCTGCGCTTTATCAAGGAATACCTGGCACCGCGCTATATCGAGTTCATCGGCAAGGAAATCCAGACGGCGTATCTGGAATCCTACAGCGAGTACGGTCAGAACATTTTCGACCGCTACGTGTTGTATGCGGACTTCTGGATTCAGGATCAGGAATACCGCGATCCGGAAACCGGCGAGATCCTCAACCGCGTGGCCTTGAACGAGGAGCTGGAAAAGATCGAGAAACCGGCTGGTATCAGCAACCCGAAAGATTTCCGCAACGAAATCGTCAACTTCGTGCTGCGTGCCCGCGCCAACAACAATGGCAAGAATCCGACCTGGCTCAGCTACGAGAAGCTGCGGGTGGTGATCGAGAAGAAAATGTTCTCCAACACCGAGGATCTCCTGCCCGTCATCAGCTTCAATGCCAAGGCCAGCAAAGAGGATCAGCAGAAGCACAACGACTTCGTGACACGAATGGTCGAGAGGGGCTACACGGACAAGCAGGTACGTCTGCTTTCCGAATGGTATCTGCGCGTGCGGAAATCGCAGTAAAGCAGCTGCAAGCTTCAAGCTATCAGCTGCAGGCGAAAAGCGATCGAGACCCGGGCTCGGGATCGATCGCATGCTCGCCTGCAGCTTGATGCTTACAACTTGAAGCTCCCCGGAGGAGCCTATGAGCTATGTGATCGACCGACGTCTCAACGGCAAGAACAAGAGTACGGTAAACCGGCAGCGGTTTCTGCGGCGTTACCGTGACCACATCAAGAAAGCAGTGGAGGAAGCAGTCAGCCGTCGCTCCATCACTGATATGGAACACGGCGAGCAGATCAGCATTCCCGGGCGTGACATCGACGAACCGGTCCTGCACCACGGTCGCGGCGGCAAACAGACCGTTGTTCATCCTGGCAACAAGGAGTTCACCACAGGTGAGCACATCGCCCGCCCTCAAGGCGGCGGTGGCGGCAAGGGCCCCGGCAAGGCGGGCAATTCCGGCGAAGGGATGGATGAGTTTTCGTTTCAGATCACTCAGGAAGAGTTTCTCGAGTTCATGTTCGAAGACCTTGAGCTGCCGAACCTGGTCAAGCGCAACCTGACCGGCACCGACACCTTCAAGACCGTGCGTGCCGGGATCAGTAACGAAGGCAATCCGTCGCGGATCAACATCATCCGTACCCTGCGCTCGGCGCATGCACGGCGCATCGCGCTGTGCGGCAGCAGTCGCGCGAAACTCAGGGAGGCCACTACCGAGCTTGAGCGCATGAAGCGTGAAGAGCCGGATAACTTCGGTGATATTCAGGAACTGGAAGTAGAGATCGACCGACTGAAAGCACGCATTCGTCGTGTGCCCTACCTCGACACCTTCGACCTCAAGTACAACCTGCTGGTCAAGCAACCCAACCCCAGCTCCAAAGCGGTCATGTTTTGCCTGATGGACGTCTCCGGCTCCATGACCCAAGCGACCAAGGACATCGCCAAGCGCTTTTTCATTCTGCTGTACCTGTTCCTCAAACGTAACTACGACAAGATCGACGTGGTCTTCATTCGTCACCACACCAGCGCACGCGAAGTGGACGAGGAAGAATTTTTCTATTCCCGGGAAACCGGCGGCACCATCGTTTCCAGCGCCTTGAAACTGATGCAGGAAATCATGGCCGCACGCTACCCGAGCAGTGACTGGAATATCTACGCGGCACAGGCGTCGGATGGCGACAACTGGAACGACGATTCGCCCATCTGCCGGGAAATTCTCACCAAACAGATCATGCCTTTCGTGCAGTACTACACGTACGTGGAAATCACGCCGCGCGAGCACCAGGCCTTGTGGTATGAATACGAACGCATCGGTGAAGATTTTGCCGACACGTTTGCCCAGCAACAGCTGGTCTCTGCCGGTGATATCTATCCGGTATTCCGCGAACTCTTTCAGCGAAGGTTAGTGTCATGACCGCCAGAGAGCAGAAGCGCCAACCCCTTTCCACGGGGTCAGAGTGGACATTCGAACTGATCCGCGCCTACGACCGCGAAATCGGCAGGATTGCCGAGCGGTATGCGCTGGATACCTACCCCAACCAGATCGAAGTGATCACGGCCGAGCAGATGATGGACGCCTATGCTTCGGTGGGCATGCCGCTGGGCTATCACCATTGGTCCTACGGCAAACACTTCCTCAGCACGGAAAAGTCCTATTCTCGCGGCCAGATGGGTCTGGCTTACGAGATCGTCATCAACTCGGACCCATGTATTGCCTACCTGATGGAAGAAAACACCATCTGCATGCAGGCGCTGGTCGTGGCCCATGCGTGCTATGGCCACAACAGTTTCTTCAAGGGCAACTACCTGTTTCGGACCTGGACCGACGCCAGCTCGATCATCGACTACCTGGTGTTCGCCAAGCAGTACATCATGCAGTGCGAGGAACGCCATGGCATCGATGCCGTGGAGGACTTGCTCGACTCCTGCCATGCGCTGATGAACTACGGTGTGGACCGCTACAAGCGCCCGTACCCGATTTCCGCCGAAGAAGAGCGCCGTCGGCAGAAGGACCGTGAGGAGCACCTTCAGCGGCAGATCAATGATCTTTGGCGCACGATCCCGAAAAATGCCGACAAAAGTAGCAAGGAAGACAATGCACGCTTCCCGGCCGAGCCGCAGGAAAACATTCTCTATTTCATCGAGAAACACGCCCCGCTGCTGGAGCCCTGGCAGCGTGAAGTGGTGCGCATCGTGCGCAAGATCGCGCAGTACTTTTATCCACAGCGCCAGACCCAGGTGATGAACGAAGGCTGGGCGACGTTCTGGCATTACACGCTGATGAATGACCTGTACGACGAAGGGCTGGTCACTGACGGCTTCATGATGGAGTTCCTGCAGTCGCACACCAGCGTGATTTTTCAGCCCGGTTTTGACAGCCCCTACTACAGCGGCATCAATCCCTACGCGCTGGGCTTTGCCATGTATCAGGACATCCGCCGGATGTGCGAAAACCCTACCGATGAAGACCGGCAGTGGTTTCCGGAAATCGCCGGCACCGACTGGCTGACGGCGATCAAGTTTGCGATGACCAGCTTCAAGGACGAGAGCTTCATTCTCCAGTACCTGTCGCCCAAGGTGATTCGCGACCTGAAACTGTTCAGCATCATGGACGACGACCAGCAGGATGACTTGCTGGTGCCCGCCATTCATGATGAAAACGGCTATCGGACCATCCGCGAAATACTTGCTGCGCAGTACAACCTGGGCAATCGGGAGCCCAATGTGCAGATCTACAGCATCGACCGCCGAGGCGACCGTTCGCTGACCCTGCGCCACCAGCAGCACAATCGCAAACCGCTCGGTGAATCGACAGACGAGGTGCTCAAACACCTGCACCGGCTGTGGGGCTTTGACATCCACCTGGAAACCTTGCAGGGCGATCAAGTGGTCAAGACCCATCACGTCCCCCCAAAAGGCGAGCATGCCGACAGTGAATATCCCCGGCTTGATATGGCGGTCGTCCACCTTTAAGCGCCAGGGCAATAGCGCTTAAAACGCCTATTCATTCAGCTTTAGCCTCCGCAAGCACGGCACAAGGTTTATCCTGTCGCGCTTACGGAGGTTTTTTATGCAGATTTATAAAGTGGGCGGTGCTGTACGCGACCGTCTTCTGGGTCAACCTGTCACGGACATCGACTGGGTCGTGGTCGGCGCAAGCACCGAGGACATGCTGATCAAGGGCTATCGTCCGGTCGGTACAGATTTCCCGGTGTTTCTGCATCCGCTGACCAATGAGGAATACGCGCTGGCGCGCACCGAGCGCAAGAGCGGCGTGGGCTACGGAGGCTTTGTTTTCCACGCCAGCCCCGAGGTGACGCTTGAGCAGGATTTGATTCGGCGTGACCTGACGATCAACGCCATGGCGGAAGACAAGGACGGTAATTTAACCGATCCCTACAACGGTCAGAAGGACCTGGAAGCGCGGATATTGCGTCACGTTTCCCCCGCATTCGCTGAAGATCCGCTCAGGGTCTTGCGCGTGGCAAGATTCGCCGCACGTTACGCCGGTTACGGTTTTACCATTGCCCCCGAGACCCTTGGGCTGATGCGACAGCTCAGTGAATCGGGCGAACTCAAGGCGCTGACTGCCGAGCGAAGCTGGAAAGAGATCTCTCGCGCACTCATGGAGGAACAGCCTCAGGTGTTCATTCAGGTGCTGCACGATTGCGGCGCGCTCAAGGAGCTGATGCCGGAGGTCGAAGCGTTGTTTGGCGTACCGCAGCCGGCGGCGCATCACCCGGAAATAGACACCGGTGTACACGTGCTCAGCGTCCTCGAACAGTCCGCACGCCACAAACACCCGCTAACGGTGCGCTGGGCCTGCCTGCTGCACGACCTCGGCAAAGGGCTGACGCCGGAAGCCGAATGGCCAAGGCACATCGCCCATGAGCACACCGGCCTGCGCCTGATAAAAGTGGTGAACGAGCGTTTTCGTGTACCCAGGGACTGCCAGGAACTGGCGCTGCTGGTCGGCCAGTACCACACGCACGGCCACCGAGCGCTGGAGCTGAAACCCTCGACCCTGCTGGAGCTGCTGCAAAGCTTCGACGTCTACCGCCGCCCGCAGCGTTTTGAAGAGTTCATTGCGGCGTGCGAGATGGACGCGCGAGGACGTCACGGCTTTGAACAACGCAGTTATCCACAGGCCGGTTACCTGCGCGGCGCAGCCGAGGCCGCACGCGCGGTATCAGTACAGCCGTTGCTGGAACAGGGTCTGAAGGGCAAGGAACTGGGTGATGCGCTGAAAAACGAGCGTTTGAAGGCGCTGAAAACCTACAAGGCTGAGCACATCGCCTGACAGGCTCTTGTGCACGGTTATCGCCCCCACGCTCCGCGTGGTAGCGCAGCCCTGGACGCTCTGCGTCCGATCTTCAGCCTTGGCACGAGAAGCGTTAGAGCGGGAAGGCGCGGACACGCTCAGCTACGCAGCAAATCCTCAGGCGTCAGTGCCAGCCCGCGCCACTCGAACGCCACCGGCCAAAGCTGCTGATCAATCTGCGCATCAGCCCAAAGTTTGCTGAACGCAATCCCTACACCAGGATGCAGACGTTCAGGGGCGATCAACGCCAATGGGCGCAGCACGAAGGCATTCTTTAAGATTTCCGCCCTCGGCAGAATCAACCCGTCGAAATTACCGACCTGCTCGCCGTACAGCAGCACATCGATATCCAGCGGCAACCCTTTGCGATCCGGGGCATAGCGGCCATTGTCCGCCTCGATGAATTTCAGGCGCCGATCCAGCTCCATCAAGGGCAGATCGGTCAGCGCCGACACCACGAGGTTGAAGAACGGCCCGCTCTTGATACCCACGGCATGGCTTTCAAAAACCGGCGAACAGCTCAGGTCGGTCAGGAAGCCATCCAGCGCATCAAGTCCCGCTACCAAGTGGCGCTCGCGCTCGATGTTGCTCCCCAGGCCGAGGAAAATCCGCGTCAGCGACATCCGCGCTCGATCTCCACGCCCACACCGGCAGCGGCCGCTACAGCACCGGGCTTGGTCAGTTTCAGGCGCAGCCAGGGAATATTGAATTCACCCATCAGCACTTCAGCCAGTCGCTCGGCGAAGGTCTCCACCAGCTGGAACTGTGCCTGCTCGGCGAACGCCTGAATACGGGTCGAGACACTGGCGTAGTCGAGAGCCTTGCTCAGATCATCCCCAGCGGCTGCGGGGCGATTGTCCCAAGCGAAGCTGAGGTCAAGACGCAGGCACTGACGAATGCCGCGCTCCCAGTCATAGGCGCCAATGACCGTATCGACCTCAAGGCCCTCGATGAAAACTCTGTCCAAGCACTACTCTCCACTGCACGACAAGGGCGCGATGCGCCGTTAGAATCAGGGCATCCTCGCCCGGAATGGTTCGCATGTTTTGGTTACTGGCCACCTTCGCCTACCTGCTTGGCTCGCTGTCCTTCGCCATTCTGCTCAGCCGCCTGAGCGGCAGGCCGGACCCGCGCGCCAGTGGCTCCGGCAATGCTGGCGCGACCAACATGCTGCGTCTGGCCGGAAAAAAACTCGCCATCCTGACCCTGTTCGGCGACCTCTGCAAAGGCCTGGTGCCGATCCTGATCGCCAGCGCCTGGAACATGGACACCGCACAGCAGGGCTGGATCGGCGTGTGTGCGGTGCTGGGCCATCTGTTCCCGTTGTACTTCCGCTTTCGCGGCGGCAAAGGCGTAGCGACCGCCGCCGGTGTGCTGCTGGGCCTGTATCCGCCTGCCGCCGCCCTGGCGATAGTCGCCTGGCTGCTGACGCTGTACCTGACCCGCACCAGCTCGCTCGCAGCCCTGATCGCCACACCCCTGACCCTGCCGTTGCTGGCGTGGCAGGAGCCTCATGCGTTGCTGCCGATGAGCGTGTTGACCCTGCTCATCGTCTGGCGCCATCGCGGCAATCTACGCGACCTGCTCGCCGGGCGCGAACGACATTTCTGAGGCGCAACCCGCCTCGCCTGCCGTCACAGCCCCGACAACTGCTCCATGGGCCAGCGCGCCTGCACGCTGATGCTCAAATCTTCCTTCTGTCCGGCCTGCAAACGCTGACAACCGGCAAACGCAATCATGGCGCCGTTATCGGTACAAAACTCGGGCCGTGCGTAATAGACATGCCCGCGCAAGTCGCCAAGCATGCTTTCCAGCGAGGCGCGCAGTGCCTTGTTGGCGCTCACGCCACCGGCAATCACCAGGCTCTTGAGGCCGGTCTGCTTGAGCGCGCGCTTGCACTTGATGGTCAAAGTCTCCACTACCGCCTGCTGGAAGGCCAGAGCGATGTCGCAGCGGGTTTGCTCACTGTCGTCTCCAGCGTTCCGGCATTGCTGCCAGGTATTGAGCGCTGAGGTTTTCAGGCCGCTGAAGCTGAATTCCAGCCCGGGCCGATCAGTCATCGGCCGAGGGAAGACAAAGCGCCCTGCCACGCCCTGCATGGCCGCCTTTGAAATCTCCGGGCCGCCGGGGTACTGCATGCCCATCATCTTCGCGGTCTTGTCGAAGGCCTCGCCTGCGGCATCATCCAGGGTCTCGCCCAGCAGCTCGTACTGACCGATGCCGTCGACGCGCACCAGCTGCGTATGACCGCCGGACACCAGCAAGGCGACGAACGGGAACTGTGGCGGATTTTCTTCCAGCATCGGCGCCAGCAGATGACCTTCCATGTGATGCACGCCCAGCGCCGGGATATCCCAGGCGAATGCCAGCGCCTGAGCGCACGAAGCGCCGACCAGCAAGGCGCCGACCAACCCAGGGCCGGCCGTGTAGGCAATGGCATCGATATCCGTGGCCACGCAGTCCGCCTCGGCCAGTGTCTGGCGAATCAGGGGCAGCATGCGCTTGACGTGATCGCGTGAAGCCAGCTCCGGCACCACACCGCCATAGGCACGATGCAGGTCGATCTGGCTGAATAATGCGTCCGCAAGCAAACCGCGTTCGCTGTCGTACAATGCGACGCCGGTTTCGTCGCAGGAGGTTTCTAATCCCAGTACTAGCATGGGGTTGCGCCTTGTAGGGGGCAGATTTGAAGGCGCCCATAATAGTCGCCGACCGAGGTGCCGACCAGCGGTTTTCGATCAGAGGCTTTGCATTCCTCTCAATGAGGGGTTAACATCCGCAACCCTTAAAAACCGACGTACTTTTGTGCAGTGTTTGCACTGAGCGTTGACCCCGGTAATGAATGAAGGTAGCTCTGGATGCCAGCCGTCAAAGTTAAAGAGAACGAACCCTTCGACGTAGCTCTGCGTCGTTTCAAGCGCTCCTGCGAAAAAGCCGGTGTTCTGGCTGAAGTTCGTAGCCGCGAATTTTACGAGAAGCCGACTTCGGAGCGTAAGCGCAAGGCAGCAGCTGCTGTCAAACGCCACGCCAAGAAAGTCCAGCGCGAACAGCGCCGCGCCGTTCGTCTGTATTAATTTACAGACCTTCGTCGCAAGCTTCTGCCTTGCCCGGCCAACCAGCCGGGCTGTCGGCAGTTACAGCTTCGCTGTTTTGCGTTCGCTTTATTGATTGATCCTGTCCAGGCCGCCGATGCGACTCGGATATGTCAGTCAAGCACGTCCAGCCTGTTCAAAGGCTACATCGGTCATGCCCACTCGGGCAGCACATCGACCGATGACCAGACGAGTATGCCTTGATGACTTCGCAAGAAGCTCAGCCAAGGCAGCGTCTTCCGTGCCTTCAGGCTCTGACCACTTCTCGTGGACAACGAAGCTTGCGGCCTTTCTGATCCACTCGCGGGATCAAGCTTTATCCCTTTCAGGCCAACACCGTCCTTCGAATACAAAGACGTGCCCGTTTATTGCCAACGTCTTCAAAAAGACGGCTGACAGGCTGACGGAACGCTCGTAGAGTCATCCGATACTTTTGCACCACGCTTGAATGATGAGAACGCCATGGCCGGGCTGATTCCCCAGAGCTTTATCGACGACCTTCTGAACCGCACCGATATAGTCGATGTTGTCAGCTCGCGCGTGCAGCTCAAGAAAGCCGGGAAGAATTACACCGCGTGCTGTCCGTTCCACAAAGAGAAAACACCGTCTTTCAGCGTCAGCCCGGACAAACAGTTCTATTACTGTTTCGGTTGCGGCGCAGGTGGCAACGCGCTCGGCTTCATCATGGACCACGACAACCTGGACTTCCCCCAGGCCGTCGAGGACCTGGCCAAGGCCGCCGGCATGGAAGTGCCTCGCGAACAGAGCGTAAAAGGCCAGAAGCCCCGGCAACCGACCGATTCCCCGCTCTACCCGCTGCTGACCGCCGCAGCCGAGTTCTACCGTCAGGCCCTGAAAAGCCACCCGTCACGCAAGGCTGCGGTGGATTACCTCAAGGGCCGCGGGCTGTCCGGCGAAATCGCCAGGGACTTTGGCCTGGGCTTCGCCCCTCCCGGCTGGGACAACCTGTACAAGCACCTGAGCAGCGACTCATTGCAGCAAAAGGTGATGATCGATGCCGGCCTGCTGATCGAGAACGCCGAAACCGGCAAACGCTACGACCGCTTCCGCGACCGGGTGATGTTTCCGATTCGCGATTCACGCGGGCGTGTCATTGCCTTTGGCGGCCGCGTACTGGGTGATGACAAACCCAAGTACCTGAACTCCCCGGAAACACCGGTTTTCCACAAGGGCCAGGAGCTGTACGGGCTGTTCGAGGCGCGCAAATTCAATCGCAACCTCGATGAAATCATCGTCGTCGAAGGCTACATGGACGTCATCGCCCTGGCCCAGCAAGGCTTGCGCAATGCCGTGGCCACACTGGGTACTGCGACCAGCGAAGAGCACTTGAAGCGCCTGTTCAGGGTCGTGCCCAACGTGCTGTTCTGCTTCGACGGCGATCAGGCCGGGCGTAACGCCGCATGGCGTGCGCTGGAAGCCACCCTGTCGAACCTGCAGGACGGACGCCGGGCGCGCTTTCTGTTTCTTCCCGAGGGCGAAGACCCGGACACGCTGGTGCGCTCCGAGGGCACAGATGCGTTCAAGGCACGTATCAATCAGCACGCGCAGCCGCTGGCCGATTATTTTTTCGAGCAACTGACCAAAGAGTCCGACCCGCGCTCGCTGGAGGGCAAGGCGCACATGGCCACCCTCGCGGCGCCATTGATCGACAAGGTGCCCGGCGCGAACCTGCGTATTCTGATGCGTCAGCGCCTGACCGAAATTACCGGGCTGACCGGCGAGGCCGTCAGCCAGCTGGTGCAGAGCGCGCCGGCAGAGGCGCCACCGAGTTACGACCCGTATGTCGACTACGACGCCATGCCTGATTTTGCCGATTACCAGCCACAAGGCGGTTACGAGCCTCAACAGGAATGGACGCAGAAGAAAACCGGCGGTCCGAATCAAAAAAAATGGGACAACAAATCCTGGGGCAAAAAAGGCAAGCGCCAGGACTTCGAACCTCGAACGCCGCGTGTACCCACCGCCGTCGAACCGCCCATGCAGGCCGCACTGAGAACCTTGCTGCATCACCCCGAATTGGCGGAAAAGGTCGAAAATGCCAGCCATTTCGCTGCAGAAGACCAATCCAACGCACAACTGCTGGTCGCTCTTATCGAGGCCAGGCAAAAGAATCCGAACCTTCGGTCGTTACAGTTGATAGCGCGATGGCACGGGACTGAGCAGGGCCGTTTGCTGCGCGCACTGGCAGAAAAGGAATGGCTGATTGAGGCCGACAACCTTGAACAACAGTTTTTCGACACTATAACTAGCTTATCCGCTCGCCAACGCGAGCGCAGTCTGGAACATCTGATCAGCAAGGCTCGGCAGACCGAGCTGAGCGCAGAAGAGAAAATTCAGCTTAGGGAACTGCTAAATCGCAATGTTCCCGCACAAACCCCGACCTCAACTGGCGCGTGAGGTCATAGCTCGGGTATAATCCTCGGCTTGTTTTTTGCCCGCCAAGACCTTCAGTGGATAGGGTGTTATGTCCGGAAAAGCGCAACAGCAATCTCGTATCAAAGAGTTGATCACCCTGGGTCGTGAGCAGAAGTATCTGACTTACGCAGAGGTCAACGACCACTTGCCCGAGGATATTTCAGATCCCGAGCAGGTGGAAGACATCATCCGCATGATCAACGACATGGGGATCCCGGTACACGAGAGTGCTCCGGATGCGGACGCCTTGATGCTGGCCGACGCCGATACCGACGAGGCAGCCGCAGAAGAAGCGGCTGCAGCGTTGGCAGCGGTCGAAACCGACATCGGTCGTACCACCGACCCTGTTCGTATGTACATGCGGGAAATGGGCACCGTTGAACTTCTGACCCGTGAAGGCGAAATCGAAATCGCCAAACGTATCGAAGAAGGCATCCGTGAAGTGATGGGCGCAATCGCGCACTTCCCAGGCACGGTTGACCACATTCTCTCCGAATACACACGCGTCACCAGTGAAGGCGGTCGCCTTTCCGATGTTCTGAGTGGCTATATCGACCCGGACGACGGCATTGCGCCGCCTGCCGAAGTCCCGCCGCCTGTCGACCCCAAGGCCGTCAAGGCCGAAGGTGCCGATGACGACGAGGAAGAGTCGGCAGACGCCAGCGACGAAGAAGACGAAGTCGAGAGCGGTCCTGATCCGGTCATCGCCCAGCAGCGCTTCGGTGCGGTTTCCGATCAAATGGAAATCACCCGCAAGGCCCTGAAGAAATTTGGTCGCGACGACAAGCACGCCATTGCCGAAATGGTTGCACTGGCCGAACTGTTCATGCCGATCAAGCTGGTTCCAAAACAGTTTGAAGGTCTGGTAGAGCGTGTACGCGGTGCCCTTGAGCGTCTTCGTGCCCAGGAACGTGCCATCATGCAGCTGTGTGTACGTGATGCACGTATGCCGCGCGCCGACTTCCTGCGCCAGTTCCCGGGCAACGAAGTTGACGAAAGCTGGACTGACGCACTGGCCAAGGGCAAGAGCAAATACGCCGAAGCCATCGGTCGCCTGCAGCCTGACATCCAGCGTTGCCAGCAGAAGCTGTCCGCACTGGAAGAAGAGACCGGCCTGAAAATCGCCGAGATCAAGGACATCAACCGTCGCATGTCGATCGGTGAGGCCAAGGCCCGCCGCGCGAAGAAAGAGATGGTTGAAGCGAACCTGCGTCTGGTGATCTCCATCGCCAAGAAGTACACCAACCGTGGCCTGCAATTCCTCGATCTGATCCAGGAAGGCAACATCGGCTTGATGAAGGCTGTGGACAAGTTCGAATACCGTCGTGGCTACAAGTTCTCGACCTATGCCACCTGGTGGATCCGTCAGGCGATCACTCGCTCGATTGCCGACCAGGCACGCACCATTCGTATTCCGGTGCACATGATCGAGACGATCAACAAGCTCAACCGTATTTCCCGGCAGATGTTGCAGGAAATGGGTCGCGAACCGACCCCGGAAGAGCTGGGCGAACGCATGGAAATGCCTGAGGATAAAATCCGCAAGGTATTGAAGATCGCGAAAGAGCCGATCTCCATGGAAACCCCGATCGGTGACGACGAAGATTCGCACCTGGGTGACTTCATCGAAGACTCGACCATGCAGTCGCCAATCGATGTCGCCACTGTCGAAAGCCTGAAAGAAGCGACACGCGAAGTGCTGTCGGGGCTTACTGCCCGTGAAGCCAAGGTTCTGCGCATGCGTTTCGGCATCGATATGAATACCGACCACACCCTTGAAGAGGTTGGTAAGCAGTTCGACGTAACCCGCGAGCGGATTCGTCAGATCGAAGCCAAGGCACTGCGCAAGCTGCGTCACCCGACAAGAAGCGAGCACCTGCGCTCGTTCCTCGACGAGTAATCGCACCAGCGAGTCAACAAGACCCCCGGCATGCCGGGGGTTTTGCGTTTCCGGGCAGAAGAAAATTCAAACTTTGCAGGCCCAGTCGTCAATTGACCAAAACAAGAAGAGGTCAGACGTCAGTCTAATTGCAGCGCCTGACAAATTGACCTACAACTATGTATCACACCAGACAACAGCGCTCTTCAAATCAAGCCTTGGATCATTGAAGTTACAGGGTTACGCCACACCATCATCAGCGATAGTCAGACACGGACGTAAGCCGCATATGCGTGGAGTAATCAACAAAAGTGACCGGGAAGCGTCATGCCTGTCCGAAGGAAAATTCGCCTCGATCTTCGCTCAATGCCCGGATGCCATGCTTATCGTCAGCCTTGCTGACGGGCACATCATGGATGCCAACGAGGCGTTCGTAGAGCGAACCGGCATCCCCCTTGATGAAGTAATTGGCAAGACACCGACAGAACTGAATCTGTGGGCAGTGCCAGGCATCGGCCCAAAAGTCTTGCTGCAATTGCAGACCGGCGATATCCATAATCTGGAGATACCCTTTCGGCGCAAAAACGGCGAAACCTTTTCAGGGCTCATGTCCGCCCAACCGTTCGAGCATAGCCCGATACCTGCCGTGCTGGTGATAGTGCGTGACATCACCCAGCTCAAACAGGCCCGGCAACAATTGCAGCTTTCCGAAGAGAAGTTCGCCAAAGCCTTTCATGCCTCGCCTGACGGGATGGCGATTACCCGGCAGCAGGACGGCATGCTGCTGGAGGTCAACGAAGGGTTCTGCCGCTTGACCGGGTATAGCGAAAAGTACTGCCTTGACCACTCGACATTCGACCTGGGCATCTGGGTTGACCTCAGCGAACGCTCAAGACTCATCGAGCAAATGAAACAACATGGTTTTGTCAGGGATCTGCGGGTCCGGATTCGTAACAGCAATGGCGATGTTCGACTGTGCGAGCTGTCATCTCAACCCGTCATCATTGCCGGTGAAGACTGTCTGCTGACGACTACCCGGGACATCACCGAAAGCAGGCAAATGCAGGAGAAACTCCATCTGGCGGCCACCGTTTTCGAGAGCACTGCCGAAGGAGTGCTCATCACCAATACCGACCAGACCATCAGCGCCGTCAACCGTGCATTCACGGAAATCACTGGCTACAGCGAAAGTGAAGCCATCGGCAAAACCCCTCGCCTGCTTGCCTCTGGCCAACACGACAGCGCGTTCTACGCCGCGATGTGGCACCAACTGGCGGCCGAGGGCCACTGGCAGGGTGAAATCAGCAACCGCCGCAAGAACGGCGAGCTTTACCCGAGCTGGCTGACCATCAGTGCCGTGCGCAACAAGGACAACCTCCTGACCCACTTCGTCGCCGTCTTCGCCGACATTTCCAGCCTCAAACATGCCCAGGCGCGCCTCGACTATCAGGCCCATCATGATCCGCTCACTGGCCTGCCCAACCGAACACTGTTCGAGAACCGGCTTCAGGCCGCTCTGCTGCACAGCGAAGAATCCGGCAGCCTCGGCGCAGTCCTTTTTCTCGATCTGGATCGCTTCAAGCACATCAATGACAGCCTGGGCCACCCGGTCGGCGACCTGTTGCTGAAAGGCATCGCACACCGGCTCAAGGAAACCCTGCGCGACATCGACACCGTCGCACGCCTGGGCGGCGACGAATTCATCGTTCTACTGCCCGGCCTGCTGCAAGCCAGCGACGCACAAGCCATCGCCAATAAATTACTGGCCTGCTTCAACACGCCCTTCGAGGCTGGCGAACATGAGCTCTACATCAGCCCCAGCATCGGCAGCTGCGTGTTCCCCACCGACGGCTCAGGCGTAGCCACGCTGGTCAAAAATGCCGACGCGGCGATGTACCGCTCCAAGGCAAAAGGCCGCAACCGGGTCGAAAGCTATACCTGCGACCTCAGTGACCAGGCCAGCGAGCGCATCGCCCTCGAGCAGGAGCTGAGAAGAGCCCTGGAGCGCAATCAACTGACGTTGGCCTACCAGCCCAAAATCAACCTGACGACCCACACACTGGCAGGCGCAGAAGCCCTGATCCGCTGGAACCACCCGACCTTGGGCGATGTGCCGCCCGAGCACTTCATTCCCTTGGCGGAAGAAAACGGCATGATCCTGCAGATCGGCGGTTGGGTGCTGGAGCAGGCCTGCCGCCAGATGGGCGTATGGCGCAAGACCTGTCAGCCGTTCGGCCCGTTGTCGGTGAACCTGGCAGGCGCGCAACTGCGCCAGACCAACCTGCTCGAACGCATCGAACAACTGCTCACGGACAACGGCCTCGAACCCGGCTGCCTGCAACTGGAAATCACCGAAAACTTCATCATGAGCCAGACCCAGGAAGCGCTGGCCGTGCTGCACCAATTGAAAACACTCGGCGTGCAACTGGCGATCGACGACTTCGGCACCGGCTACTCCTCACTGAGCTACCTCAAACGCCTGCCACTGGATATCCTCAAGATCGACCAGTCCTTCGTCCGCGGCCTGCCGGAAGACACCCACGACGCCGCCATCGTCCGCGCCATCATTGCCCTGGGGCGCAGCCTGCAACTGACCGTGATCGCCGAGGGCGTGGAGAACAGCGAACAGCAGCAATTTCTGACCAGCGAAGGCTGCGAACAGATCCAGGGCTACATTGTCAGCCTGCCCCTCGACGCCGAAGAATTCCGCGAGCGATTTCTTCTTATGAATCTTTCGGACTTTTCGGATAGCACAGCCGCGAAACCGCCGTTATAATCCGCGACCTACTGAGGGCCCATAGCTCAGTTGGTTAGAGCAGAGGACTCATAATCCTTTGGTCCACGGTTCTTATGAGGTACGCGTCTCGGTGTGGTATTTGGAACCGGTTTTTGATAAATTTATGCGACGTTTTAGGGCCTCTAGCTCATGTTGGTTAGAGCAGCGGACTTAACGGCTCAAAGCCTACCCCCTTCACAGGGCACGGCGATGAGCAAATGGGTTGCCTTTGGGTAAGTTAGCTCTGCTCTTTGGTAGAATCGCTCAAATTCGGGGAAGCCTCTGCGTCAGCGTGGTAATCCCGAGCCAAGCCTCGCGAGAGGAAGGTGTAGAGACTGTACGGGCGAGCCGTAAAGGCAAGAGACAGTCCAGACCACAAACCCGAAAGGGGCAGCGAAAGCTGAAGTGGTACGCATAATCCGTTGGTGCCCGGTTCGACTCCGGGGGGGCCCACCATTCCTAAAGCCAGACCAAGAGGTCTGGCTTTTTCATTGCTGCTTCGAGCAAACACTAGCAGCAGCGAGCCATCCCCAAGACTACTCAATCCCTCCCCGCTTAGATGCGTGTTGATCGACCAATGGGCCTTCCTCTAAATGGCAACTGGAAGGCTACGTCCCTCGAAACTATGCCTCCTTCGAAAATTTCTGTTGACACTTCAACTGCTACACCCAATGCTAAAAAAGGTGTGGTATTTGGAATACGGTCGAATGAAGAACTTCATCCTGGTTGACGCGCCTCGTACGAGCAATGCGAGGTACCTCCTGCTTCATCTCGATCCCGGCATCCCGGACAGCGCGAAGGAGTTCCAACCCTTTACGCATTACGCCGCCTGGCTGTCAGGTAGGGGTTATGCCTACAACACGCAGAAGCTCTATGCCGAACACGTGGGTCGGTTTATCGACTACGTGTACGAGGCTTCGAAGACTGAATTCCCGCCAGATGTCGACGTCACGATTCAAACCATCGTCTACAGCTACCAAGCTTTTCTGTTGTTCGGCACGGGCGCCACGAACCCCATAGCCAGTGTCCTTGCTGTTAGCCTTGAGAAGAAAAGGGTCACAGGCCATAGCTCGCTTTCACAGACTATAGAGTCGTCTATCCGCTGGTTTCTCCAAGTGTCAGAAGCCAGAAACCAGATCACTCCCGATAAACTGTTCAGTCCGTTTTATTCAGGCTACGCCGAATATCGGAGCCAATACGAGTTGTCGGCTCATAAAGCTAACTCTTGGCTAGCCGCCGTCATTCGCGACTCGCTCAACTCAATTCTGCCCAAACGCAGGAAAGATAAGCTTTTTCCTCAGGCTGCACGCAGAGACAGAAAGAACGACAAACAGCCCTTCAAAACAATCGCTTATCCGATTGAACGAGCCGTCCACTTGATCAGACAAGCTAAGCCTCGACGATCAAAGACCTTCCATCGGGACATGACGCTTTACTCTTTACTGGCCGCAACCGGAGCTCGCACAAGCGAGGCGCTACAGTTGAGGATACCTGACATCAACAGTGACGAATTCGCTGTGTTTCTTCGTGACCCTTTCGCTAGGAAGACAGTAGGAATCACGGAGGACGAATACGAACTTCTTTCATGGAAAGGCCGCGACACCGAGGTCACTTTCATGATTGAGCCTTTCGCTAAAGTATTTTGGGAAAACCTTGAGAAGTATTTAACCCTGGAGTACAACTCCAGCGTGAACCACGACTTCGTCTTTCAAAACACTGACGGGCGACCTTTATTCACTAGTGACAGAAGCAATCGGGACAAGACGTTCAAGCAGTACGCCATAAAAGCAGGACTGCAGGACACGTTGGGTATCAGCCCACACTCACTAAGGCATATGTATGGAACCTATACCCTAAACTATATGCCCGTTCCAGGTCAAAGCATTCCCGGCCTTCCTATTACCTACGTCAAAATTCTGATGGGACACTCTAGTATTACTTCGACGATGAAATACGCAAAGCATGATACCGATATCATCGAGGCTTATTTGCAACACGCTAATCAATATGTAACCCAGCGGGGCGAAGAGTCTTTTATGACAATTCGTCAAGAGTTCCATATTCGACAGCTTGAGGTATTACGAGAGGAGATCGATAGGATCGAGGGAGCCAAGCATGATTAATCTCACCAAAGAAATACTTTTCGTCAAGTCTGGTGAAGATTTGGAGCGATCGATTAATGATGCTATCGCAAAATCCAAGGCATGTGTCTGCAAAGAGCTTTTCAACACGAACTACATCTCTACCAGCAAAATCTCAAGCGGAGCAAAGAACGAATACTATAACGCATCGATTGTGCGCCTGTTTGATGACCACCTAAATACTGAAAACTCTCCAACCCACGATGAGGCATGGGTGCGAAACATACACACATGCACGATAAAAACACCCTGTATTGATATTGCCAAAAAAGTTGTATCAGCAAGTGCACATAACTGGCTCAACAAGTCATCCCTGCAAAGGCTAGGGAAAGATTGCCTGTTGATCTTGCACTTCCTCTGGCAGGACAAGGCTATTCTTCTACCGGCCAACATGGCCAAACCAACCACCGCTCATCCTGGGACATGTAGGAAAGGTTTTGAGTTTGCAGCCTCCACGTATACGGAGGTTTTGGCTCTTGTCTGCAAGCCATTTGTTCCACATGTCTCCTACCCCGACGTTCGAGACATCACCACGGTAATGAAGCCAAGCGCCCTGACAAATTTTGAATGGTATGCGTGGCGCATGATTCGGTGCACAGACTGGCATCGAATTGAGGATATTAACCCCGATGAAATTTCTGCTTTTGTCGACCATGCTATTTCTACACGAAAAGGCACGGCCGATTGGTTTCAGTACCCGATAGCGCCTGCTGCATTTTGGGGATACATTCAAAAACTTTATCCTGAAAGATGCAGCTCGGTCGCTGTCCATGTTAGAAATGACAGCAATGCGACCAAAAGGTCTTTAATATCCGGCGAATTCGCCTCTCCAGATGAACACAGGGAGAGCATTGACGTATGGATAGAATATCAGAACAAATTCATTGCGTTACAAAAAGCTCGCGGCATGAAATCATACCGAAATTATGAAAAAAGCATCACCATACTTAATACGTATCTTTTTAGTGAATACCCTGGGACAACTGGCAAAACACCTCCTCTTCCAAGAGAGCTTAATCGTCAGCATATGGAAGGCGATGGGTTCGAGGGGTTTCTAAGTTTCTTACGGAGGGGTCGAGGGGACACATCTGTCCAAAGCATACTGTATCAAATTGAGGCCTTTTTTGACTATCTGACCGTGAATTCAAAATCGGATGCAAGGATCACTAGCTTCATCAATCCCATTTCCGATATCGACTACCCGAGAGTACGTAGAAGCGCAAGCTCTAATAAGCCAGCGTTCAAATCTGAACACTTCCCATTCCTCTTGCAATATTGCTACGCCATTGAATCATTTTCGACACATCTAGCAAACCTGGTTCATGACGAACAGATAAATCTATACGACAAACAGTACAGAACAAACACCAGCGCTAAGAACTGGAATGAAGCACACAAAGTTATCCAAACAGATAAGTTTGGATACGTGCCAGTTGTGTTTTATCGAAATCCTTCATTCGACTCAACGAAACCAAAGTCTGAAAACAACCGCCCAATGAAATATGAGGCACTAAACCTCATCCCCAGGTTCACAGTCCCTATCATCGAACATGCCAAAGAAAGGCTACGCAAATGGATTTTCTACCCTCAACTTATCTATATTCGCCACAACATCATCGCTCTTGAAACGGGTATACGAAGCATACACATTCGCTGGCTTGAAAAGCGCGCATATGACAAGCATATTGATCGTTCACGCCCCCTGCCGGCGATTTGCAAATTATATGTCAATACTGACAAGGTAAACGGCCCATGGGATGCTACTGTTTCCAGTAGCGTGATCTCGGTATTGGATCGCCAGAACGAAATGCTTAAATGGTTTAACGACCCCTCAATGAATGAGGAAGTATGGTATGACTACCATGAGAACAGCGTCTTTGGAAAGATCATCTCCATATTTCCACGAGGCGAAATTCCCGGTATACCGACTCCGGGAACATATGCAAGGTATTTTAAAAGACTGATATTTTCTTTCGATCTATTTTGCAGATATCAGCTTGAGATCGACAGCACCAACCCAATGCCGGAGGCCTTAAGACATCTAGAGACAATTGAGGATCCGTCCGATTATTTAACGGCAATCAACCTCGAAGCTGAAGCCTGCAAACTCATAGAGCACACCCCACATTCCTGCCGAGTATCAGTGGTCTCGGAGTATATCAGAATATTACCTCCTCATATAATAGGGGCGTTTATCACAGGCCATGCTAACGAACAGCATGTTATATATTACGCTAAGATCGACCCTGCATATTTGAAGATACTGGCCCATCATCAAAAGATGGCTATTAAAAACGGATTGGACTTTGATCGCCCGGCAATGTCTTCGATCAAAGCTGAAGACGCTGAATCCAAGCTACAACAGGCGTTCCGCCGAGACAAAGAGAATTCTTTGTTAGATTTCGGTGCAATCTCGTTCGACCGCGAAATCAACGATGATGTGCTTTCAGGAATCAAGGCAGCGAAGCAGCGGCCCATCGAGTCGCTGGCATTCATGCCAACTCATATTTGTCCGTTTGGTAATCAGTGCACCCCAGATGTCATCAAAGACCTAGGTGCCGTACCGGGTTCTCTCATGCCTTGTGGTGGGTGCTACTATTCGATCAAGACAGTCGATCACCTTCCCAGAATCCATGGCCTCGTCCGCACATTAACGGATGAGTGCCGTGAGCTCGAAACCCATATTGCTGAAGCCAGGAAGAATGGGGCGTCACCCCAAAGCCTGCTCCCAAAAGCCAATCGTCGCAAGTTCCTCGCTTCTGAGATAATATCTTGGAGCGTTACTGCTCATTGCCTTGAACAAATGCTAGAAGACATTAAGGCACGTTCTAGCTTCTTAGTGGAAAAGCCTGAGATCGTGTCGGATCACTTAGAGCGCCTGGAACTGAAAGAGCATACATTCTCCAACTTGATCGCAAGGACTGCGGAAGCCAAGTCACACGCTGAGTTCTTCACACCACAGTTGAAACAACAGATCATAGTTGCGCGGAACAGGCTTCTGGCTTTTACCGGCGATTTTAACCGAATGCTGCAAGAAGCCCCAACAGGGTTCACGTTGATTGATGAATTCAGGGGGTTGATTCGATCAACTTGTGAGGTGCTCGGCTTGTCCCTCCACAACCTGAGTGAAGCAATGAGCAAGCCGCTTGCCCTAGAACGTCCTAATTCGATACTGAAGCTGATTTCGAGCTCCGGGGGTGGCAACTCATGACCAAAGGAGCTAAACCAGGCCAGAACCGCTTTGCGGGCTTGCAAAATCGCCAGCGAGATTACAGGATAACCCGAATCACGCAGGAAGTTATCCCAAAGTTGAAAGCGTTCGCTGGAAAGACTTCCTTCCATGGAGTTACACCTTTCTCCATATTCTGCGCAGAGCTCTATAATAATGGCCTGCCTGTTAACGAAAAGAAGATCGGCTACAGAACGATAGTCCAGAGTTCCGATTACTGGACACTTCTAGGGCCCATTTATTACAGGTACTGGGATTCTACTGGCAACATGGAGTCAAAGAAAGACAAGCTTGTCGGGAAGCTGGCTGTTCAACGGGCAGACCAGCTCAAGGCTGAGACCGAAAAGCTAAAAATGGAAAATGATGCTCTTCGATCAGCCCTTCGGGCTCATGGTGCTTCACCAGTACCACTGCCTGACATTCAGCAGCGCGATCAGGATTTCATGTCAAAGTTTGACAAAACATGTAGAGCTCTAAAGTTGGTTCTTGACGCCAGCGATGGAATGTTCACTGTTGATATAAAAGCCAAAAAAATCAGCTGTATGTTTAACGACCTTGAGCCACTTGAGGGGCTCGTACCAACCGAGCTTGCCGATCCCTTCATACTTTGGATGAATGCTAAAGAGAAAGACCATGGCCACCAGCGATGAGAAGCGCTCACCCTTTGAGCGCTACAGAGAGTATGTCATGCGCCTGGAACAGGCTGGGAGGAAGTTCCCTCTGAATCAGTTCGGAGATATCAACTTCAGCAAAATAGCTGATGAGTGCGGCAATCGCCGACAATGGTTTTCCGAAAGTGCCAAGAAGGTCTTTTCCCTCAATGGCGATACCTTAGAACAAGTCATTGCGAAAGATATTCGAAAAATTGGCAGTGAGTTTTTTGCGACCAAGAACCACGAGCCTGTTCTCTTGGACATGGCAGAGTCAACAAACCGAGAGTCGAACCGCTTGCGAGCCATACTGGAGCAAAAGCTGAAGGAAAACGAATTACTTCGCGAACAGGTTGAACGTCTATCGGCTGAGGTGCGCCTGCTTCGGACGAATATGGCCGAAATAAGTGGCCAGCAGGAATTGATGATAGATTCGGGGCGGTCATTTACCTTATGAGCAGTCTGTGCAGTGTCATTCAGGTTAGCTCGGTGAAAGTGGGGAGCTTTGGCGGGGCCATTTTCTCAGGGCGCATTCTTGGCAAGAGCGAAGTCTATACATGTAAGGCAAGTTACAAGGTCATCACTCGCGTCCCACAGCCAGGCGAATGCTGGAAAATCAATGGCTCGATCATAAGTCGCGATCAATTCCGAAACTTTGTTCTGGTTGAAAGCTGTCACATTGTGAACCTGCCAGTGGCTGCTTACGTTGAGCGCTTGCTTGTTAAGCATCCGGCGTTCCGTGGGCTTTCATTTGGCAAAGCAAAAGTCACGAGACTGATCAGAAAACTCGGAGCGGAAAATCTAGCCCAGACCCTGACTGAGGGAAGAGTTGGCACCTTAGCGGAGGTGATCAACCCCGACCTAGCTCAGAAGATCGTGGACGCTTGGATGACGCTGCAGAACGAGATTTCAACTATTGAATTCCTCATGGAACACCATTTCGACCCAGGCCTTGCGAAAAGCATCCTGAGAGTCTGTCAGACCGATACAGTGGAAAGGCTAAAGCGCAACCCATATAGCTTGGTAGCTTTTCAAGGTGTCCATCCGAACCTGTGGAAAACTGTGGAGGCCACCGCATCCAAGCTGGGTATTTCTCCCAATGATCCACGGAGATTGGTTGGGCTTGTCGAGCACCTGCTTTATGTCCGCCTGGATCAAGGACATACCGCGTGCCCGGTTGACGACCTAAAAACTCAGCTGGCTCTGAAGCTGCGCACTCCTATGCTGGTTGACCTCGCAATAACGTCTGCTCTTGACAGGCGTGCGGTATGCGTAAAGAAACTGTATGGCGCAACGTTGATCCAGCCGCTGGGTGCCGCCCTCGTCGAGAGCCAACTGGAGCAGCGTGTGGCGAGCCTAACGTCTGCACCGACGTCACTACTCCACGGCTCACCCCAGGAGCTGGCTCAGGCGATTGAGGACTACTGTTCGCGCCGGGAGCTGGCCTCTGGACATTCGCTCACGCCAGGGCAAAAAAATGCGGTGCTGATGGCACTTACGAACCGAATCAGTACGCTCACCGGGTTTGGAGGAACCGGGAAGACGACAGTGCTATCCCCAGCCACCTCTGGGATCGGGCAGTGGTGGCTGATGACGATCGTTTTTCCTTCGAAGGGTGCATCTAGCTGGGAAGACAACCAATTACGTGCCAGATGGTTGCGGGTAACCAAGTCGTCTGGTCGCAGCTTTCGATAACCCGTATCAGCTCTGATAGCTTTAAAATCGTTCATCGAACTTCGGGCCATCGCCATGGCAGAACTTATGTCCCCAGTCGATGTGAAATCAGCCCAACATGTCGCCCCTAGAAATCGGCATCCCTCGAACACAAAAGTTTCTCGATCGAGCACGTGGACATGGTCGTCTGACGCTGCCCGCATTTTCTCTAACGTGTAATCGATATGGCCGGAATAGAATTCATGGTTGCCAGCCACATAGACCACCGGCACCGAGAACGTCTGGTTTGCCCATTGAACGCCTCTGACCCCTTTATGAATATCACCGGCGAGGATGACTAGGTCGACGTCTACGACCGAGGGTTTGAAGGGCTCAAACTCGATGTGCAGGTCGGACAGGATGAGTGCTTTCATGTGCTCAGACTCGATTTACCCTTTAATTGAATTCACTTGCTGTGCATCCATCACCCGCCGCAGCGCAGATTTTGACGCGAATTCGGGCACGCTGGTCGTTCGCCATCATACGATCTTATGGCCGTTAATTACAACATACGGCGTTTATCTGCCAGGCATACCTATGGCTCTATCCTCACTTTTTAGGCATCTATGTCGCTAAAATTTGAGGTCGCTGCAGTCCTTAGAGCACTCCGCCAGCTTCAGGGTGGCGGATATGCTCGCCTATCCGATACGACTGCACGCCGAACGATTGGCGAGCTTGAGCGGGCCCAGGCTGGTGTGACTCTGGACAAGCTTGCAGAGCTTGCCCTGGCGTTAGAATTCGAACTGCCAGCGTTTGTGATCCTCTGTGTCAGCTTGCAAGAAAATACATCGATCAAATCGGTAATTGAGTCGACAACGGCGTGCTTGGACAGGTTTGGATCGTCAGGTGGGCTCGATCTGATGAGGAGAGAAATTGCAGAAGGTGTATTGCTCAAGCGATCACGAGGGAAGCCCCGCAATGAAAAAGTCATATCGGAAATTCATCGGCTCCAAAACGACGGCAAAAACCAGTCCGAAGCTGCGAGAGAGCTAGGAATCCCCCGTACAACTGTGCGGCGTCATTGGAATTCTTAGTGTGCCTCGTTCGGCCATAACCACAGAGCGTGTGGCCCGCCAACCGTCGAAACCCCAAAGAGATGAGACGCCCGAAGCCAGTCAAGCCCTAAACAGGCGAAAGAGGGCAAGCTGCCACATCCATGAAGATGTCAGCCCATTATGTATTTCCCATCCATTCGAGACTCATGAGCACACCTCACTAACCTTTGCCGATTTACCCGTCTAGTCCACGTTCGTGAGCTAGCTTACTGTTCTCTCAACAGCAAATGTCGGGAGATCGAAATGCACAAACGCACGCTCGGAACCAGTTCACTTGAAGTGTCAGCCTTAGGTTTAGGCTGCATGGGCTTGAGCCATGGCTACGGCCCCGCTACGGACACCCAAAAAGCTATTTCCTTAATTCGCTCAGCAGTCGATCTAGGTGTCACGTTCTTCGATACCGCCGAGTTCTACGGCCCCTATCTCAATGAGCAAGTTGTCGGCGAAGCACTCGCGCCAGTTCGCGATCAGATCGTGATCGCCACAAAATTCGGCTTCGCCGTCGGCGCCGACAATACAAAGCAGACTTTGGACAGCCGGCCCGAACGTATTCGACTAGCCGTTGAGGGTTCGCTGCGTCGATTAAAAACCGATTACATCGATTTGCTGTATCAGCATCGGGTTGACCCAAACGTGCCCATCGAGGACGTCGCCGGTGTAGTAAAAGATCTAATTGGTGAAGGCAAGGTCAAGCACTTCGGTCTGTCGGAGGCTAGTGCGCAAACGATTCGCCGCGCCCATGCGGTACAACAGGTCACAGCGCTGCAAAGCGAATACTCGTTGTGGTGGCGTGAGCCCGAGAAGGAGATCTTGCCGACGCTTTGGGAGTTGGGTATTGGCTTCGTGCCGTTCAGCCCGCTAGGTAAGGGTTTTCTCACCGGCACCGTATCGGCGGAGGCCACTTACGGCAGTGACGATTTCCGCAGCATTGTCCCGCGTTTCAGTCACTCGGCGCTGCAAGCCAACCAAGGTCTGGTGGTGTTGATCCGGCAGATCGCTGCGCAGAAACAAGCCACCCCAGCGCAGATCGCGCTGGCCTGGCTACTGGCGCAGACGCCATGGATTGTGCCGATTCCGGGAACGACCAAGCTGCATCGCCTGGAAGAAAATCTCGGCGGCGCGGACATCACGCTCGATGCGGGCGACCTCAAAGCGATTGATGTTGCACTGGCGCAGATCCGCATCGAAGGCGAGCGTTATCCCGAATCACTCAAGGAACGCGTCGGGCGATGAGCAACGATCACGACCCGCTGCGGCGTACGGTCATCGCCGCACTTGCGAGCGCGCCGCTACTGTCGCTTGCTGACACGCAAACCACCAGTGAAGCACCGCGTTCAGGCGCTCGAATTCTGGTGGCGTACTTTTCTCGCTCTGGCAATACACGCGTGGTCGCCGGGCTGATTCAACGCGGCCTTGGTGCCGACCTCTTCGAGATTCGCCCGGCCCACGCCTACCCTGAGGATTATCTGCAAACCGTGGAACAGGCGCGTCAGGAGCGTGACAAAGGCTTCGAACCCGAGCTGCAAAGCAAGGTTCGCGCCCTCAACGAGTACGACACGATCTATCTCGGCTTTCCGATCTGGGGTGAAACTGCGCCGCCAATCATCCGTGCTTTTCTGAGTGCTCACGACCTGACCGGCAAGATCCTCATCCCCTTCAACACCCACGGCGGTTATGGCTTGGGCAACAGCCGCAGCGTTTTCCTAAAACATGCGCCGAAAGCAAAAGTGCTTGAGGGCTTTGTGATGGAGGGGGAGCAGGAGCGCAAGACCATGGAACGAGTGAACGGTTGGCTGAGCGATCACCCCATCACGCGTTAATAGAATTCTTTACGGAGTGACATTATGAAAATCCGCACGCTGGGCAACGGCCTTGAAGTTTCCGCACTGGGCTTGGGCTGCATGAGCATGACCTCGGCCTACGGGCCTGCCGCCGACAAAGCCACCATGATCAAGTTGATTCGTTCGGCCTATGAGCAAGGCGTCACCCTATTCGACACCGCCGAGGCGTATGGCCCTTTCGCCAATGAAGAGCTGCTGGGTGAAGCCTTACAGCCGATCCGCGAAAAAGTGGTGATCGCCACAAAGTTCGGCTTCGATATTGACTTGATCACTGGCGCACGTGGCGGCGGCACCAACAGCCGCCCGGAACACATACGCGCTGTGGCAGAGGCATCGTTGAAACGTTTACGTACTGACTGCATCGACCTGTTTTATCAGCACCGCGTCGATCCGCAGGTGCCGATTGAAGAAGTGGCCGGCGCCGTTAAGGATCTGATCGCCGAGGGAAAGGTCAAGCATTTCGGTCTGTCCGAGGCGGGCGTGCAAACTATTCGCCGGGCACATGCGGTGCAGCCAGTGACAGCGGTGCAAAGCGAATATTCGCTGTTCTGGCGTGGCCCGGAACAGGGACTCCTTGGCACACTGGAGGAACTGGGTATTGGCTTCGTTCCGTTCAGTCCACTTGGCGCAGGCTTCCTCACGGGGCAGATCGATCAGAACACCCAGTTTGACGCCAGCGACTTCCGCAATTTTGTCCCCCGTTTTTCTCCTGAGGCGCGTAAGGCCAACCTGGCGTTGGTCGATGTAGTGAAAGCCGTCGCGCAACGCAAAAGCGCCACGCCGGCGCAAGTAGCACTCGCATGGTTGTTGGCGCAAAAACCGTGGATTGTACCGATCCCCGGAACGACCAAACAACATCGACTGGAAGAGAATCTTGGCGCGGTTGAACTGCAACTGACGGGTGACGATCTGCGCGTGATCAACGAGCAGATGGCCCAGATTCAAGTGCACGGTGAACGCCTGCCGGAGTCGGCGCTGCAGATGACCGGACTCTGAGTCTGCCCAACGCGGCTCCGTTTGCGGAGCCGCTTCATTGCCTGACCGGAGTTGATCCAATGAACCGATTGATCGCACCACTCATTGCTTTTTCACTCATGACTGCAGAGTCCCAGGCCGCTAGCGAAATCCGCATTACCTCAAACGGCTCGCAGCCCTCTATTAAAGGCGCGGCGGAAACTTTCACCGGCGCGGTACGCGTTGATGGCCTGTTCAAGGGAGAACTGCCAGCGCGCATCGGCGGTGGCACGGTGACCTTCGAACCCGGCGCACGAACTGCGTGGCACACCCATCCACTCGGGCAAACGCTGATAGTCACAGCTGGTGTCGGCTACGTGCAGCAAGAGGGTGGCCCGCGTCAAGAAATCCGTCCGGGAGACATTGTCTGGATCCCGCCAAATACCCGCCACTGGCATGGCGCCACGGCCAGCAACGGCATGACCCACATCGCCATCGCTGAAGCCGAGGACGGCACGACCGTTACCTGGGCGGAGCAGGTCTCTGAGGCGCAATACGCTGGTAAATGAAGTTACGGAATGTGTCGAAGCTGCTTGTCCGGCACCCATGACGCAAACAGTCATCCTACCGCTAGGCCCCGCACCAGCGAGGTCGCGCCGAGGTTTCGGCGATCATCGCAACGAGCACTCATGAGTTCTGTTCAGGAGTCCTTGCGCAATATCGGGGTTAATCGCCCTAACCATCCTCCGTACGATCCAGCAACACCGACCGCAACGACTCGCAATGGATAGAGCCTCATGATGACCAGTGACGCAAGCAAGACCACTGCCCTCTCCACACTGTTGATGCTCTGTTTGAGCGCTGGTGCGATGTCCAGCGTGACCACTCAAGCAGCCGACGCATCGCAAACCGTGACGATCTCACCCGCCAGCTCAGAATCACTGTCGACCCGACAGCAAGCGATTCCCCTGATTGCCGCGTTTATGGCGACTAGCGACATGCCTAGCCTCAACGCAGTCCTCAACCAAGGACTCGATGCGGGCCTGAGCGTCAGCGAAGCTCGGGAAATTCTCGTACAGCTCTACGCCTACGTCGGTTTCCCACGCAGCCTTAATGCCTTGAACGAGCTGATGACGGTGGTGCAGGCACGCAAACAACGCGGCATTGCAGATGCGCCGGGACGCGAACCAAGCCGGGCGATTCCGGTCGGGGCTGAGTTGTTGGCGGCGGGTACGGCGAATCAAACCAAGATCTCCGGTGCCCCGGTCAAAGGCCCGGTGTTCGAATTCGCGCCAGTGATCAACCAGTTCCTGCAATCCCACCTGTTCGGCGACATCTTCGAGCGCGACAACCTCGACTGGCAAAGCCGCGAACTGGCGACTGTCGGAGCGCTGGCGGCAACACAGGGAGTGGAATCGCAACTGCGCTCGCACATGCTGGCGAGCCTTCGTGTCGGACTCAGCGAGGCGCAGTTGCGTCAAGTGACCGATTTATTGAAAAAGCACGGTGATGCCCAGACCGCCGAGCGTGCGGGTACAGCGCTGGCTCAAGCCCTCGCAGCTTTGAGGAAATGAAATGACCGCTAAAAAATTGTTGGGTATCACACTCATTAGCCTTTTGGCAGCTTGCGCAAACCAACCCGATAGTTCCGGCCCACTGATAATTGAAAAACAAGGCAGCTTCGCCGCTGGCGGAACGATGACGACTGCACCAGGTACGTTCAACCCGCGCAAACCAATGACGCCCGACGGCCAGACCTATCACGGTGACCACGCCTACGCTTTCTACCAAATCCCGGTCGATGCGCGAAAACTGCCCATCGTCATGTGGCACGGCGCAGGTCAGTTCTCCAAAACTTGGGAAACCACCGCCGATGGCCGCGAGGGTTTTCAGAACATTTTTCTGCGGCACCACTACGGCGTTTATCTGATCGATCAGCCACGGCGTGGTGATGCCGGGCGCAGCATGGTCGAGACCACAATCAAGCCGACGCCGGACGAACAACTGTGGTTCAACCAGTTCCGCATTGGCCTGTGGCCGAACTACTTCAACGGCGTACAAGTGGCACAGGATGCCCAGACTCGCGAGCAGTTTTTCCGGGCAATGACGCCGAACACCGGGCCGTTCGACATGGGCGTCGTCTCTGATGGCGTCGCGGCGCTGTTCGACAAAATCGGCCCGGGGATTTTGTTCACCCATTCGCAAGGTGGCGGGCCGGGCTGGTTGACGGCGATCAAGAACGACAAGGTCAAAGCCATTGTGGCGTTCGAGCCTGGAAGCAGCTTCGTGTTTGCTGAAGGTGAAGTACCGGAGCCGATTCCCAGCGCATTTGACACGGTGCAAGGCGCTGCTGTGCCGATGGAACAATTCATGGCACTGACGCGCATTCCGATTCTGATCCTTTACGGCGACAACATCCCCGAGCAGGCCGTTGATCTGCCTGCTCAGGACAGTTGGCGCGCTCGCCTGAAGATGGCCCGGCTATGGCGCGACGCGGTCAATCGGCACGGTGGCGATGTACGACTGATCCACTTGCCCGAGGTAGGCATCAACGGCAATACCCACTTCCCAATGTCGGATTTGAACAACGTGCAGATCGCTGATCTGGTGTCGCAATTCCTCAAAGAAAAACAGCTGGACTGATCAGCCGCTCCTTTCGACTGCCTCCCTTTTGATTACTCAGGAGTTTCATGTGAAAAACACTCTCAAAGCCACGCTTATGTCGGCATTGGTCGGTCTATCTGCCGGTGAAGCCTTGGCCGCCGACTACAAAAAAAACCCGTTCACGCTGGCCTATGACGGCGCGATCACCAAGAACGAACCGGGCAAGGTCAACATCCACCCAGTCAGCTACAAGCTCAATGGTCTAGCCATCGCCGCCAACGTTTACACCCCGGCCAATTACGATGCGAAGAAGACCTACCCGACCGTGGTCATCGCGCACCCCAATGGCGGTGTGAAAGAACAAGTCGCAGGTCTGTACGCCCAGCGTCTGGCCGAACAGGGCTACATCACCATAACCGCCGACGCGGCGTACCAGGGCGCCAGCGGTGGTCAACCGCGTAGCATCGATAAACCCTCGTATCGCATTGAAGACATCCACGGCATGGCCGATTTCATCAGCCAGTTTGCAGGCGTTGATGACAACCGCCTGGGCCTGCTTGGTATTTGTGGTGGGGGCGGTTACTCATTAGCTGCGGCGCAAACCGACAAACGTTTCAAATCGCTAGCGACAGTGAGCATGTTCAACTCGGGCCTGGTGCGTCGCAACGGCTATAACGACTCGCAAAAAGATAGCATTCAACAACGTCTGCAGCAGGCGTCGGCGGCACGTGCGCAAGAAGCAGCCGGTGGTGCGGTTCTGTATTCCGGTGATGCCAACCTTACTGATGAACAGATTGCCAAGCTGCCCTTCGAGCTGTATCGCCAAGGCTACGAATACTACTGGAAGACCCATGCACACCCGAACTCGACCTTCAAATACACCACCAGCAGTCTGCTGGATCTGATGCGTTTCGACGCCACCGACCATATCGAACTGATCGACCAACCGTTGCTGATGATCGCCGGCAGCAAGGCCGACAGCCTGTACATGACCCAGGATGCGTTCCCCAAAGCCACTGGCACCAAGGACAAGGAAATGTTCATCCTCGACGGCGCCACGCATATTGAAACCTATTGGGTGCCACGCTATGTCGACGCCGCAATTGGGAAACTGACGGCGTTTTACGCTCGCACCCTGTAATGAGTTCTCTGAGGTTCGCGCATTCGTGCGCAACCTGCTTTCATGGAATGATCACGCGTCCCTCATGAGAGGCTCTCATCAATGTCCCGCGCTAATCTCAATGATCTGCAAGCCTTTGTGGCCATCACCCGCGAGGGCAGCTTCACCCGTGCCGCTGCACAGCTGGGCGTCTCGCAGTCGGCGTTAAGTCACACCATGCGTGCACTGGAAAGCCGGCTCGGGGTGCGCCTTTTGACGCGCACCACCCGCAGCGTTTCACCAACCGAGGCAGGTCAGCGGCTTTATCAATCGATGGCGCCGCGCTTTGACGAAATCGAACTGGAACTGGCCGCCGTCAGCGAGTTTCGCGTCACGCCTGCCGGCAATGTTCGCATCCAGGCGTCCGAGCATGCAGCGAACAATATTCTCTGGCCAAAGCTGTTGAAAGTGCTGCCCGACTATCCAGACATCAAGGTCGAAATCACCGTCGATTACGCCCTCGCTGACATCGTCGCGCAGCGTTATGACGCGGGGGTGCGCCTGGGCGAACAGGTAGCCAAGGACATGATTGCCGTACCGATTGGGCCATCGCTGCGGATCGCAGTGGTTGGCTCGCCTGAATATTTCAAAGGGCGGCAAATCCCCATGGAGCCGGCGGATCTGGCCGCGCACAACTGCATTAATCTGCGTCTCCCAACTCATGGTAGCCTCATGCAGTGGGATTTCGAGAAGAACGGTCACGAACTCAAGGCACGCGTAGAAGGGCAATGGACATTCAACAGCAGCGTGCCAATTTTGCGTGCGGCTGTGGCGGGGTGTGGTTTGGCGTTTCTCCCAGAGGACATGCTGGCCAACGAACTAGCGGAGGGCAGTCTCGTGCGAGTGCTGGAAGACTGGTGCCAGCCTTTCGCTGGCTACCATCTTTACTATCCGAATCGACGTGAGCATTCATCCGCATTTGGCGTTGTGGTTGACGCATTACTTTATAAACAATGAGCCACGGGCAGGGATTTCCAAATTATGGTGGTGCCCCTAAAACGAAAGCGGAGCGTGCCGGCCCACGACGGGAAAAGGCTTGAGGATGAAAGCCCGTAGGGCCAAAACTTGACGCAGTAAGGGTTTGGTTCACGCCAGCCGCACCCTGAAGGGGGGAGCCCAAACCAGAAGCAATGTAAATTGCCCACGAACTACGAGGCTGGAAAGTCGCCCAAGGTCTCACGAAGGAGGCTTTGCATCTTGTCCGAGGCAGCGCCTTCGAGAAAGTGCTCTTGGCTGCTAACATCGAAACGCACAGGATTGATGTGCGCAACAGTCGCCCCGTGGCCCAAAGCACATAGCGGTAGCTCTGCAGCCGGGTAAACGATCCCGGACGTACCAATCGAAAGGAACCCATCGCATTCCTCTGCAGCGGCTAGGCTCGCACCCCAAGCGTCCTCAGGCAGCATCTCACCGAACCAAACAACGCCTGGCCGAACATGCCCGTTACATGCGGCGCATAGCGGCGGCTCAATCCGACTTCCATCCTCAGGCAGGATGCCAGTCGTGACGGGCAAGGTATACGCCAAGCCACAATCAATGCACCTAGGAGAATGCAGGCTGCCATGCAGATGAATCACATCCTGGCTGCCGGCTCGCTCGTGAAGGTCATCAACATTTTGGGTGACTACAGTCAGCCTGGGCACATGGCTGGCAAGCTCAGCGATAGCGAGATGAGCACCGTTGGGCTGCGCCTGGACGACCTTCTGGCGGCGCCATTCATACCAGCCCCAGCATAGGCTTGGGTCTGCCCGAAAGGCTTCAGAAGTCGCAAGCTGCAGGATCAAAACGCTCCCACAGCCCTGTCAAAGCGCCCCTGAGGTCGGGATGCCGCTCTCCGCTGAGGCGCCGGCACCGGTGAACACAACAACATGCTAAGTATCCCTCAGCTGCTGAGCCAGGGTACTAATGGTCATGTTCATATTCCTCCAGGAAGGATCTATTTCGAATGACACCCATCGGAAGGTCAATCACCGGTTGATGACTGCCGGCCAAAAGAGAGGGAAATCCTGGTTATTAAGTGGTTGGATTTTTGCAATGCCTCCGCTAGCCAAGAAGGGGCCCAGGAAAGTGGATGCTCAATTCAGCCCCAGTTTCATAAAGAGATGGCGCCACGAGATTGGCACTTAAAATCCTGTGAGAGGCTCGCAAGTGGCGAATGGAGAAAAGGAAAAGGAAAAGGAAAATGTTTCTAAATGCTTCCAGCAAAACGGCATCACCCCGCAATTTAGGGAGGCTGGGCATACATACACCAGAATAGTGGATCCAACGGATGGAGAACACACATGTTATCCACAGGTAACCGGCTTGCAATGTCATTTTGACCCCATTATCTTGTAGGTCATCTCGACATTAGCACTACATCTTGTGTTTTTGCGGGATGCTGAGGTTTCAGTGAATGCAGCGGATATGGGTGCAAAGTTTGGTCGCCGAACACACATATCCGCTTACCCCCGAGCCAATGCAACCACTGGTGGGACGCGCATTAGAGGAAAACCGACTTTGGATGTCAACCATTCAGGCCGGTATTCCGCTCAAGGGTCGCTCCTGCCTACTCGAGTTTTTGCTAGATACAGGAGCATCGAATCGTGCCTAAAAATACCAAACAAACCTCGTCAGCAATGGCGAGCTTGGCTTCGAAAATTCTTCGCAGTGACAGTTCTTCGGCCATTCAAAAGGAATTGGCAGGATCTGCTATGGCTCAAGCGTCTACCGGCAAGCAAACAGGTGCTGACATGGAGACCAAAGCCAGCCACGTTCTCGAGAGCAATAAGTACAACGCCGCCACCAAGGCGCTCGCTGCTTCGGTACTCGCGCAATCCAATAAAGAGCGGGGTAAGTGAAATGGCTCAGTATTTTGTAAACCAGAATGCGCAGCCCAATGGTGACCATGAGGTGCATACCAGAACGTGCATCTACTTGCCGGCGCTCAACAACCGCCTTGACCTTGGCTATCACACCACCTGTATGACTGCTGTCCGCCAAGCACGCAACACCTACCGACAATCGAACGGGTGCCGGACGTGCTCCTCGGTATGTCATACCCAGAAATTATTGCTTATCAGGGGCTGGGGTGCAGCTTTGCTGCCCCTCGTCAAAGTTGGTTGAATTGCTGAGCATCAATTCTAATAAAGGTCGCGTCTGATGATTCATGACCATGAATACAGCCTATTGGGCGGCGTCAATCGAGCTATGATTGGTCGGTATCTGACAATACTAGCAAGCGCGATTTCCGGCATTGCTGTTTTTCTGCTTCTAGCAGCTGAAGATTTAGCGAAAAAATATAATTTGCCGGTAAATCTACCACCGACAGCCCTATCGCTGATCGGCGCAGGTATTGTCTTTGCGCTTTTATACGCTCTTTTCAACAAGACGATCTGGAAGTGGCGTTGGGCGGTTAAATACCTAAAAGTCCCCGACCTGGCAGGAGAGTGGCTCTGTACTGGCACAACACTAGACGCTGAAGGACATCCGACTCGCAACTGGGAAGCTGATGTATACATCTGTCAGACCTGGGACAAGATCAGAGTGCGTTTAAAGACACACCAGTCAGGCTCCAACAGCATCACTGCGGCGTTGGTTCATGATGAGGCTGACGGATACCGCCTTTTATATAACTACCGAAACGATCCTAACCCCGGAGAGCCTGAGCTTCGAGGACACGTTGGCAGTGCAAATCTTTTGTTCAACAAGTTATTAGATGGCGCACAGGGTGACTACTTTAACGGTTACGGTAGGCCCACCTATGGGCGAATGGAGCTGAGGAGAAAGAATGAGCACGTCAGTTAATGATCGAATCAACCGGCTGCGTTCCAGACGCTCCGGTCTTGATAGATCCTCTGTTATCGCAATGGACGCAAAAGACTTTATAGTTAACCGAAGCCTGACAAAAGAGGCTTGGGAATATAGGGCGGAAGATAAGCCAAGTACAACATTCGCTCTGGGTGCAATGCAGGAGGTGGATCCTACCTACACTCGCATTAGTATAGAAACAGCTGATCGGGTAAGCAATCAGTTGTCGAAGAGGACAAGCGGCAATCTTGAGTTTGAGCTACAGGGCTCAGTACCTTTGAATGTCCATATCCGAGGTGTCAGTGACGTCGACCTATTAGCGATAGAAGCTGACTTTCATACTTATGACGCCCGTGGCCACATGAGTACATCGGGTCAGTACCGTTCACCGACCTCCCGCACTTCAGTCGGAGTGTTAACCTCTCGTAGGGGGGAAATCAGTAAGGCCCTTCGTGATGCGTTCCCCGCTGCGACCATTGATACCTCCGGTTCCAAGGCAATCAAGTTGCAGGGAGGATCTTTAGCACGTCCAGTAGATGTCGTGCCGTCCCACTGGCACGACACCATTAGTTATCAAACATCTCGGCAGAAGCATGACCGTGCCGTGACTATTCTAGATTCCCATAAAAATACAACGATTGAGAACTGGCCTTTCCTTCATATCAAAAAGGTACATGAGCGATGTGACAACACAGGCGGAGGGCTTCGCAAATCAATTAGATTATGCAAAAACCTTAAGGCGGAGCTTGAGGCAGAGGGTAAAACTGTATTGATCTCGAGCTTTGACATTGCGTCAATGATGTACCATGCCAACATGCACAGTCTCTCCGCTGGCTCTTACTATGAGTTAGCAATATTGGCCGAAACTCAAAGGCATTTGGACTACTTATGGAGCAACAAGGAAGAAGCTAGGCGATTAGTAGTCCCTGACGGGTCACGGTTTATCTTCAATACGGAAGAAAAATTTGATGGCTTGCTTCATCTATCCGTAGCCATGGACAGTCTCCTTCGAGAGGTTGCTAAAGAGCAAAACTACCTGCTGAGCCTATCCGAGAAGCCATTGCTCGATGCAAGTAGGGCCGCTGTGACCAATGCAATAATTTTCTAAAGGTTGGGTGAGACGGGCTCTTGAAGGCGTGCAGCGTTTGGAGACCTGCTATAGAGATCCATTAAGCCGGGTGCAGACTGGCATGGGCGGGAATTATCCCTGGCTACCAGTCATTGGTTAAGGCTGCAACGCATGGCTGGCGACCTCTGCGATGAAGCGTTGGGTTCCCTTTGGCTGCGTCCGAAGGATTCAAGCGTTGTCCTCCTGACAATACCCGGATACTGCCTGAACGCTCTGAAGGGCGCATTACCGGGCAAGATCGAATACCTGCCATTTCCGGCGTAACAGATCTCTAGGAGCCAGGATGAATCACCTCTTCAAGCACCACACCCATGTTGCATTTATGAAACGTCGCAAAAGGGCTGTGTAGATGACTATAAATCCCGTTTTTACTAAGGTTTCCAGACCTTAAAGACCGGACGGACAGTATGTGTCCGGATAGTTTATGCACCACATAACGGTTCGAGTCCGTGTGGGCCCACCGCCCACCATACTCAAAGCCGCGCATTGCGCGGCTTTTGTGTTTCTGGTGAGGTCCTCTCAGATGCAGCCTTGCAGTGGTCTAGTAATTCCAGACACTCATTCAGGCGAGAATATCGCCAGATAGAAGTGCCTGATCACCACTACAGTTGCCTGCATGACAGGGTCAGGCCAGCTTTTGCGCTCTCCCCCTATCGCGGCCTTTCCCAGTGCAATTCGGGTTCACGCCCGCTTGGGCAACTTCCAGTTTGGCCGGATGAAGTGGCAGGTATAACCGTTCGGTATCCGTTCCAGATAATCCTGATGCTCCGGCTCCGCTTCCCAGAACTCGCTGGCGGGCTCGATTTGCGTGACCACACGCCCCGGCCACAGCTTGGAGGCGTCCACGTCAGCCGCGGTATCTTCGGCAATATCCCTTTGCTGTTCGCTCAGGTAGTAAATCGCCGAACGATAGCTTGGCCCAAGATCATTGCCCTGCCGGTTAGGCGTGCTCGGGTCATGGATCTGGAAAAAGAACTCGAGAATCTGCCGGTAGCTGATCACCGCCGGGTCAAACACGATCTCAATCGCTTCGGCATGATTGCCGTGGTTGCGGTAGGTGGCGTTCGGTACGTCACCACCGGTGTAGCCGACTCGCGTATGCAGCACGCCGGGGTAGCGTCGCAATAAATCTTGCATGCCCCAGAAGCAGCCGCCGGCAAGGATGGCGGTTTCGGTTGGGTTGGTCATGGTCTGTCCTTGCGGTTTATGGAGACAGGGATAGTTATGGGGTGATGCCGGCCAATACCAAGCCGGATGAAGTAAAAAACAGGATCGTGTTGCGGAACGAGTAAACGTCTTACAGATGCCTTGGCGCCTTGCTCCGTTGCCTACCGTTGCGTCAGAATCCGCTGGCTTGAGCGCTTGAGTCAGCGTTTCCAAGATGGCTCGGTCGCTGACAACTCAGTGATCGGGTTTAGTTGAGCCACTACAAACCTGCCAACCAAACCACTATAAGCCCACTCCCCCCACAGCATCCTCCCCACCCATCGACCCTCTCAATCACCCGATCAAAACATCCGATTAGCCATCCTCCGAAACATTCCGTAACGTTGTTTCCCCGTGCGACAGATGCGCGCACCGCTTGAGCTTTTGCTCCCTACGCTCAGCCCACGACCACGCACGAGCCCACCATGTCTTTGAATACCCCGCAGCAAATCGCTGAAATTGCCGTCGAAAGCGGCGTCAAGAAGGCCCACCTGGGCCTGTCGTCGTTGATGATCCTGGGCTTTCTGGCACGGGCTTTCATTGCCCTCGGGTTTCTTCTCGACATTCATGTCAGCACGATGATCCCGCACGAGTGGGCGTCGCTGGGCAATCTGCTTGGCGCTGTGGTGTTTCCGGTCGGGCTGATTCTGGTGGTGCTGGCCGGTGGCGAGTTGCTGACCGGCAACATGATGAGCCTGCCCATGGCGCTGTTCGCCGGGCGTATCGGTCTGGGTCAGTTGGTGCGCAACTGGGTACTGGTGACGCTGGCCAACCTGATCGGCGCGCTGTTCGTCGCCTATTGTTTCGGCCATGTGGTGGGGCTGACTGAAGGCGCCTTCATGGCCAAGACCGTGGCCATCGCCAATGCCAAGGTGGGAGCCAGCTTTGAACAGGCGTTCATCTCCGGCATTGGCTGCAATTGGCTGGTGTGCCTGGCGGTGTGGCTCAGCTACGCGAGCAAGGACGTGATCGGTAAAGTGGTCGGCATGTGGTTTCCGGTGATGGCATTCGTCGCGATCGGCTTTCAGCACATCGTCGCCAACATGTTCGTCATTCCTGCAGCGATCTTTGCCGGCGCCTTGAGCTGGGCGCAGTTCGGCGACAATTTCGTCCCGGTATTTTTGGGTAACGCGGTGGGCGGCGCGGTGTTCGTCGGCCTGGCCTATCATTTGGCTTTCTTCAGTGCGGCAACACGACCTGCTGAGCTGTCCAGGACCAGCGGCGCGCAAGCTCCGAAATAATCTGACGCCATATAAGCTCTGCGGTGAAAAGAGATGACGACCGCAGAGCAAACCAGCAAGTTGAAGAGCAAAACTCACGTCACAAGCAAATAGTCGAGTTGCTCGACAAGAGCAGCCTTTGATTTGAAATGAAGCCGACTCCTCGCGTGCCTGCTGCCAACCCATGCCGCACACGTTCAGACACTGTCCATAAAACCGATCCACGCCGCCAGCAGCAATAAAACCGCCAGCACTCGATTCATCCACTGCACTCGCCAAGGCGATATGAGCCAGCGGGTCGAGCCTGCGCCCATCACCGCCCAGCTGCCGAGGCAGGGCAAGGAAATCAGAAAGAACACCAGCGCCAGGTAAGACACCGGGTTGCGCTGGCTGAATACACTGACCACCGCCAGCGCCATGACCCAAGTCTTGGGATTTACTATTTGCAGTGCTGCGCCACCGATAAAGCCTATCGGCAGGCGGTTTTGCCGCTCGATTGAGTCGGTCGGGCTGGCACCTATCTTCCAGGCCAGCCAGGTCAGCCACAGCACGCCGACCCATGCCATGACGCGCTGAGCATTGGGGATCGCGAGCAGTGAGTGGCCGACACCCATGCCGACGAGCAACACCAACAGTGCAGCGCCGGTGCAGGCTCCCAGAATCAACGGTACAACGGCGCGCCAGCCGAAGCGGGCACTGTTGCTTAATACCAGGATGTTGGTGGGGCCGGGGGTGATCGAGGCGACGAAGGCGAACAGTATGAAAGGCAGCATGATCGGCAATCCAGGGCTGAAAAAGCCCATGCTGCGACATACCACAGGATCAGTCTGGAAGGTTTGAGCAGCGCAAGCGATAGGCCGCCGGGCTCAGTCCGTAGGCGCGCATGAACCAGCGGCCCAGATGGCTTTGGTCAGCGAAGCCCAGATCGCTGGCCACCTGAGCGGGCCAGATTCCGGCTGCCAGCATTCGACGAGCCTTGGCCAGGCGCAACTGTACCAGATATGCATGAGGCGGCAGGCCGAAGGCGGCCTTGAACGCCCGCGTCAGGCGAAAGCGGTCGACGCCACAAACAGCTGCCAACTCGTTCATGCCCACGTCCTGATGCAGATGCGCGTGCAGATAATCCCTCGCCCGCAAGGCCACTTGCGGCAAGCGCGGATCGGGATCGGTCATGCGTCGCCATTGCACCCGATCAATGAGCTGCGCCAGTAATTCATCCAACGCGCTTTGACGAACGATGCGTAGCTCATTTTGGTGCAGCGCCGTGAAAGCGAACGTGACCGCGTGAGCCAGCCGTGATTCGGTTTGCAGGGTGTTGGCGAAAGAAGGCAGATGCTGGTCGGGAGCCTGTTCGAACAACCCACTGAGCTCCCGGCTCAGCCAATGCGGGTCCAGGTACAGCATCTGATAAGTGAACCCTTCGGCGCACGGGGCATTGCCATCATGGATTTCTCCCGGCTCCAGTGTGAACACCTGCCCGGGCGTGCTGGCATGGCGCTGACGGCGGCAATTGAACTGCTGCACACCTTGCCGGGTAACGCCCACCAGATAGCTGTCATGCCAATGTGGATCATAGGCATGCCCCTGAAAGTGCGCGTGCAGCGTCTCGATACCTGTATCAAGGTCGCGAGCGAGGTCTATCCAGTGTGTGGACGGCATAAAACACCTGAATCGATGAAAGCGATTGGTTATCGCTGACGTCAGAAGGTGAGTCTAGAACATTCGTGCATTCATCTTCGATTGGCAGCAGCGCATCAATCAAGGTGCCGTGCGCCGCTCAGCCTGACTCATGTAGTCCATCAAAACCTGACTCAACGCCACCACTCCAACCATCCCCTCCGCCAATTCAACCTCAACCCTCACACCCTGCAACCCTCCCTGTGCTGTCCATTCGTCGAGCGCCAATCCATGCAACTTCAAAAACGCTTCGCGCCTGCACCATGCCTTGGCGAACGCAATCGGGCGAATCGACTCGGGCATGCCTGACAGACGGGTAGCAACCTCAGCCCCCAGATAATCCAGCGCGACCGCATGCCAGTCCGGCACCGTCTGAACCTGCATCAAGTCCACGCCCACTGCGCCGTGGAGATTGACGGCAGCAAGAGAGAACCCGGCTTCGTGGCTGATGGAAAACCCGGGCTCCGGCAGCCCGTCGATAAGCAATCGCGGCGCGACACCTGGGGCGCTGATGAACGTGATCGCGCCCGATGGCAATTCGAGCCACTGTTCCACGGCGGTACGCACGCAGGCCCGAATGCGGCTTCTGGCTTCATCCCTTGAACAGCCCGGTCTGGTGACGCAACTGACCAGCAATACATTCTGCCGAGGGAAAGGCTTTGGCGGGGCAAGCCGGCCATCTTCATCGAATGCCCAGCTCGCCCCGCACTTCATGCCCTGTCAGGTGACGCGGGACAACCAGCCCAACGGCTGCCGACAGGGATATGTTCGCCCTTCATGACCAGGGTCAGTGCGCCAAGGTGCGCATCGTTGCCGACGACGGCGCTGTACAGAACAGCGCTGCGTGGCCCCATGTACACGCGCTCGCCGATGCTGACATGATCAATCTTCATGATTCGGTCTTCGAACAGGTGGGTCTGCGGGCAGGCGCCGGCATTCAGTTCGCTGTCTGCGCCGATGCTGACGCAGTCGAATTCGGTGATGTCGGTGGTGTCCATGTAAACCCCGCGACCAATCCTGCAGCCGAGCACATTGAACGCCAGCGGCAACCACGGTGTGCCGCGCAGGTAGCGCATGAAGTTCGGTGCGGCCATGCCTTCGTACAGACTGGTGATGCCCTCCGACAGCCATACGAAGGGCGTCCACATCGGGTCAGCGCGTTTGCGATAGCGGCCCATCACCAGCCATTTCAGGGCCGCGATCAGCAGAAAGTTACCCACGCTGTACGCCACGCCGATCACTGCAAGGTAGGCCAGCACCGCGCCCCAGCGCTCGTCGTCGGCGAGTGGCATCAGGTCAAGCATCACCGTGTAGCCAACGGCGATCACCACCGCGTGCGGGGTGACAATGCGCACGCCTTCGACCAGTCCTCGGGCCAGGCGGCGCAGCGGTGAAGGCTTGAAGGTCAGTGATTCGGGAGCGCCACTCACCTGCTCGCGGGCAGGCAGGTGGATCGGTGGTGAGCCCAGCCAGGTGTCGCCGTCGACCATTTTGCTGTTGTGCGGCGCGCAGGAATGGACGCCGATCAGGACGTTTTCCGGCAGTACCGTGCCGTCCGCGATGTACCCGCCGTTGCCGACAAAGCTGCGATGCGACACGACCGTGGGCTGCATGGTCATCCAGCCGCCGTCGATACGCTCATCACCGAGCATCACCGCATCTGCGATAAAGGTTTCATCGCCCAGGGTCAGCATGTCCGGGATGACACCCTGTGCGCTGGAAATCTCGGCGTCGCGCCCTACTTTCGCGCCCAGCAGTCGATACCAGAAGGGCGAATACACCGTGGCGTAGATTCCGGACAGCACGTTGAGGCTCGCTTCCTGAATCTGGCTGATCAGCCACTTGGCGCAGTAGGTATTGCTGTGCACCTCATAACAGCCCGGTTTGAGGCGTGGAAAGACGACCCAGCGCAATGCCGCAGAGGCCAGAACAGTCGCGACAATAAGCACCGCACTGGCCGGGAACGCGAGCAGGAAATAGCGCGCCAGTTGTCCCAATGGTCCGCTGCCCTCGAACCATGGCAAGACGTTCTGCGTGTCGAACCAGTCGATCAGGAAAAAGGTCGGGAAGACCGGGATGAAGAACAGCGTCGCGACCAGCAGAACGCCGAACACGAAGAACAGTTGTTCTGCCCGCAAACGCGCCGGGCTGGTCACAGGCCGCGCAGGTTGGCCGAGCGTATCGAACGCGCCGACATCACGCGCTGGCGAGCCTTGCCAGATGCGCCCAGCCGGAACCTCCCGACCATCGGCCATGGCTGACTGGGCTTCCAGATGCCCCCACGGGCCTACAGCCGTATTGCCTTCCATGATCACGTAAGAGCCGACACAGGCATTGTCCTGCAAGGCGATAAGGCCCAGATGCAACTGACCCCGCTCGACGCGCGCATTTTCGAAGCTGACACCGTTGCCGACGCTGACCCCGTCGCCGATTTCCAGCAGGTCATGAGCCCGTACTGTAGCGCCGCCAATAATCACGTCCTGCCCGATCTTCGCGCCCAGTGCGCGCAGCCACAGGGGATAAAGTGAGGAGCCGCTCAGCAGGTAAGTCGGCGCCGACTCGACCATGCGGTCTGCGGCCCACCAGCGAAAATAGGTAACGCCCCACAGCGGATAGATCCCAGGCTTCAGGCGGCCGACGATCAGCCACTTGGCTGCCAGCGCGATGAAAAACTGCAGAACGGTAGCAATCAGGAATACCGAGATCGACGCCAGCGTCGCCAATGCGACAGAGTCGTCGGGCGAGCCGGTGAGCAGGTGATAGGTAAAGAACGGTGCGAGCCACTGGGTCATTCGCAGGCTGACCATGACCGGCAATGCCAGCGCCTGGGCCACGCCGCAGCGCCAGCGACGCCAGGCTGACGGAGGCGTCCAGTCCACCGGCGCATCCACCTCTTGTGGCGCCTGATCCAGCACTTCAGCAATCGCGCCGATACGCCGATGCTGGTAAATGTCGCGCACCGTGACTTGAGCGAATCGCGGGTTGGCCCGCAGCGCCGAGGCCAAACGCGCGGCAAAGAAGGAATGCCCGCCCAGATCGGTGAAAAAGTCCGCATCGCGGCGGATCGGCATGCCGGGGAACAGTGTGCTCAGCGCGGCAAACAGTGCGATCTCACCTTCGGTTTGCGCCACATCGGACTCTGCGCTGGCGGCCTTGGCATCCATCGTCAACGGCCGGGCCTTGAGCGTTTTGCGGTCGATTTTGCCGGACGTGAGGCGCGGCATGCTGTCGAGCAGTTCGAAGTGTCCCGGCACCATGTACGGCGGCAACTGCGCCTGCAGAGTTTTGCGCAACTGACTCGTGAATGCGGAAGGCGTCGACGTGTCGCTCACCAGATAAGCAATCAGTTGATCAACGCCCGCCTCGTTGCGCAACAGGACGGCAACGGTGCCCACGCCAGGCTGTTGCGCCAACAGCGATTCAATCTCGCCCAGTTCGACGCGAAAGCCGCGAATTTTTACCTGATCGTCGGCCCGCCCGAGGCACTGCACCTGCCCTTCGTCGTCGATCCGGGCAAGGTCGCCGGTTCGATACAGGCGCGCATCGTGATAGCCGGTGGACCACGGGTTCGGCAGGAATTTTTCCTGGGTCAGGTCCGCCCGACCGAGATATCCCTCAGCCAGGCCAGGGCCAATAATGCACAGCTCGCCGACTTCGCCACGCGGCAGCAGGCTGGGCGCCAGGGTGCTCCCGACCGCAGGGTCATTGGCGATGACCAACAGCCCGTAATTGGGTAACGGTGTGCCAATCGACACCGGGCGACCACGCGACAGACGCGCCAGGCTGGCCGACACGGTGGCTTCGGTAGGGCCGTAGGTGTTGAACATCTGCCGGTTCGGCGTGGCCCAGCGATCGACCAGCGACTCAGGACACATCTCGCCGCCCAGATTGATCAGACGCAGGCCGGGAACGTCTTCGCTGAACAGCGCCAGCAAAGTGGGCACCGCATGCAAGACGCTGATGCGCTGCTCGGTCAGCAAGCGCGGCAGGGTTTCGGGGTCACCGCTGGTTTCCTTCGGGCCTATCCACAGCGTCGCGCCCACCAGATAGGCGATCCAGATTTCTTCGAAGGACATGTCGAAGGCCACGGAAAAGCCCTGGTAAACCCGGTCGCTTGCACGAATGCCAAGTATCGCGTTCTCGCTGCGCAGAAAATGGCAGATGCTGCGCTGGGAAATCAGAATGCCCTTGGGCTTGCCCGTGGAGCCGGAGGTGTAAATCACATAGGCAGGATGGTCGGGAAGCACCCCACTGCGACGCACCAACGCTGCGTCAGTCGGCGTCAGCAGGTGTTCGGCAGTCCACACCTTCAAGCCCGTATCGGCCAACACCGGCATCAACGCATCGCAGGACACCAGCCCGACTGCGCTGGCGTCGTCCAGGCAAACCTGCAGACGCTCTACCGGCGTGTCCTGATCCAGAGGCAGCCATGCGGCCCCCGCCTTGGCAATACCGGCCTGCATGACCAGCAGCTCAATGCCGCGCGGCAACCACAGACCGACAATGTGCCCCGGCCGAACACCCGCACCGATCAGCGCAGACGCCACCTGATCGGCCTGCCGGTCCAGATCGCCATAACTGATCTGATGCTCGCCGAAGATCAGTGCCACTTGCTGCGGGTTGCGCCGGGCACTGGCTTCCAGCAAATCGGCCAGCACCTCCTCACGTAGCAGCTCAGGTTGGATTGGACCGTAAATCACGTCCAGCGATTGTTCGTTCTGGCCTAGCGTCGACAGGTTCAGGTTATTCATGGCAGCAGGTATTAGCTCGTCTGAAGGAGGTGCCTGAGATTTCTGGTTATGAGCCGGTCCGTCAGCGATTGGCGCGAATTCTGTGGTCGTTGCGTGTCCGGAATATGTCCGTTTTGATACATTTTGGCTGGAGCACTGCAGCTCTCACCGGGGCAGGAGAACAGGCTGGCAAGGCGAATATGGCAAAGGCTGGCTGTACGAATCTTGAACAACAAAACGAAGGTGGCAGATTGCCCACATTGCTGTGCGGGTTACAGCAGACGCCACAAGGTCTCGCGTGTCGCGGGGTTGAAAGACTGCGCCTGACGGTCCATGACGCCTCTCAGTCCATCGCCAATACGCTCTGCCGGCATCGGGTGGAAGCCATGTTGCCGAAACCATGGACCGTTCCAGCGCGGCTCGCGAAATGTCGTCAGGCTTATCGCGTGCAGCTGGCAAACCTGCGCGTACGCCTCGACACACGCCAGCAGGCTTTTTCCGACACCCTTGCCGGATGCACCAGGCTCGACCGAGATGTTGTCCAGGTACAGGAAATCATCCAGCAAGCGCATGGCTGCAAAACCGATGATGTCACCGCTGCGCCTGTTGGCAGCCACCACCACCCGGCAGGCTTCGAACCTGTCTGCGCCCAGCGGAGGGTTTTCGGCGACATGCGCCAGGGAAGGAATGCTTTTGTACCGGTGACGCGCCCGCGCCGACAGGCGTTGTAACGATTCCAGGTCGCTGTGTTGCGACACACGCAGATCAAATTCCATCCGCTTTTCCTCCCTGACTGCCTGACATCGAAACCAGACGCCGATGAGCACATCTGGACGGTGAGCCGATTAACTTTCCCTGCTTGCCAAAAACTGCCTGGTTCGCCTGCCCGGTGGAGGCCGCAGCACTCGTTACCAGATCAATCGGCCCTTGCCATAGAACCCTACACAGCAGAAGGAGTTGCCAGCGCTTCAGACGTGCGCCACTGGTCGCATCGACTGCAGCATCCAGTTCCGCACCGGACAGGAACTGGCTGTAGTAATCATGCAGTTCGGCTTCCCAACCGGCCACCTCGTCCAGCGCCGCCTCGGCTTATTCCTTGCTCAAGGCAAAGTGAGCGTGCTGACTGAGCAGATTGCCTCGGTTGAGCCGCGACCCTTCGATGCCGACGGACATGGGAAGTGTGAACCCGAAAATAACAGCTCACGAAAGAGCACGTTAATCCTCGTAAAGCCTCACTAAGTGACACCTTAACTACTCATAAAAATCGTGACTACTGCCCTCAGCGCGTCATTCCTACACCTAGAACGCGCAATGCCACGTCACTGATCATCGACATACCCCACCCATCCCCCATCAAAATGTGGCTTACTGAAGCCTGCCATCATCCAATCAGGGAATCTCTTCCCTACCCTCGCGGTCTCTTAACGCATGACGAATTCGCGCTCTGCTTTCATACCCTCCTGGCTTCGCCCTGTTCTGCGTCCTTTGCTGGACCCGTATCGCCGTTATCGGCATGCGCGGCTGATCCACGCGGCGCGGATTGCGGTGGGCTTGCTGGTGACTATCCTGCTGACCACCGGCCTCAACCTGCCTCACGGTGAGTGGGCATCGGTGACCATGCTGATCGTGATCGGCGGTTTGCAGCATCACGGCAATATCGGCAAGAAGTCGGTCGAACGGGCCTACGGAACCTTGATCGGTGCCGGTCTCGGTCTGATCGTGGTGGTTCAGCAGGGCTATCTGGAAATGCCGTTGCTGACCTACGCAATGATGTCGGTGATGTGCGGTTTCTTCGCCTATCACGCCATCGGCAAAGGGGGTTACACCGCGCTGCTGTCGGCGATCACGCTGTTCATCGTCGCCGGTCATGGTTACAACCCGATCAGTGACGGGCTGTGGCGTACCGTCGATATTCTGATTGGTATCGCGCTGGCCCTGGCGTTCTCCTTCGCCCTGCCGCTGTATGCGGTGTTTTCCTGGCGCTACAACCTGGCCAGTGGTTTGCGTGACTGCGCCAAGGTCTACGGGCGCATTGTGCAAGGCCAGCCAGTGACGGCGGATGAGCATTTGAAACTGACCGCCAGGCTCAACGGCACGATGCTGCAATTGCGCTCGCTGCTGCCGTCGGTGTCCAAGGAAGTGAAGATGTCCATGGTCGAGCTGGACGCCATTCAGGGCCATTTCCGCATGTGCCTGAGCACCCTGGAGATTCTTGCCAATATTCGCCCGACGAACCTGAATCAGCTTGCCGACGAGACGCTCAAGGCATCGTTGGACGCTGACTACCGCCAGATTCGCCGGCAATTGATCGGCATGGCGCGCGCCCTGCAAACCGGTGCCACCGAGCGTCTGGAACGCACGACCGAAACACCGGAGACGCCGGAAACACCACCAGTGAAAGCCGTCATTCCTACCGAGCTGAAGGGCTACCACTTGATGACCCAGCAGTTAGCGCTCAACCTCGACGGCCTGCAGGCGCGTCTGGCCAAGACCGCCAAACGCTGGAAGTTTTAAGGAACCGCCCGTGCCCGATACCCGCCCGCCTGTGCTGGATGAAATCGATCGCCAGCTGATTGCCGCGCTGCAAATCAATGCGCGCGAAAGCGTCGCCATGCTGGCCCGGCAACTGGGCATCGCGCGTACCACCGTGACCTCGCGGCTGGCGCGCCTGGAAAGCAGCAAGGTGATTACCGGTTACGGCGTGCGCCTTGGCCAGCGCGTGGTCAGTGGCGGGTTGCAGGCGTATGTCGGCATTACCGTGCAACCTAGCTCGGGCAAGGAAGTGTTGCGGCGGCTGAGTGCCATGGCGCAGGTTCAGCAACTCTGTGCGGTGAGTGGCGAGTTCGATTATGTCGCCTGGCTGCGCACGGACTCTCCCGAGCAACTGGACCAGCTATTGGACCTGATCGGCAGCGTGGATGGTGTCGAGAAGACCACGACATCGATCATCCTCAGCAGCAAGATCGACCGCGGCCAGCCGGTGTAACTGCGCGCTTCTATCAAGCAGTGATACAAACTGACCAGAAAATTCGTCACTTAGCCCAAACAAACAGCATATCGACGACACTTTGCGTCTTATTAACGTGTCCGCCCTTCTCTAGACTGTTGTTTTTTGCCGTTGCCCATCAAGGTCCGTCATGAAGAACAACCGTCACCCCGCCAACGGCAAAAAGCCGATCACCATGTTCGGCCCCGACTTCCCCTTCGCCTTCGACGACTGGATTGAGCACCCGAAAGGTCTGGGCAGCATTCCGGTGGAGAACCACGGCGCTGAAGTGGCAATTATCGGTGCCGGGATAGCCGGTCTGGTGGCGGCCTACGAATTGATGAAGATGGGCCTTAAACCGGTGGTGTACGAAGCCTCGAAAATGGGCGGCCGCCTGCGCTCGCAGGAGTTCGAAGGCGCCAAAGGCATCGTGGCCGAACTGGGCGGCATGCGCTTTCCGGTGTCCTCGACAGCGTTCTTCCATTACGTCGACAAGCTGGGACTTGAGTCCAGGCCGTTCCCCAACCCGCTGACCGCGGCGTCCGGCAGCACCGTTATCGACCTGGAAGGCACCACCTACTACGCACAAATGCTCTCGGACCTGCCGGCACTGTTTCAGGAAGTCGCCGACGCCTGGGCCGATGCACTGGAAAGCGGCTCGCAATTCGGTGACATCCAGCAGGCGATCCGTGACCGCGATGTGCCGCGTCTCAAAGAGCTGTGGAACAAGCTGGTGCCGTTATGGGACGACCGCACGTTCTATGACTTTGTCGCGACATCCAAGGCCTTCGCCAAGCTGTCTTTCTTTCACCGCGAAGTGTTTGGCCAGGTGGGCTTCGGCACTGGCGGCTGGGATTCGGACTTCCCCAACTCGATGCTGGAAATCTTCCGTGTGGTGATGACCAACTGCGATGAGCACCAGCATCTGATCGTCGGCGGCGTGCAGCAAGTGCCGGTCGGCTTGTGGAGCCACGTCCCCGAGCATTGCGCGCACTGGCCCAAGGGCACCAGCCTGTCGTCGTTGCACCGCGGCGCACCACGTCCCGGCGTGAAGCGCATCGCACGCGCCGAGGATGGCAGTTTTGCGGTGACCGATAATTGGGGCGACACCCGGCAATACGCTGCCGTGCTGACGACCTGCCAGAGCTGGCTGCTGACCACGCAGATCGAGTGCGAAGAGTCGTTGTTCTCGCAGAAAATGTGGATGGCCCTGGACCGCACCCGCTACATGCAGTCGTCAAAGACCTTCGTGATGGTCGACCGTCCGTTCTGGAAGGACAAGGACCCGGAAACCGGCCGTGACCTGATGAGCATGACCCTCACCGACCGGCTGACCCGTGGCACTTACCTGTTCGATAACGGCGACGACAAACCCGGCGTGATCTGCCTGTCCTACTCGTGGATGAGCGATGCACTGAAGATGCTCCCGCAGCCCATCGAGAAGCGGGTGAAGCTGGCGCTGGATGCCTTGAAGAAGATCTACCCGAAAGTGGACATCGCAGCGCGGATCATCGGTGATCCGATTACCGTGTCATGGGAAGCCGATCCGCACTTCCTGGGTGCCTTCAAGGGTGCGCTGCCGGGCCATTACCGCTATAACCAGCGCATGTACGCGCACTTCATGCAGCAGGACATGCCCAGCGAACAGCGCGGCATGTTCATCGCCGGCGACGATGTGTCCTGGACACCGGCGTGGGTCGAAGGCGCTGTGCAGACTTCGCTGAATGCTGTGTGGGGCATCATGAACCACTTTGGCGGCAAAACTCACGCCGAGAACCCCGGCCCCGGTGATGTGTTCCAAGAAATCGGCCCGATTGCACTGGGCGACTGACAGAAGGAAACCCCCATGCGCGTTGCGCTGTATCAATGCCCGCCATTGCCGCTGGATGTCAGCGGCAACCTGACTCGCCTGGAACAGCAGGCTCAGGCCGCCGCCGAACAAGGGGCACAGGTGCTGATCTGTCCGGAAATGTTCCTCAGCGGCTACAACATCGGCGCCCAAGCTGTCGGTGAGCTGGCACAGGCGCAGGACGGTCCGGCAGCGACGCGCATTGCCGCTATCGCACAGGCTAGTGGCATTGCGATCCTCTACGGCTATCCGGAGCGCGCCGCCGATGGGCAGATCTACAACGCTGTGCAGTTGATCGACAGCCAGGGCAAACGCCTGTGCAACTATCGCAAGACGCACCTGTTCAGCGAGCTCGACAGGTCGATGTTCGCTGCAGGCGACGATCATTACCCGGTGGTCGAATTGAATGGCTGGCGCCTGGGCCTGTTGATTTGCTACGACGTGGAATTCCCCGAAAACACTCGTCGGCTGGCCTTGGCGGGGGCCGAGTTGATTCTGGTCCCCACCGCAAACATGCTGCCTTACGATTTCGTCTGCGACGTGACCGTCCGGGCGCGGGCTTTCGAGAATCACTGCTACGTGGTGTACACCAATTACTGCGGCAGCGAGGACGCGATTCGTTACTGCGGGCTCAGCAGCCTCTGCGCGCCGGACGGCAGCCGCCCGTTGCTGGCGGGTCAGGACGAAGCATTGCTGGTCGGCACGCTGGACAAGTCACTGCTGGCCCAGGCCAGAACCGCGAACGACTACTTCGTGGATCGCCGCCCGGCGCTTTATACGTCGCTGACTTGATCCTGAAGAGGCCGGTACAGCCTCTGGAAATAGCGCGTTTGCTTATCGTCATTCTCGTTGCCTATCGTGCCAATGCTCTGCGTTGGCATGCGGTTCTGGACGCTCTGCGTCCTCTATTTCGCAGCTTTGAGCAGCAGGCTCGCGAACGGGTCTGTTAATCCGCTAGCATGACGCCTCGCCTCGCACAGCTTTCCGGACGCCCCTCATGCCTGCCGCACACGCCGCCGACACTCAACGCCTCACGCTGGCCAACGGCTTGAATGTGGTGCTGTGTCACGAGCCACGGCTCAAGCGCTGTGCGGCCTCATTGCGCGTGGCAGCCGGCAGTCACGATGCGCCACAAGCGTGGCCGGGGCTGGCGCATTTTCTGGAGCATCTGTTTTTCCTCGGCACCGAACGCTTCCCGGCCGGGGATAACCTGATGACCTTCGTGCAGCGTCATGGCGGGCAGGTCAATGCCAGCACCCGTGAGCGCACCACTGACTTCTTCTTCGAACTGCCGCAAGCGGCCTTCGCCCAAGGGCTGGAGCGGCTATGCGACATGCTTGCCCGGCCGCGCATGGACACCGCAGATCAATTACGCGAACGCGAAGTGCTGCATGCCGAATTCATCGCCTGGCGCGGCGATAGCGCATCCGGCAATCAGGCGCGCCTGCTGACAGCGATCAACCCACAGCATCCGCTGCGCGGCTTTCACGCCGGCAATCGCTACAGCCTGTCAGTGCCCAACCCGGCTTTTCAGCAAGCGTTGAAAGACTTTTATCGAGGCTTCTATCAGGCCGGGCAGATGACCCTGTGCCTGAGTGGCCCGCTGCCGGTGGCTGAACTGCAGGCGCTGGCGATAAACCACGGCGCGGTTTTCGCCACCGGAATGAAGGTCACACAGCGCCCGCCTCCAGCATTGATAGCCAGCCCTCGACAGGCTGGCGAGCAAAGCCATCTGCTGTTTGCCTTCGAGGACTTGCCAGACAAGGCTGACGAAGCGGTGGCCTTCTTCTGTCACTGGCTCAATGCCGCGCAGCCTGGCGGACTGGTCGCCGAGCTGGTGCGCAGGGGCCTTTGCACCTCATTGAACGCCGCGCCGCTGTACCAGTTCGGCGGGCAGCTTTTGCTGGATATCGAGTTTAAAGGCGACCCGGCGAACGCGACCGCTATCAGTAGCCTGCTTTTCAGCTGGCTCGGTTTTTTCAAAGCTCACTGGCCAACGCAAATCGAGGAATACCACCGTCTCGAACGACGCCGTCTGCAGACGTGCGGAGCATTGGCTCTGGCAAACCATCACTGTCGCGAAACGCCCGCGCAGTTGAGCGAGCAAGGCCAAAAAACGTTAAGTGCATTACTGGCGAAGCTCACCGCTGATGTGGATAACCTCGTTCCAGAGACGGTCACTTGGCGCCTGCCAGCGCCGAATCCGTTTCTTCATACGGCAGCGGACGACCCCGCTGAAGCCGCGCTGTACCTGCGCTGGCAACTGCCATCCCCGCAGCCCGCTCTTTGGCGGATGCTCGATACCGCGCTCAAGCCACTGGTCGAAGACGCACGTCAGGCCGGAGTAACCCTGACCTTCACCGCGTACGGTCCGTACTGGCAGCTTCAATTGAACGGTTTGCGCGAACCGATGCCAGCGGTCCTGAAACAAAGCCTGCAGCGCTTGCAACACCCCGATACCCACGCACAGGAAAACGACGAGCCGGTGTTGATCCCGATTCGTCAGTTGCTCAAGCAGCTTGCCGATCACTTCCTGCGCAATGGGTCGGAGGCGAGCATAAGCGACCTGCCAGGCGTATGGGCGGCTTCGCGCTGGAGCAGTTTCACCAGCGGTATTGAACAGGCCAGCCAGTCAATGCTGGACGCGGTGTTGAATGCAGCACCCGGCGTTCAGCGAACTTCCCCACACGATCTGCCAGCCATTCGCGCTGGCAAGCACTGGGCGACGGAAGCATCGTCCTCCTCGGAAGACGCCGTGCTGGTGTTCTGCCCCGCGCCCACGACTTCTATCGAAGATGAAGCGGCCTGGCGTCTGCTCGCGCACCTGGCTCAGGCGCCGTTCTATCAGCGGCTGCGGGTCGAACTGCAATTGGGTTACGCGGTGTTCAGTGGCCTCAGGCAGATCGACGGACGGACCGGTTTGCTGTTCGGCGTGCAATCACCCACCTGCAATGCCCAGCAACTGTTTGCGCACATCGAGGCCTTTATCGGCGGATTGCCGCAGTGGGTCCGCGATGCAGATTTGCCTGAGCAGACCAAAGCCCTTGCAGCGCAGTTCGAGCCGTCGAGCCTGCCGGAGCAACAGCGTGCCGACCTGCAGTGGCAGGCACACCTCGCCGGGCACCGGGGTGACCATGCGCAGACCTTGCAGCGCGCTCTGTCAAATCTGGATACACACTCGTTGCTGGCCTCTGCGGATCAATTGATCAACGCCACAGGAGGCTGGCTGATCGTGGCCAATCGCCCTGCCAGCGCGGCCGTTCCGCAATCCTTACCTGAACGGTAACGGTCTTTCATGCAGATTCTAGCCCTGCTGAATTGTGAAAATGAGTAACATAGCTCCCTAAGCATCTGAACGTATGCCTCCAGCGATGCACTAAGATGTAGTCACCCACCGCTGCACTTATCCGAGGAGATTTTTATGTCGTGGACTAAACCTGCTTACACTGATCTGCGTATCGGTTTTGAAGTCACCATGTACTTTGCAAGCCGTTGATTTCAGTGCGCTGTGAAGCCTCGGTTCGCCGGGGCTTTTTTTATGGTTGTGGCTGTTTTTTATTTCAGAGCATGTCCCAGGAGCTGTCATGTACATCCAGATTCTAGGTTCTGCTGCTGGCGGTGGATTCCCCCAGTGGAACTGCAACTGCGTCAATTGCGCGGGTTTTCGCGACGGCAGCCTGCGTGCCCATGCGCGGACCCAGTCTTCCATTGCGCTGTCCGACGACGGTATCAACTGGGTGCTGTGCAACGCCTCACCTGACATTCGCGCGCAATTGCAGGGCTTTGCGCCTATGCAGCCCGGGCGCGCATTGCGCGACACCGGCATCAGCGCGATCGTGTTGATGGACAGCCAGATCGACCACACCACCGGCCTGCTCAGCCTGCGTGAAGGCTGCCCGCATCAGGTGTGGTGTACCGACATGGTCCATGAGGACCTGAGTACCGGCTTCCCGCTGTTCGAAATGCTCAAGCACTGGAACGGCGGCCTGACCTGGAACCGCATCGAATTACAGGGCAGCTTTGTGATTCCGGCCTGCCCGAACCTGCGCTTCACGCCCTTTCCGCTGCGCAGCGCCGCCCCGCCCTACTCGCCACACCGTTTCGACCCGCACCCGGGCGACAACATCGGCCTGCTGGTCGAAGACACCCGCACTGGCGGCAAGCTGTTCTATGCCCCGGGCCTGGGCAAGGTCGATGACGCACTGGCCGAGAAAATGCGTGACGCCGACTGCCTGCTGGTCGACGGCACAATGTGGGACGACGACGAAATGCAGCGCCGTGGCGTGGGCACGCGTACCGGCCGGGAAATGGGCCATCTGGCACAGAACGGCCCCGGCGGCATGCTGGAAGTCCTCGAAGGCTTTCCCGAGCAGCGCAAAGTGCTTATCCACATCAACAACACCAACCCGATTCTCGACGAAGACTCCCCGGAACGTGCGGAGCTGGTTCGTCGCAACGTCGAAGTGGCCTTCGATGGCATGAGCATCGAGCTTTAGGAGCTGACATGAGCGAATCGACTGCGCTGTCCCCCGCCGAATTCGAACAGGCCTTGCGCGCCAAGGGTGCCTATTACCACATCTATCACCCGTACCATGTGGCGATGTACGAGGGTCGTGCAACCCGCGAGCAGATCCAGGGCTGGGTCGCCAACCGTTTCTACTATCAGGTGAACATTCCGCTCAAGGACGCGGCGATTCTGGCCAACTGCCCGGATCGCGAGATCCGTCGCGAGTGGATTCAGCGCCTGCTCGATCATGACGGTGCGCCCGGCGAAGACGGCGGCATCGAAGCCTGGCTGCGCCTCGGCCAGGCCGTGGGGCTCGACCCGGACCAACTGCGCTCGCAGGAACTGGTGCTGCCAGGCGTGCGTTTTGCCGTCGACGCCTACGTGAACTTCGCCCGCCGCGCCAACTGGCAGGAAGCTGCCAGCAGCTCGCTGACCGAACTGTTCGCACCGCAGATCCATCAGTCGCGCCTGGACAGCTGGCCGCAGCACTACCCGTGGATCGACCCGGCCGGCTACGAGTATTTCCGCACTCGCCTGGGTCAGGCCCGACGCGATGTAGAGCACGGCCTCGCCATCACGTTACAGCACTACACTACGTACGAAGGTCAGCAGCGTATGCTGGAAATCCTGCAGTTCAAACTCGATATCCTGTGGAGCATGCTCGATGCGATGTCCATGGCCTACGAGTTGAACCGCCCGCCGTATCACAGCGTCACAGACCAAAGGGTCTGGCATAAGGGGATTACGCTATGAAGCACGATCCGCAGTTCCGAGCGTTGACACCCAAATGGCATCAAGGCTATCGCTTTCAGTACGAGCCTGCGCAAAAGGCGCATGTGGTGCTTTACCCTGAAGGCATGATCAAACTCAATGATAGCGCGGCCCTGATTGGCGGGCTGATCGATGGCAAGCGAACCATCACCGCCATCATTCATGAGCTTCAGCAGCAGTTCCCCAATGTTCCCGAACTGGGCATGGACGTCGACGAGTTCATGGAAGGCGCCAAAAAGAAAAACTGGATCGATCTTGTCTGACCTGGCCCCCGTCACCAACACCCCGTACATACCGCCCACTCCCGAGGTCGGGCTGCCCCTGTGGCTGCTCGCCGAGCTGACCTATCGCTGCCCGTTGCAGTGCCCGTATTGCTCCAACCCGCTGGATTTTGCCAAACAGGGCCAGGAGCTGAGCACTGAGCAGTGGTTCAAGGTCATGCAGGAAGCGCGGGAAATGGGGGCGGCGCAGATCGGTTTTTCCGGCGGCGAGCCGCTGGTGCGCCAGGACCTCGCCGAGCTGATCGCTGAGGCCCGGCGTCTGGGCTTCTACACCAACCTGATCACCTCGGGCATCGGCCTTACCGAAGAAAAGATCATCGCCTTCAAGGAAGCAGGCCTGGACCACATCCAGATCAGCTTTCAGGCCAGCGACGAGCAGGTCAACAACATGCTCGCCGGCTCGAAAAAAGCCTTCGCGCAGAAGCTGGAGATGGCCAAGGCGGTCAAAAAGCACGGCTACCCGATGGTGCTGAATTTTGTCACCCATCGACACAACATCGACCGCATCGACAAGATCATCGAGCTGTGTCTCGCGCTGGAGGCGGATTTCGTCGAACTGGCGACCTGTCAGTTCTATGGCTGGGCGCACCTGAATCGCCTCGGCCTGCTGCCGACCAAGGATCAACTGGTCCGCGCCGAAGCCGTCACCAATGAATACCGCGTCCGGCTGGAGGCAGAGAATCATCCGTGCAAGCTGATTTTCGTCACGCCTGATTATTACGAAGAGCGTCCCAAGGCATGCATGAACGGCTGGGGCAATATCTTCCTGACCGTGACACCGGATGGCACAGCGCTGCCCTGCCACGGCGCACGGCAGATGCCGATCCAGTTCCCCAACGTGCGCGATCACAGCATGCAGCACATCTGGTACGACTCGTTCGGCTTCAATCGCTTCCGCGGTTACGACTGGATGCCCGAGCCTTGCCGTTCGTGTGACGAGAAGGAAAAGGACTTTGGCGGTTGTCGCTGCCAGGCCTTCATGCTGACCGGCGACGCCGCCAATGCCGACCCGGTGTGCAGCAAATCCTATCACCACGGGATCATCACTCAGGCTCGTGACGAGTCCGAAACCGCTACTCAAACCATTGAAGAGCTGGCCTTTCGCAATGACCGAAACTCACGACTCATCGCAAAATCCTCCTGAACGCCTGAGCGCCGCCCAAGCGGTCGCTGCAGGCGTCGACTTCGCCGAACTGGATGTCAGCTCGGCGGGCCTGTTCTGGAACGAATACCGACCCGAAGACGGCGCCAGCCGCATCTGGCACTGGTACGCCAACAGCAAGCGCTGCCTGACGCCACAAGGCTTCAGCGTGCGCAGTCGGGTGTATGAATACGGTGGTGGCTCGTTCTGCCTCGCCGACGACGCCGTAGTCTTCGTCAACGAGCGCGACCAGCAACTGTATCGACAGGCACTGGATGCCAGCGAGCCGGTGGCGCTGACCGAGGGCGACAAGCGCTACGGCGGCGTGTTCTTCAGCGGCGGCCAGATTCTGGCCGTTGAAGAGGACCACAACACGCATCGACTGGTGGCTATCGAGCTGGCTGACGGCAAGCGCCAGTTGCTGGCCGAAGGCGCTGATTTCTACTCATCACCGATTGTCAGCGCCGACGGCAGACGCCTGGCCTGGATCGAATGGCAGCGCCCGCATCAGCCGTGGACCAGCACCCGCTTGATGTCTGCGACGAAACAGGACGATGGCAGTTGGGCCACTGCGCTGTGCATCGCAGGCGACGGCGCGCAAGAGTCACTGCAACAACCGCGCTTCGATGCCCACGGGCGGCTGTATTGCCTGACAGATCGTGCAGGTTTCTGGCAGCCGTGGGGCGAATCACCTTCCGGGTTTGCGCCGCTTTCCGCCCGCCCGGCGGATCATGCCTCCGCGCCCTGGCAAATGGGCAGCTGCACCTGGCTGCCGATCAACGATGGTTACCTGGCGAGCTGGTTCGAAGACGGTTCAAGTGTTCTGGGGCTTTGTCAGGCCGACGGCAGCGTCGAGGATTTCAGCGCGGGTTACAGCCGCTTTCGCAGCCTCGCCATTGACGAAGAGTTCGTCTATTGCATCGCGGCCTCAGCCGTAAGCACCTCGGCGGTACTGGCTATTTCTCGCCACGACGGCAGTGCTCAGGTGCTTGCCGGAGGCGGGTCGCCGCTGCCAGCCAACCAGATCAGCCGTCCTCAGACATTGCGTTACCCCAGTGGCGGGGCCGAGGCTCATGGTTACTTCTATCCGGCCATGACCGGCGCGGAGAAACCGCCGCTGGTGGTGTTCATCCATGGCGGCCCGACCTCTGCCTGCTACCCAGTGCTGGACCCACGCATTCAGTATTGGACACACCGCGGCTTCGCCGTGGCAGACCTCAATTATCGCGGCAGCAGCGGCTACGGTCGGGTGTACCGGCAAGGCCTGCACCTCACCTGGGGCGTGGCGGACGTCGAAGATGCCTGTGCAGTCGTGAAACATCTGGCCGAGCGCGGCTTGATTGACGAACGACAGGCGTTTATTCGCGGCGGCAGTGCGGGTGGGTACACCACGCTCTGCGCCTTGGCCTTCCACAATGTATTCCGCGCGGGTGCCAGCCTGTACGGCGTCAGCGATCCGGTGGCACTGGCCAGGGCGACGCATAAATTCGAAGGTGATTATCTGGACTGGCTGATCGGCGATCTCGACAAGGACATCGAGCGCTATCAGGCTCGTACGCCCCTGTTGCACGCAGACAGCATCAGCGTGCCGGTCATCTTCTTTCAGGGCGAGCTGGATGCCGTGGTGGTTCCGGAACAGACCCGGTCCATGCTCAAGGCGTTGCAAGACAACGGAATCAAGACCGAAGCGCACTTCTACGCGGACGAGCACCATGGGTTCCGCAAGGCGAATAACCTGGCAGATGCGCTGGAGAAGGAATGGCGTTTCTATCGGGATGTGCTGGATGCCTGATCAGGCCGTGTGATCGTTCCCGCATCAGGGAACGATCAGCGAGTGCGACGAGGTGTTACTTACGCGAGACGATGATGTAGATCGCGTGGATGATGCCCGGGATGTAACCCAGCAGGGTCAGCAGGATATTCAGCCAAAAAGCGCCAGCAAAGCCTACTTGCATGAACACGCCTACCGGGGGCAGCAGGATGGCGAAAATGATACGAATGATGTCCATGGAAAGCTCCTGATTGATTGGCTCTGATTGGCCATACAGCTAATCGACCCTGGCCGGCGGTGAGGGTTCAACCGGCTCTGGCACCGCGCCATTATTCTTTCTCGGGAGAGGATCAGGACAAGCGTTGTACTGCGGGCACAGCAGCGTGTGCTGCGAGCGGAAAGAAAACAGAATCGTCAAAACGCAAACAAAGAAAACCCCGCCGAAGCGGGGCTTTCCAGACTGTTTCCCTGATTTCCCTTTCACCCCGCCATCCTGGCAGGCTTCCCTACGTGTCCCTGTTATGTCTTGTTGCGCGTCCTGCGCTACGTCCATGAACAAAGATTAACTTTGGATCCCTTTCTTGGGAAGAGGTCAATTGGCACCACGCAGTGTAAGCAAATGCTTACAAGGCTTTTCCAAGTCAGAATTGTGACGCCTTCAACAGGTACAGCGAATCGCTGCCCGCGCGCACCGAGGCATCCAGCGAGTGAATACGCGGCAGCAGACGTGCGAAGTAGAAGCGTGCAGTACCCAGCTTGCTTGCGTAGAACTCCTCCTGCTGCTCTTTACCGAGTGCTGCCTTGGCCATCATGGCCCATATGTAGGCATACGCCGTGTAACCGAACAGATGCAGATATTCCACAGAGGCTGCGCCGATTTCATTGGGGTTGTTACGCGAGCGATCCAGCACCCAGCCGGTCAGCTCATCCAGCATGTTCAAGGCTTTGCTCAGCGGCTGAGTAAACTCGCCGAGCGCGTTGTCCGAGCCGCTGATGAACTGGCGGACTTCATCGGAAAACAGCTGATAGAAAGCGCCATTCGAACCGACGATCTTGCGCCCGACCAGGTCCAGCGCCTGAATGCCGTTGGTGCCTTCGTAGATCTGCGTGATACGCACGTCACGCACCAGTTGCTCCTGGCCCCACTCGCGGATGTAACCGTGGCCGCCGAATACCTGCTGACCATGCACGGTGGTTTCCAGACCGATATCACTCAGGAACGCCTTGGAGACGGGCGTCAGCAGCGCTACCAGATCATCGGCACGCTTGCGCGCGGCATCGTCTTCGCTGAACTTGGCAATATCCAGTTGTAGAGCCACGTAGCTGGAAAACGCCCGACCGCCTTCGTTGAAGGCTTTCATGGTCAACAGCATGCGACGCACGTCAGGATGGACGATGATCGGGTCAGCGGCCTTGTCCTTGTTCTGTGCGCCGGTCGGGGCACGGCTCTGCAGACGGTCCTGCGCATACTCGACGGCAGCCTGATAAGAGCGCACGCCAGAGGCCAGGCCCTGGATACCGACGCCGAGGCGCTCGTAGTTCATCATCGTGAACATCGCCGCCAGCCCTTTGTTCGGCTCACCGATCAGGTAACCGGTGGCGGCGTCGAAGTTCATCACACACGTTGCAGACGCCTGAATGCCCATCTTGTGCTCGATCGAGCCACAACTGACGGTGTTGCGCTCGCCGATGCTGCCGTCGTCAGCGACCATGAACTTGGGCACCAGAAACAGCGAGATGCCTTTCGGGCCAGGCGGTGCATCCGGCAACTTGGCCAGCACCAGATGGATGATGTTTTCGGTCAGGTCGTGTTCGCCACCGGTAATGAAAACCTTGCTGCCGGTGATCTGGTAAGCGCCGTCCGCCTGGGGTTCGGCGCGGGTGCGAATCATGCCCAGATCCGTACCGGCGTGGGCCTCGGTCAGGCACATCGACCCGGCCCAGACGCCTGAATACATATTGGGCAGAAATTTGCTCTTGAGCGCTTCACTGGCGTGGGTGTCTATCGATACGCAGGCGCCGGACGTGAGCATCGCGTACAGACCGAACGCCAGACTGGCAGAGTTGAGCATCTCTTCGACCTGAGCCGACACCACCTTGGGCATGCCCATACCGCCAAACTCGGGGTTACCGCCTACACCGACCCAGCCGCCCTCAGCGTAGGTCTTATAGGCCTCGGGGAAACCTGCAGGTGTGGTGACGACGGTGTCCTTCCAGTGGCAGCCCTCCTCGTCACCGTTGTGGCTCAGCGGCGCAATGGTCTTGCTGGTCACTTTACCGGCTTCTTCGAGAATGGCTTCGACCGTTTCAGCGTCGACGGTTTCGGCCAGCTCGGGCAGTTGAGCCCAGAGCTTTGAAACCTCGAAGACTTCATTGAGGACGAAGCGCATATCGCGCAGTGGCGCTTTATAGTCAGCCATGGCAAACCTCGTGAACACGGATCGAAATGCTTTGGGAAGCCGATCGATGCATCCAGCGACGCAGATCAGCAGTCGAGTTCCACGAGTCTAACCGAACAACATTTCAGAGACATAGGGTCGTGTCATGACTGAATAGTCATAACAGGACACGGGAAGTGTAAGGGCTTGCTCAGGTTGCCGCTTCAGTTGTGCGGACAGCGCCACGTCGGTTCAACTGCCCGTAAGCCACCACACAATTGCGCCCGGCGCCCTTGGCCGCATACAGCGCCTGGTCGGCGCATTTGAGCACCTCTTCGGGCGTGCGATGCTCCGGCTGGCGTTCGGCAACGCCGATACTCACCGTCACCGACACACTGCCTGACTGCGCCCCGCTGCGGCGCTGCCGGCCTTGCTGATCGTCCTGAGGGCGACTGTCCTTGTTGCGCAGCTGAATCTCGTAATTGGCGATGGTCTCGCGGATGGCTTCCAGGTGCGGCATGCACTCATCGATAGTTTTGGCGGCGAACACAATGGCGAACTCTTCGCCACCATAACGATAGGCCTTGCCACCGCCGTTGGTGATTTTCGACAGTTTGCTGGCCACCAGACGCAGCACCTGATCCCCCACATCATGGCCGTGGGTATCGTTGAATTTCTTGAAGTGATCCACGTCGCTCATCGCCAGCACATAGTTGCGACCCAGACGCTGCATGCGCTCATTGAGCGCCCGTCGCCCAGGCAACCCGGTGAGCTCGTCGCGGAAGGCCATCTGATAGGCCTCATGAGCGACAGCAGCGGCAATCATCAGCATCACTTGGCTGCACAAGATGTTCAGCGTGAACGGCAGGATGAAGGTCTTGGGCAACGCCCAGAACAAACCCAGCAGGCCGACAATCTGCGCCGCATGCAGCGGTCGCGGCTTTTCCAGGTATTGCCAGATCAGCACTCCGAATGACACGAGGAACATCGCGTAAGACAACTGGATCAGGCTCATCCATGCGCCATGCAGGACAGGCCAGCGGATGTCGGCCAGCCAGACTTGCAGCTCGACCGGATAACTTTGTTCAAGCCCAACCGCCACGCCGCCCAGCGCTACCAGCACCGCGAGCCGCGCGACCATGTCCTGGAACAGATGCGTTCGTTCCTCCCATGCTGCATACAGCCCGAACAGCAGCGGCAGCAGCAGGCAGACCAGGTGAAAGATCACCGCTGCATCTTCGCGGACCTTGCCGTGGTCACGGTAGTAATCGGTCTGGGTATCGAGCAGGTAGTAGGCGATATACACCGTGAGCATCAGAAACAGCTCGCGCTGACGTCGGTAAACACAGCAGTACGCGCCGCCCAACAACAGAACCAGGGTCGGAAGCACGTTGAACAGCGAGGTGAAGAAGACGTTCAGGTCCTTTACATACGCAGCCGCAAGCCCCGCCACCAGCAAGCCCAGTGAAGGCAGAAAATGACTCAAGCGTGCAGCTGATGGACGCAACAAAAGGGGTTATCTCCTACCCGGCATCTGGATGACTGGCTGGCCTGATGGCATTGTGCCCCTCCCCAGCAAACAATGCATCGGCAGGATCAACAAACAACTTAATTTCTGTAACGGCAGGAAGCGGGAAATGTTTATTGCGGGCTTCTTGCGTCCATGCGCCGCGTCGGCATGCGTTGGGTGACACAGAGCGTCACGAACTGCATTCCCACGCGGAGCGTGAGGAACGAGAGGTGTCCTGAAGAACATCGTGACTATGCACGGGGCCTGAACGCCTTCTCAGGTCTCGCCGGGATTCGAATACAGCGATGCGCTAAAACGCACCCATAAAAAAACCGCCTGATCAGAGATCAGGCGGTTTTCATGATGCCAGCGAAGCTTAGTAAGCCAGGCCGAAATCTTCTTCCTTCATGTCCATCAGGTTGGCAGCGCCCGACAGAATGGCCGCCACGTGGGTACGGGTGCGCGGCAGGATGCGCTGGAAGTAGAAGCGCGCGGTCTGGATCTTGGCGCGGTAGAACGCTTCGTCAGACGTACCGGCCGCCAGTTTCTCGGCCGCAACACGCGCCATGTCGGCCCAGAAGTACGCCAGGCAGGCATAGCCGGAGAACATGACGTAGTCCACCGATGCAGCACCCACTTCTTCGCGATCCTTCATCGCCGCCATACCGACTTTGAGGGTCAGGTCGCCCCACTCCTTGTTCAGCGCAGCCAGTGGCGTCACAAACTCCTGAACGACTTCGTTGCCTTCATTGCTCTGGCAGAACTTGTGAACGATCTTGGTGAAGCCCTTGAGCGCTTCGCCCTGGGTCATCAGCACCTTGCGGCCCAGCAGATCGAGCGCCTGAATACCGGTGGTGCCTTCGTACAGCATCGAAATCCGGCTGTCGCGAACGTTCTGCTCCATGCCCCACTCGGCAATGAAGCCGTGGCCGCCGTAGATCTGCACGCCGTGGTTGGCGGCTTCAAAGCCCACTTCCGTCATGAACGCCTTGGCAATCGGGGTCATGAACGCCAGCAGCGCGTCAGCGGCTTTCTTTTGCTCCGGGTCTTCGCTGTACTTGACGATGTCGACCTGTTTGGCCGTGAAGTACACCATGGCACGGGTGCCTTCGGCGAACGCCTTCATGGTCAGCAGCATGCGACGCACATCAGGGTGAACGATGATAGGGTCGGCGGCTTTTTCCGGTGCCTTGGGGCCGGTCAGCGAACGCATTTGCAGGCGGTCACGGGCATATTGCAGGCCGCCCTGGAAGGCGACTTCGGCGTGCGCCAGACCTTGCAGTGCAGTCCCCAGACGCGCGGTGTTCATGAACGTGAACATGCAGTTCAGGCCCTTGTTCGCCGGCCCGATCAGGTAACCGGTAGCGCCATCGAAGTTCATCACGCAGGTGGCGTTGCCGTGGATGCCCATCTTGTGCTCGATGGAGCCGCAGTTCACGGCGTTGCGCTCACCGATGCCGCCATCGGCAGCCGAGAGAAACTTGGGCACGATGAACAGCGAAATACCTTTGGTGCCAGCCGGTGCGTCCGGCAGGCGGGCCAGCACGATGTGGACGATGTTATCGGCCATGTCGTGTTCGCCAGCGGAGATGAAAATCTTGGTGCCGGTAACCTTGTAGGTCCCGTCAGCCTGAGGCTCTGCTCTGGTGCGCAGCATGCCCAGGTCGGTACCGCAATGCGACTCGGTCAGGCACATGGTGCCGGTCCATTCGCCGGACACCAGCTTGGTCAGATACGCTTCCTGCTGCTCGGGCGTGCCGTGCTCGGAGATCGTGTTCATCGCACCGTGCGACAGGCCAGGGTACATGCCCCACGACCAGTTCGCCTCACCGACCATCTCGCTGACCGCCAGGCCCAGCGACTCGGGCAGACCCTGACCGCCGTGCGCAACGTCATGCGCCAGACTTGGCCAGCCGCCTTCGACGAACTGTTTGTAAGCCTGTTTGAAGCCGGTCGGCGTCTTCACGCCCGACTCGCTCCAGGTGCAACCCTCGGTATCGCCCACACGGTTCAGCGGTGCCAGCACCTGCTCACAGAACTTGGCACCCTCTTCCAGAATGGCGTCAACCATGTCCGGAGTGGCGTCATGACAGGCTGGCAGACTCTGATAGTGCGCTTCATAGCCGAGCAGTTCATCACGAACAAAACGAATATCACGCAAGGGGGCCTTGTAGTCAGGCATAGCGATAACCTCTGCTGATGAATCCTGGAACGAATGACCGGGCGGTCGCTGGAGAGATACCCTCAAGCGCCAGACAATCTCGTATGCCTCGCGGTCAAACAGGTGTTTGAAACATACGTTTACGCCCAAACCTTGTCAATAGCGAAGCACGCACCATTCGTCCACGGCCCATGCATAAGCCACGCAGGCGTACGTCGTGCGGGGGCGAGCGAAACGTAAGCAAAAGTCTAGTGGAGGGAGAAACCGGGTGCAGGTGAGATACAGGACAATGATGCGGAGAAATTCAGAGGGCAACGCCGTGCGCGGATGGCACGGCGGGAATTGACGCGAAAATCAGGCGTAGGTGTCGATCAGCGTGCCGAGCATTTCATTGCTGGCTTTCTGCGCAGCCAGTCCGGCTGCAAACTGATCCTTTCCAGCCTCGAGTTCGACGATGTTGGACGGCAAGTCGGAACGCTGGCTGCGATCAACAGAGCGCAGGTTCTCGAGCTGAAAGTCAGAAGACTGGCTTCTGCCCGACACTTCGATATTGGAGCTGGCAATCTGGGTGGCCGCCTGATCCACACGACTTTGCCCGACCTGCATTGCGCTAAGGCCCGGGTAGAGGGTGTTGTTCATGGTGATTTGCATAAGCCGATCCTCAGTTCAAAAAACGAACACATGCCATTGAACCAGCATTTGCCCGGAAATACTCGACAAACAGACTAATGGCACTAGGCCGCACGATAGCCTGAGTCTTGAAAATCCAAAACTGTCTTGCCGGTCAGCGACATAGCGGCGCTGTCAGCTCAACACCTTCAAGTCGAGATACTGCGCCACATTTTCGGCACTCGCCTCGTTCAAGCGCGGCACCCGCCCCAGGCAAGGTGCAGGCAGACGCTCGACCAGCGTGCCGAGGTTTTCTTCAAGCCGCGAGGTGTCGGCATCCACGATGTTGGCCACCCAGCCGGCCAGACGCAACCCGTCACGGGCAATCGCTTCGGCAGTCAACACCGCATGATTGATGCAGCCCAGACGCACGCCCACCACCAGAATCACCGGCAGGTCCAAGGCAATGGCCAGGTCGGACAATGTGCTCTGCCCGGACAGCGGCACGCGCCAACCGCCCGCCCCTTCGATCAGGGTGAAATCGGCCTGTCTGGCGAGCATCTGCCGCATGGGTTGCAGCACCGAATCGACGGTCAACGCGACGCCAGCTTCGCGTGCTGCCAAGTGCGGAGCGATGGCCGGTTCGAAAGCCAGCGGGTTGACTTCAGCGTAATCCAGCTCGACAGAACACTCGGCCAGCAACGCCAGAGCATCCGGGTTGCGCAGCCCCTGTGGCGTGACAAAACAACCGGAGGCAACGGGCTTGCCGGCTGCCGTGCTCAGACCGGACATTCGGGCAGCATGCAGCAAACCGGCAGCCACCGTGGTCTTGCCAGCGTCGGTATCGGTCCCGGTGATGAAGTAGGCAGCAGTCATCTCAGCAGTCTTTCCTGTCAGTCCGTCAGTTTTTTTCAAGCACCGCGTACAGCACTTGATAGGTAGCGGGCAGTCCGGCGTCCTGGCGGAAGCCTTCATAGGCCTGAATCATGCCCATGATTCGCTCGCGCCCGGTCAGGCCATTGGGTCGTCCGGGGTTGAGATTGTGCGCACCGAGCGCCTTCAACTCGTGCGTCAGGCTGCGCACGTCCGGGTAATGCAGAACCTGCGGGCGAACATCGAGGCTGCGCACTTGCAGGCCGCTCGCTGCGCACAGCTGACGATAGTCATCCTCATGACGAAAACGGTTCACATGCACCCGGCCGTCCACTGCCTGCCAACTGTCGCGCAGCTCGTACAGCGTGCCGACACACAGGCTGGCAAAGGCAAATACGCCGCCTGGTTGCAAAACGCGGTGAGCTTCACTGAGCACCGCCGTGAAATCGGCGCACCACTGCACCGCGAGGCTGGAAAAAATCAGCCCGCAGCTCTGGTCACGCAGCGGCAGGTGCTCGGCATCACCCGCAACAAAGTGCTGTGCGCCACCCAAGGGTCGGGCGTGACGCAACATGCCTTCGGCGATATCCAGTGCAATGCCTTCGCTGCCATTGAAAGCCTGCGCCAGCGCCCGGCTGAAATAGCCGGTGCCGCTGCCTAGATCCAGCCAGCGAGACGGGTTGCATTGCGCAGGCAAACACGTGAGCAGTTCATTACCGACGTTGCGCTGCAGTTCGGCGACGCTGTCATAGCTGCCTGCCGCGCGGGAAAACGACGCGGCGACCTGACGTTTGTCAGGCAAGACAGAAGGTGGTTTGGGGATTGAAAGATCAGTCATCGTCCAGCTCGTGCAGAAAGGCATGGATCGCAGCCGCCACCCCGTGAGGGTTTTCCAGCAGGAAGGCATGACTGGCCTGCTCGATGAGCCCCACTTCGACATCCGGCAACAAGGCCAGCAGATCACTTGCCGCCTCAGCGGGCACGAAGGCATCCAGCCCGGCAAACAGGTGCAGTTGCGGGCCACGATAGGTTTGTAAAGCGCTGCGGGTGTCGAGTTGCCGAAGTATTTTCAGGCCGTCGATCAACGCCGTTTTCGACAGGTGCGGTGCGCCGGCCTTGAGCAGCCGCGCCAGACCGCGCGGGTCTTCTGCGCCTTGCGTGCATAACAGGCTGAAACGCTTGAGGGTCAGGTCCGGATCATCGGCACAGCCAGCCAGAAATGCCTCGAAATCCTGCGCGGGCATTGCGTTCGGCCACGCACATTGGGTGACGAAACAGGCGTTGCTGGCCAGCGTCAGTAGTCCGCAACAACCTTCGCCGCGCCGCGCCGCCAGTTCAGCCGCGAGCATGCCACCCAATGACCAGCCGCCCAGCCAGGCGTCGTCTGGCAGGTTGCTGTCCAGTTCGTCGAGCCAGTCTGACAAGTCGCAGCTGTCGATATCCGGCAATGGCTCGACTTCAACCCGCAAGTGCTCGTCCAGCCCACGCAGCGCAGCGGCAAGCGGCTCCAGCGGCGAAACGCCAAGGCCCCAGCCTGGCAACAGAATCAGACGATCACGCATGAACAGGCTCCGAGGATTGGCTGGCATCCAGCAGCGGGTAGCACTGCTCCAGAGTGTTCAATAATAGCTGCACGTCGGCTTCGCTGTGCGCGGCAGACAAGGTCACACGAAGTCGCGCGCTGCCCGCAGGCACGGTAGGCGGGCGAATGGCGGTGACCAGCAGGCCACGCTCACGGAGCAACTGCGAGAGGTTCAACGCCCGACCGGCATCACCGATCATGATCGGCTGAATCGGGGTAAAGCTGTCCATCAGTTGCAGCCCGATCTGCTCGGCACCGCGACGAAACTGCTGAATCAGCCGCGTCAGATGCTCGCGACGCCAATGCTCGGTACGCAGCAACTGCAGGCTTTTCAAGGTGGCGCAGGCCAGCGCGGGCGGCTGGCTGGTGGTGTAGATGTAAGGCCGGGCGAACTGGATCAGGGTTTCGATCAACTCCTCACTGCCGGCCACGAACGCTCCGGAAGTGCCGAACGACTTGCCCAGGGTGCCGACCAGCACCGGCACCTCATCCATGCTCAGGCCGAAGTGCTCGACGATACCGGCGCCGTTGGCACCCAAGGGGCCGAAGCCGTGAGCGTCATCCACCATCAGCCAGGCCCCTTTGGCCCTCGCCGAACGGGCCAGCGCGGGCAGATCGGCGATGTCGCCGTCCATGCTGAACACCCCGTCGGTGACTACCAGGGTATCGCCCACGGATTTATCCAAGCGGGCTTCCAGGCTGCTCACATCGTTGTGCAGATAGCGCGAAAACCGTGCACCGCTGAGCAGACCGGCATCCAGTAGCGAGGCGTGGTTGAGACGGTCCTCCAGCACCGTATCGCCCTGCCCGACCAACGCCGTCACTGCGCCAAGGTTGGCCATGTAGCCATTGGAGAACAACAGGGCGCGCGGGCGACCGGTCAGCTCGGCCAGCGCTTCTTCCAGTTCATGGTGCGGCGCGCTGTGGCCGATCACCAGATGCGAAGCCCCGCCCCCCACGCCCCAGCGCTCGGCACCTGCCTGCCAGGCGGCGATCACCTCGGGATGATTGGCCAGCCCCATATAATCGTTGTTGCAGAACGCCAGTAACGGCTGGCCGTCGACGATGACCTGCGGCCCCTGCGGACTTTGCAGCAGCGGGCGCTGGCGATAGAGGTGTGCGGCGCGCCGGGCATCGAGGCGCGTGCGGAGATCGAAAGACATGCAGGCCCCGAACCGGAAGATGACAATTCAAAACGGGCCGGAACAGGCCGGCCCATTCAACGGATCAGGCAGAGGCAGCGTCGTAGAACATTGAGCTGCTTTGCTGCTCGACCAGCGCCTGTTCGATGGCGGCCTGATGCACTTCGTCGGCATGCCCTTCGCCCGCTTCGGGCTTGATGCCCAGACGCGAGAACAACAGCATGTCCTTGTCGGCCTGCGGGTTGGCGGTGGTCAGCAGCTTGTCGCCGTAGAAAATCGAGTTGGCCCCGGCGAAGAACGCCAGTGCCTGCATTTGCTCGTTCATCGCTTCGCGACCGGCGGACAGACGCACGTGAGATTTCGGCATGAGAATCCGTGCCACGGCGAGCATGCGAATGAAATCGAACGGGTCAACATCTTCGGCGTTTTCCAGCGGCGTACCGGCGACCTTGACCAGCATGTTGATCGGCACCGACTCCGGGTGCTCAGGCAGGTTGGCCAGTTGAATCAGCAGCCCTGCGCGGTCATCCAGGGACTCGCCCATGCCCAAAATGCCACCGGAGCAGATCTTCATCCCCGCATCGCGCACGTAGGCCAGGGTTTGCAGGCGCTCGCTGTAGGTCCGGGTGGTGATGATGCTGCCGTAGAACTCCGGCGAGGTGTCGAGGTTGTGGTTGTAGTAATCCAGCCCGGCAGTGGCCAGCGCTTCGGTCTGTTCCTGATCGAGGCGGCCCAGGGTCATGCAGGTTTCCATGCCCATGGCTTTCACGCCTTTGACCATCTCCAGCACATAAGGCATGTCCTTGGCGGAAGGATGCTTCCAGGCCGCGCCCATGCAAAAGCGGGTCGAGCCAATGGCCTTGGCACGCGCGGCTTCTTCAAGCACCTTCTGCACTTCCAGCAGCTTTTCTTTCTCGAGACCGGTGTTGTAGTGGCCGGACTGCGGACAGTACTTGCAGTCTTCCGGGCAGGCGCCGGTCTTGATCGACAGCAGCGTGGAAACTTGCACGCGGTTGGCGTCGAAGTGAGCGCGATGCACCGTTTGCGCCTGAAACAGCAGGTCATTGAATGGCTGTACGAACAGCGCCCTGACCTCGGCTAAAGTCCAGTCGTGACGCAAAGTGGCGGTGGTGCTGGCGCTCATCGGGCGGCTCCTTGGTGTTTCTGGGCAATGCGCGAGGGCGGGAAAGACCCCATGCGCTACACGGATGTCGGGCATATTTAAGGAAGAGCCATGCGCTGTCAACCCAGCTACCCGCATGAGGTTTACATCTGGTTAAAAAACAAACAATCCTGTTTGTTATGCGATGAACGCAGTGAGGTGTCCACACCCATTTGCGTGCCGTGCGAAGCAGAACTGCCGTGGCTGGGCAACGCCTGCGTGTGCTGTGCGCTGCCGTTACCGCGTTCAGGCATGAGCTGCGCGCAATGCTGCAAGCAAACGCCCGGCTTTGCTCAGGTCATCGCGCCCTGGCTGTACGATTTCCCGGTCGACGGTCTGATCACCCGCTTCAAACATAACGGTAAATGGCCCATGGGACGACTGCTGGCGGAACTGTGCGCGCAATACCTGCAGCACCGTTTCGAGGAAGACCTGCCGCGCCCCGACTGCCTCATTCCAGTGCCGCTGGCCAACAAACGCTTGCGCCAGCGCAGCTACAATCAGGCGGCAATGCTGGCCGGCTGGCTGGGTAAACAGCTGCAACTGCCCGTCGACGAAGAGCATGTGTTACGCAGCCGGGAGACAACCGCACAACAGGGCCTGGACGCGAAAGCCCGCAGGCGCAACCTGCGCGGCGCCTTTACCCTGGTTGATCCCGATTGGGTACAGGGCAAGCACTTGGCGCTGGTCGATGATGTTCTGACCACCGGTTCGACGGCAGAGGTCATTGCGCGACTGCTGAACAAGGCCGGTGCGCGGCGGGTGGACGTGTATTGCCTGGCTCGCACGCCCAAGCCGGGTGACTAATGGCCCCTACGCGCCTGGTTTAATATCGTTCCCACGCTCCAGCGTGGTAATGCCTTTCGGGACGCTCCGCGTCCGGTTTCGACGCCATGAGCGAGAGCGATCATACTGCCCACTCCTACTCGACCGCCCCGGATTTCCATGGCCCTCCCCACCTTGCTGACGCAACACATGGTCCGTCGCCCGCAACGCATTGCGCTGTTGCAGCATATTGCCGAACAGGGCTCGATCACCCGCGCTGCGAAAAGCGCAGGGCTGAGTTACAAGGCGGCCTGGGACGCGATCGACGAGCTGAACAATCTGGCGCAAAAACCGCTGGTAGAGCGCAGTGTCGGCGGGCGCGGCGGTGGCGGCGCGAAGTTGTCGGTCGAGGGCGAGCGAGTGCTGCGTCTCTATCAGCGCGTCCAGGCCTTGCAGGCCCAGGTGCTGGAAGCGGCCGAAGACAGCAGTGACCTTGACCTGCTCAATCGCCTGACCCTGCGTACCAGCGCACGCAATCAGTTGCTGGGGCGGATCGTCAGCATCACCCGCCAGGGGCATAACGATCAGGTTCGCCTGCAATTGGCGGACGAGGTGTTTATCGAAGCACAGGTCACCCATGACAGCACCCTGCGTCTGGAACTGGAAAACGGCACGGAGGTGGTTGCACTGATCAAGGCCGGCTGGCTGGAACTGCACGCAGACCGCAGCGAAGAAACAAATGGAAACAATTGTCTGATCGGCCGAATCGACAGCGTGACCGACGCTGAAGATGGCCCGAGCGAAGTACGCATCACACTCCCCGGCGGCCAGACGCTGTGCGCCCTGGCGACACCTGAGCACCTGCATGCACAACAGTTGAAAACCGGCACCACGGTGCAGGCAAGATTTGCTGCTTCACTGGTACTGCTGGGTATACCGTTGTAAGCGCTGGCAGGTCATCACTACGACACAATTTCGTCATATGCGCGCACTAAGGTGGCTGCCATATTCGAGGGAGCCGTGATGATGAAACTATTAGAAGAAAACCAGACCACTGACCTGGAAAACCTGGTCGGCGCCGACAAGGTCGGCCTCACCCGCCGCGGTTTCATCAGCGCGGGCGCATTGTGCGGCGCTGCGATGTTTCTCGGCGGCAACCTGCTCAGCCGTACCGCTCTGGCCAACAGCGTCAGCGCGGCGTCTGGCAGATTGCTCGGCTTCCAGAGCATTCCTGCTGCCACCGCCGACAGCATCAGCCTGCCAGCAGGTTACACGTCCTCGGTACTGATCAGTTGGGGCCAGCCTCTGCGAGCGGGCGGTCCGGCGTTCGACCCGAGTGGCAAGGGTACCGCCCAGGCTCAGGAGGTGCAGTTCGGCGATAACAACGACGGCATGTGCCTGTTCCCGATGCGGGGTCGCAAAGACCGTGCTTTGCTGGCGATCAACAACGAATACACCAACTACCGCTACCTCTTCGAGCATGGCAAGGAGCCGCAATCGGCTGAAGAAGTGCGCAAGGCACTCGCCGCAGAAGGTGTGTCAGTGATCGAGATACAGCAGAAGAACGGCAAATGGCAGTTCGTGCAGGACTCGCGTTACAACCGTCGCGTGCATGGCAATACGCCGATCAGGCTGAGTGGCCCGGCGGCCGGTCACGAATGGCTCAAGACTGAAGCCGACAAGACCGGCACCCGCGTCTTGGGGACGTTCCAGAACTGCTCCAGCGGCCAGACACCGTGGGGCACGTACCTGACCTGTGAAGAGAACTTCACCGACTGCTTCGGCAGCAGCAACCCGGAGCAGACATTCGATGCGGGCATGAAGCGCTATGGCGTCGTGGCTGCCAGTAAAGAGATCAACTGGCACCCGCACGACCCGCGCTTCGACGTGGCGAAAAACCCCAACGAGGTCAATCGTCATGGCTGGGTGGTCGAGATCGATCCGTTCGACCCCGAATCGACGCCGGTCAAGCGCACGGCACTCGGGCGTTTCAAGCACGAAAACGCCGCCTTCACGCAGACCAGGGACGGGCGCGCCGTGGTGTACATGGGCGACGACGAGCGTGGCGAGTTCATCTACAAATTCATCAGCCGCGACCGGATCGATCGCAAGAACCCGAAAGCCAATCGCGACCTGCTGGACCACGGCACCCTGTACGTGGCGCAATTCGACGCTGGCAACGGCAACCCGGACCATCCAAAGGGCAACGGCCAGTGGATCGAACTGAAATACGGCAAGAACGGCCTCGATGCCGCTGCCGGTTTCGCCAATCAGGCTGAAGTGTTGATTCATGCACGGCTGGCCGCCAGTGTGGTCAAGGCCACGCGCATGGACCGCCCGGAATGGATCGTGGTCAGCCCCAAGGATGGCCAGGTTTATTGCACGCTGACCAACAACATCAAGCGCGGCGACGAGGGTCAGCCGGTTGGCGGGCCGAATCCACGCGCCAAGAACCAGTACGGGCAGATCCTGCGCTGGCGCGAAGGCGGCAACAATGCGTCGGCGATGGCGTTCGAGTGGGACCTGTTTGTGGTCGCGGGCAACCCGACCGTACATGCCGGTACGCCACAGGCCGGGTCGAGCAACATCAACGCGCAGAACATGTTCAATAGCCCGGACGGCCTGAGTTTCGATCGATCGGGTCGGCTGTGGATCCAGACCGACGGCGACTCCAGCAACAAGGGTGACTTCGCTGGCATGGGCAACAACCAGATGCTCTGTGCCGACCCGGCCAGCGGCGAGATCCGCCGTTTTCTGGTTGGCCCGATCGGTTGCGAAATCACCGGCATCAGCTTTGCGCCTGACTACCGGACGATGTTCATCGGCATCCAGCATCCCGGTGAAAACGGTGGCTCTACCTTCCCCGAGCATTTGCCCAACGGTAAACCGCGCTCATCGGTGATGGTCATCACCCGGGAAGATGGCGGCGTTATCGGCGCCTGATCAGCAATCAGGAAGAGGACGCAGATCGCTCATCGTTATATAAAGGTCTGCTATTGATTCTGGCCGGAGGCCGTGGGAGCGAACTTGTTCGCGAAGAGGGCTGTATGATCGTCGAAAATGCATCGACTGAAACACCGTCTTCGTGAGCAAGCTCACTCCCACAAGGATCTTTACTCCGCCTGATACTGCGCGTCGAGCCCCGCTTTCCGGGCTCATCAAGACTTGAGTATCACGCCGGGCGCAGAGCGTGGGAGCGATGAGCAATCAATTAATCAATCAACCCGTTCACATCGTAGAACGGGTATGGCCCTTCATAGTCGCCGAACACGGCGTTATGACTGACAAACCCCTGTTCTGAATGCCAGCGATGCAGCACGTAACCTGCCGGTTCCAGATTGAAATGCGCAGGCGCGGCTTCGTCGAGGTCGAGGACGATCTGGTGTGAGGTGCCCGGGCAGATGCTCGCCACGCTGCCTCCGAAACGTCGCTGCATCGGTCGATGCAAATGTCCGCACAGCAAACGCTCCACTTGCGGATGCTGGGCGATCACGCGCTCCAGCGCCGATGCGTTGCCGAAGGATTCGCGGTCCATGTGCCCTATGCCGGTAATGAACGGCGGATGGTGCATGACGATCACGGTCGGCACGTAAGGACGACGGGACAGCTGTGCGTGCAGCCAGTCCAGCTGACAATAATCCAGTTGCCCGCCATGCTCGCCTGGAATGGTCGTGTCCATGCCGATCAGGCGCACCGGGTATTTCTCAACGACCCAGTCCAGAGGACCGCTGGCCGACAACGGCAGGTACACCTGCTCGGCAAACGCGGCCAGCAGGTTGTGCCGATCGTCATGATTGCCGGGCACCAGATAGAACGGCATCTGCAGACGTTCCAGTTCGGGCTTGAGCACGGCGTATTCGTCCTCGCGACCGAAGTCCACCAGGTCACCGCTGATCACCACGATGTCGGGGCGCTGCTTGCTGGCATTGATGTGCGCGACAGCGCGGCGCAGCGCCCCCAGGGTATCGACCACGCCATAGGTCAGGCGTCCGTCGGCTTTGAGGTGCAGGTCACTGATCTGAGCAATAAGAAACGGACGATTCAAAATAATCTCTCTACGAAAAACGAGTTCACGAATGCAGGGTAAACAGCACTTGCGGGTCGACGCTCAAGGCAATGACTGCGTTTGCGGCATAAATCACGTTGTCGGTACTGTCTACCAGCAGCGGCTGCGGGCCACCGACATCGACCAGCAAGCGACTTTGCGCGCCCTGAAAAAACTGCCCGACCAGACGCCCATGAATATGGCCGTTTCCTGACATCAAACGCAGGTGCTCGGGGCGGCAGTAGACCGTGCCCGGTACGTCAGCACCGTGCCACGGCAGCTCGCCGCCGCTCACCTTGAGGCCTGACGGGGTGCGCTCGACCACGCTGAACGCATTCAGATTGCCCACAAACCCGGCGACGAACGCATTGGCAGGCTGTTGATAGATGTCCCTCGGCGTCGCCAATTGCGAGACGCAGCCTTTTTCCATGACCAGAATCCGGTCGCCCAGGGCCATCGCCTCGCCCTGATCGTGAGTGACGAACACCGAGGTGATGCCCAGCCCACGCAGCAACTGATCCAGCTCACTGCGCAAGCGCTCACGCAACTGCGCGTCCAGTGCCGCCAGCGGCTCGTCGAGCAACAGCACCCGAGGGCGCGGCGCCAAGGCCCGGGCCAGCGCGACCCGTTGGCGCTGCCCGCCAGACAGCTCGTTGACGCGGCGCTTGCCGTGGCCGGTCAAACCGACCAGTTCCAGCAACTCATCGCAACGCTTGTTGCGCTCGGCAGCCGACAGACCACGAATCTTCAGGCCGTAAACGATATTGCCGGCCACATCGAGGTTGGGAAACAACGCATAGTTCTGAAACACCATGCCCACGTCGCGCCGCTCGATGGGCAGACGTGTCACGTCCTGATCATCGAACAACACCTGCCCGACGTCCGGACGTTCAAGCCCGGCAATCAGCCGCAAGGTGGTGGTCTTGCCGCAACCGGACGGACCGAGAATCGCCAGCGTTTCGCCGGGCTCGATGGTCAGGTGCAGATCCTTTACAGCAACGGTGCCGTCGGCAAATGCCTTGCGGCAGCCTTTCAGGCGAATGGTGGTTCCGCTCATCGGCTCTCTCCACGGGCAAGACGCGCGCTGATGGCCTGCAACGCAATCAGCAGCGGCACAATCAGCAACAGAAAAAGAAGGGTGTAGGCACTGGCGACTTCCAGTCGGGCCGAGGCGTAACTGTCGGCCAGACCGACCGGCAGGGTTTTGGTCATCGGCGTGTGCAGCATCCAGGTCAGGTTGAATTCGCCCAGCGACAGGGTCACGACCATCAGCACACCGGCAAGAATCCCGGCCCGGCAGTTAGGCACCACCACACTGAAGAAACGCTTGATCGGCCCGGCGCCCAGACTGGCGGCCGCCTCTTCGAGCACCGGCAGTTGCTGACGCTGCATCACCGCCATGACCGGGCGCACCAGGAACGGCAGGGTGAACAACACGTGGCCGACCAGAATGAACAACCAGCTGCTGCGAAAGCCGCCGAACTGGCCGTAGGTCAGCAGTAACGCGAGGGCGCTGGCCAGACCGGGCATGGCGACGGGCAAGACCATCAATTCCTCGAAGGCCCGGCTGAAGCGATTGTTCATGCGCACCAGCGCATACGCTGCCGGGACGCCCACCAGACACACGCAGATTGCGCACGCCACGGCCAGTTGCAACGACAGCCAGACGGTCGGTGAATAGGCCTGCCAGACCTGCACCAGCCAATCGAAGGTCAGACCGCTCGACAGGCCCAGAAAATAGTTGCGCGTCAGGCCGGCCAGTAACGACAGCACCACCGGGACCAGCATGAACGCGCAGACCAACAGCGTGAACGCCAGTTGTACTGCAAACAACGGAGAACGTTTCACAAGGGAACTCCCGATTTACCGACCATGCGACGGGCCAGCAACAACACTGCCCACGTCACCAGCCCGAGGATTACCGACAGCGCTGCGGCCACCGTGAAGTTGGCGTAATTGGTGAACACGTTGTAGATCGCTACCGGCGTGACGTTCAGACGCGGGCCCAGGGTAAAGGCCGTGCCGAATGCGCCCATCGACGTGGCGAAGCAGATCGCGCCGCAGGACACCAGCGCGGGTGCCAGCCCCGGAACGATCACATCGCACACCACTCGCCAATGACCCGCGCCCAGCGAATGCGCGGCTTCTTCAAGGCTGCGATCCAGACTTTCGCAGGCCGCCATGACCGTCAGAATCACTCGCGGAATCGAGAAATACAGATAGCCGATGAACAGTCCGGTCAGCGAATAGGCGAACACCCAGCGCTCGCCCGCCAGGTGCAACCCGAGCGCGGCGAAGATACCTTGGCGACCGGCCAGCAGAATCACCAGAAAGCCGACCACCACACCAGGAAACGCCAGCGGGAAGGTCAGTAAAGCCACCAGCGCAGAGCGTCCGAAGAAGTGGTTGCGGGCCAGAAACACACCGCTGATGCCGCCGACCAGTAACGCCGCGAGCGTCACCACCAGCGCCAGCAGGCAGGTTTGCGCCAGACTGCCCAGATACTGAGGACTGCTCAGGACCTGCCAGTAACCGCTGCCATTGCCATCGGACCCTTGCGTGCCGAGCATGATCAGGTGGGTCAGCGGCAGCAGCCAGAATGCCAGCAATACGGCCATCGCCGGAGCCAGCGCCACCGCAGCGGTCGGGCGCAGCCGCAGCCTGAAAGATCCGCCCTTGCGCAGAGCCAGCGCTTGTTCCGGCGAGGCCGACATTACTTCACCTCACGCAGATAACGGGCGGCGAAGGCTTCCTGCACGGCGGCCATGTGCTGGTAATCCACCACACCGGCACGGGCGTAATCGCTGTCCGGCAAGAACTGCGCAGCAACGTCGGCAGGCATCTTCGAGCGTACCGGGCGCAGATAGGCCTTGGCCCACAGCGCCTGACCTTCATCGGACAGCACGAAATCCAGCACCTTCTCGGCGTTGGCACGATGCGGCGCCTTGGCGACCATGCTCATCACATAGGGAACGCCGATGGTGCCTTCCTTGGGAATCACGAAGGCAACGTTGGCCTTGTCCTTGTAGCGAGCGCGATAGGCGTTGAAGTCATAGTCGACCAGAATCGGCAGCTCGCCGGACAGCACGCGTGCATAGGCAGTTTGCTTGGGCACGATGGGCGAGTTTTTCGCCAGTTTCTGGAAGTAGTCGATGGCCGGACCGAAGTTGTCCAGCGTGCCGCCCATGGCCTGGTTGATCGCCACGGCGGACACGTAACCGACGAACGCGCTTGACGGGTCGAGGTAGCCGACCATGCCCTTGTACTCGGGCTTGAGCAGATCCGCCCAGCTTTGCGGCACCGGCAGACCGCCCAGTGCGTCCACGTTGACCATGATGCCGAGGGTCCCGGAGTGAATCGCGAACCAGTGCCCTTCAGGGTCTTTCAAGCCTGCCGGAATCTCGTCCCAGTGTTTGGGTTTGTAGGTATCGACCACGCCGGCCTTCTGCGCCTGCAGGCCAAAGGTCACGCCGTAATAGACCACGTCAGCGACCGGTGCGGCCTGCTCGGCAACGATCTGCGCCAGCGCCTGGCCGGAGTTCTTGTTGTCCAGCGGCACCTGGACACCGGTGCTGTCGGCAATCGCCTTGAGCTGTGTTCCCCAGTCGGCCCATTCGGGCGGGCAGTTGTAGCAGATGGCGGTTTCGGCGGCCTGGGCGAGGCTGGCCGCACCACATAACAGCAGTGCCGCGAGGGTTTTACTGAGGCTGAGCATGAAGCATCTCCTGGTAGGGCTGGGTGCTTTCGCCGGGCCGGATGTGGCACGGCAGACAATGAGAAACAGGTACTGCGCCAGCAATCCGTGCCAGTAATTGGTCGATGACAATGTGCGCCAGCTCGGCGATGGGCTGAACCACGCTGCACAAGGTCGGGTGCATCTGCGTGCCGAGGGCGATGCCGTCGAAGCCGATCACCGACAGGCGCTCGGGAACGCCCCAGCCGTTGCGACGTAATTCGGCAATCAGGCTGATGGCCAGCAAATCGTTGGAACAGACCAGCGCGCTGGGCGCGTCCGGGCCACGTAACAGGGGTTCCAGTGCAGCGAAATCGGCGCTTGTATGAGCAGGCATTTCAATCACTGGTCGCGCTTCAAGCCCACACTCGGCCATGGCGTCGCGATAGCCTTCATAACGCAGTCGGGCGCGGTCGGACTGCATGGCCGGGCCTGCGACCATGGCGACTCGCTGATGGCCTGCATCGATCAGGTAACGAGTGGCCAGCGCCATGCCCGCCCGGTTATCCACAGACACCGCGCTGTAATCCGGGTTACCGGTCTGGTGATAGGCCAGCACGAACGGAGTGTCTTCATTGATCAGGCTTTGCAGTACCCGGTTGTGCTCGGCGTCGGTCACCGTCAGCACCAGCCCGTCGACCCGCTGACGCAACAACTCCTCAACCACGGCGCTTTCACGCTCTGCGGTGTAGTCGGTGGTTGCCAGCAGCAGGTTATAACCCCGCGCCCGCGCCGCCCGTTCCATGGCCTGAAACTGTTCGGCAAACACCGGGTTGAGCAGGTTGGGCACCACCACGCCAATCAGGTTGGTGGTTTGCAGACGCAACTGGCGGCCCAGCCGATTGGGGCGAAAACCCAAGGCGCGGGCCGCAGCGAATACCCGCTCACGGGTTTCCGAGCGCACGACGTCGGGGCTTGCGAAGGCACGTGCCGCAGTAGCCCGGGAAACCCCGGCCAGATGCGCTACCTCTTTCAGATCAGTCATTGTCGCTCACTTGAGATCGATCTCATTGACGGCGACTCTAGGCGTCGAACATGGCTATCTCGCTAACGACTCATGACTTTTTGATGACAAAAGAGCCCGAAGGCAGATTAAACGGATGGGGTTTGGCGAAGCGGGACCGGTCTGCGTTACCATCAGCGGTCCGACGCGGCAACCTGCTGCGCGCAGGAGTAGTCATGGCTCACCCGTTTGCAACACTTACTCCCGATCTGGTCCTGGATGCTGTCGAAAGCATCGGTTTTCTCAGCGATGCCCGCATCCTGGCGCTCAACAGTTACGAAAACCGCGTCTATCAGGTCGGTATCGAAGACGGCCAACCGCTGATCGCCAAGTTCTATCGCCCACAGCGCTGGACTACCGAAGCCATCCTTGAAGAGCACAGCTTCACCGCTGAACTGGTCGAGGTCGAAGTGCCCGTGGTCGCGCCCATGGTGCACAACGGCGCAACCCTGTTCGAGCACGCCGGTTTCCGTTTCACGCTGTTCCCGCGTCGCGGTGGACGAGCACCGGAGCCAGGCAATCTTGATCAGTTGTATCGCCTGGGCCAGTTACTGGGGCGTCTGCATGCCGTCGGCTCGACCAAACCGTTCGCGCACCGTGAAGCCCTGGGCGTGAAGAACTTCGGCCATGATTCAGTCAACTATCTGCTGCAAAACGACTGCATCCCGCGCAGCCTGCTGCCGGCTTACGAGTCGGTGGCTCGTGACCTGCTCAAGCGTGTCGAAGACGTTTACGCGGCCACACCGCACACCAACATCCGCATGCATGGCGACTGCCACCCCGGCAACATGATGTGCCGTGACGAGACGTTCCACATCGTCGATCTGGACGATTGCCGCCTCGGCCCTGCCGTCCAGGATATCTGGATGATGCTGGCCGGCGACCGCCAGGAACGTCTGGGTCAGCTGTCGGAGCTGATGGACGGCTACAACGAATTTCATGATTTTGATCCACGCGAGCTGGCCCTGATTGAACCGCTGCGTGCCTTGCGCCTGATGCACTACAGCGCCTGGCTGGCCCGGCGCTGGGATGACCCGGCGTTTCCGCACAGCTTTCCGTGGTTCGGCACGGAGCGCTACTGGGGCGACCATATCCTGGCCCTGCGCGAGCAGATGGCAGCACTGAATGAAGAGCCGTTGAAACTGTTTTGACCTGATGAGCCCCAGGTTATCGTGCGGCGCAAATCTGTGACGCGGAGCGTCACCCAAGGCATTCCCACGCTGGAGCGTGAGGAACGATAATCTCAACTATCGTGCGGCGCGCTGCGTCCGATCCTGAGCAAGCGGCGCGGCACAGATGTCGTGAATCGGTCGAACCTGTGTATAACATCGAGCGCTCCAGCGTCAGTACAATCAAAACCATCAACCGCATCACCCCACAATAAAACCGGAATTTTCTGCATTTAAGGGACGCTCCATGCAAGCTGCCAATCCACGCCGTGGATACATTCTGGGCCTGAGTGCTTACATCATCTGGGGCCTGTTCCCCATCTACTTCAAAGCCATTGCCGCGGTTCCGGCCATCGAGATCATCATCCATCGCGCGCTCTGGTCGGCGCTCTTCGGCTCGATTGTGCTGATGTTCTGGAAGCATCCCGGCTGGTGGCGCGACCTGCGCGACAATCCGCAACGGCTGGCCGTGCTGGCGCTGAGCGGCACGCTGATCGCCAGCAACTGGATCATCTACGTCTGGGCAGTGAACAACGGGCGCATGCTGGAGGCCAGCCTCGGGTATTACATCAACCCGCTGGTCAACGTGCTGCTCGGCATGTTGCTGCTGGGCGAGCGCCTCAGACGCCTGCAAATGCTGGCAGTCGCTTTCGCCGCGATGGGTGTCGCACAGCAGGTCTGGCACGTCGGCAGCCTGCCGTGGGTGTCGCTGGCGCTGCCATTGACCTTCGCGTTCTATGGGCTGATCCGTAAGCAAGCCCCGGTCGCTGCCCTGCCCGGCCTGGTGGTCGAGACCTGGATGCTCGTGCCGCTGGCACTGATCTGGCTGACGCTCAACCCGACGGCCGTGAGCGCCCAGCCGGAATTCTGGACCACCACGCAAGCCATCTGGCTGGCCGCCGCAGGCCCGGTGACGCTGGTACCGCTGGTGTGCTTCAACGCCGCCGCCCGCCATTTGCCGTTCACCACCCTGGGCTTCCTACAATACATCGCGCCCACACTGGTCCTGCTGCTGGCTGTGCTGCTGTATGGCGAACACCTGACCACCAGCACCATCATCACCTTCGCTTTCATCTGGACGGGGCTGGCGATCTACAGTGTGGATATCTGGCTGAAATCCCGCGGCCGTCACTGATCAAAAAACAGACAACAGCTCGCAGGGCACGCAGAACGTGGCCTGCAAGAGGTTCTCCAAGGGTTATCCACAGGCAGACTGACCTTATCTGTGCACAAGCCCTTGAAACTGTTGAATTTTTGATCAATCCGCGCCAGGCCTCGGCGGGTATGGCACGCAAGGCTATTCCCCCAGGTTATCCACAGGCAGGGGCACGGTTAACTTGGATAACCGAGACAGCTTTCCGAACATTGAATTGTGCACATTTTTTGGCACACACCAATTATGAGTAATCCTCCCCCTATTTTGATCGTAAAGTTTTTCCGAACCGAAACAGGCATTGAGCCTGTACGTGAATGGTTGATTGATCTGCCACGTGATGATCGTAAGGCCGTCGGTACTGATATCAGGACCGTTCAGTTCGGATGGCCAATAGGTATGCCTGTGGTCCGTAAAATGGAGCCAGACCTTGGGGGAGTCAGACGGGTATCGGAGCGAGAAGCAGTCCGCAGCTGAATAAAAACAGTGATCGGACTTACTCCTTGGCCCCCAGCACCAACTCCACCATCAAATCATCAGCCAGAGTCTCGAGCGCCGTCTGCAGGTCATCCAGTGAAAGGTCCTGAGGGACGCCCAACACCGCGTCGGCGTGGAACAGCAGTTCGCTGCTCATGGGCGCGGGGGACACGTTGGTAATCAGGTGTTCGACATTGACGCCCTGCCCGGCCAGCAAACGGGTGATGTCGCGTACGATGCCGGGGCGGTCGTTGCCGACCAGTTCCATGCTGATCATTCGAGTCGTATCGGTGGTCTCGACCACGCTCTCGGCCAGCAACATGCGGATGCCATGGGCTGACAAACCATTCAGGGCCTTGATCAGGTCATCATAGTTTTCTGCCTCGACGCCTACCTTGAGGATCCCGGCAAATTGTCCGGCCATGCGCGACATGCGACTTTCCAGCCAGTTGCCGCCATGCTCGGCGATGCAGCGTGCGATGCGTTCGACCTGACCCGTTTTGTCGGGAGCAACCAGCGTTACGACGAGATGATCCACGGTCAATTCCTCTTTCTGCACAGATGATTTGGAGACAGCGTCGGTCTTACGAGTATAGGCATACCCGAAGGGCAGCTCGCTCGCGGTAAATCGTGTACCGTTTGCCACGCTTTATGGAACAATCCTGAGCGTTTCTGGGAACACGATGAATATCACCGTGACCCAATATGAATATCCAGTCGTTTAGTGACATATTCAGCGACGTTTTCACGCGATGACGGCTCATGTAGTATCCCGAATTGCGCACTACATGACACCAAAATCAATAACAGAGCGCTCCCCGAGTGTGCTCGACCCTGCTGAGCAGAGTGAGGCAAGTGCAATGACTGAGTACGTTCAAGTCGGTGACCTGCAAGTCGCCAGAGTCCTGTTCGACTTCGTGCAGAACGAAGCCACCCCCGGAACCGGCGTCGACGCCACTGCGTTCTGGGCCGGTGCGGACCAACTGATCCACGACCTTGCGCCAAAGAACAAGGCACTGCTCGCCAAACGTGATGAGTTACAGGCGAAAATCGACGCCTGGCACCAGTCGCATGCCGGGCAGGCTCACGACGCCTCGGCCTACAAAGCCTTCCTTCAGGAGATCGGTTACCTGCTGCCAGAAGCAGCGGACTTCCAGATCACCACGCAAAACGTCGATGAAGAAATCGCCACCATGGCCGGCCCGCAGCTGGTCGTGCCGGTGATGAACGCCCGATTTGCGCTGAATGCGTCGAACGCCCGCTGGGGTTCGCTGTATGACGCGCTCTATGGCACCGACGCCATCAGCGAAGCAGGCGGCGCGGAAAAGGGTAAAGGCTACAACAAGGTGCGTGGCGACAAGGTGATCGCGTTCGCTCGTGCCTTTCTCGATCAGGCTGCGCCTCTGGCAGCAGGTTCACATGCAGACTCGACGGCTTACAAACTGATCGACGGCAAGCTGGTCGTCAGTCTCAAGGGTGGCAGCAATACCGGCCTGCACGATGACGCCCAACTGGTCGGTTTTCAAGGCGATGCCCTGGCACCGTTTGCCTTGCTGCTCAAGCACAACGGCCTGCACTTCGAACTGCAGATCGACGCCGCCAGCCCGGTCGGGCAGACCGATCCGGCAGGCGTGAAAGACATTCTCATGGAAGCGGCGCTGACCACCATCATGGACTGCGAAGACTCCATCGCCGCCGTCGATGCCGACGACAAAGTGATTGTCTACCGCAACTGGCTGGGCCTGATGAAGGGTGATCTGGCCGAATCGGTGTCCAAGGGCGGTGAAACCTTTACCCGCACCATGAACCCGGACCGCGTCTACACCACGCCAGAGGGCGGCGAAGTCACGCTGCATGGTCGCTCGCTGTTATTCATTCGCAACGTGGGTCACCTGATGACCATCGATGCGATACTCGACAAGCATGGCAACGAAGTGCCGGAAGGCATTCTCGATGGCCTGCTGACCAGCCTTGCAGCCATCCATAACCTCAACGGCAACACCTCGCGCAGCAACAGCCGAAGCGGCTCGATGTACATCGTCAAACCGAAGATGCACGGCCCGGAGGAAGCTACATTCACCAACGAACTGTTCGGGCGCATCGAGCAGGTACTGGGTTTGCCGCGTAACACCTTGAAGGTCGGGATCATGGACGAGGAGCGCCGTACCACGGTCAACCTCAAGGCCTGCATTGAGGCCGCCAGCGAGCGCGTGGTGTTCATCAACACCGGCTTCCTCGACCGCACCGGTGACGAAATCCATACCTCCATGGAAGCAGGCCCGGTGGTGCGCAAGGCGCAGATGAAAGCCGAGAAGTGGATCGCTGCCTACGAGAACTCCAACGTCGACATCGGCCTGAAATGCGGCCTGCAAGGTCGCGCACAGATCGGCAAAGGCATGTGGGCCATGCCGGACCTGATGGCCGCCATGCTGGAGCAGAAAATCGCTCATCCACTGGCGGGTGCGAACACCGCCTGGGTTCCCTCACCTACGGCAGCCGCGCTGCACGCCCTGCACTATCACAAGGTCGACGTGTTCGCCCGTCAGGCCGAACTGGCGCAGCGCGAGCAAGCCTCGGTGGATGACATTCTGACCATTCCGCTGGCACCGAATACTGACTGGACGCCGGAAGAAATCCAGAACGAACTGGACAACAATGCGCAGGGCATTCTTGGCTATGTCGTGCGCTGGATCGATCAGGGAGTGGGGTGTTCGAAAGTGCCGGACATCAACGACATCGGCCTGATGGAAGACCGCGCCACGCTGCGCATCTCCAGCCAGCACATGGCCAACTGGCTGCGTCACGGCGTTGTCAGCGAAGCTCAGGTCCTGGAAAGCCTCAAGCGCATGGCACCGGTGGTGGATCGCCAGAACGCCAACGACCCGCTGTATCGCCCTCTGGCACCCGACTTCGACAACAACATCGCCTTCCAGGCGGCGGTCGAGCTGGTCATCGAAGGCACCCGGCAGCCCAACGGCTACACCGAGCCGGTATTGCACCGTCGCCGCAGGGAGTTCAAGGCCATCAACGGCCTGTAACTCGCCGCCCGGGCAATTGCAGGTTCTGGTCCTTGCCGGGCCAGAACCTGCAAGGGCTCACTGCCTCAACTTATCCCCAATTCCCGCTTGACCAGCTTCACCAATTGCTTGGTATTGAGCGGTTTGAGAAGGAAGTCCACCACGTTCAGGTGCATGGCATCGATGGCATCGCGCACGTTGGCGTCGCCGGACACGATGATGATCGGCAGCTCGGCCCGATCCGACTCACGAACCTTGCGAATCAGATCCAGCCCGTCAAAAGGAGCCATCCGCAAGTCGGTGATCAGCAGTCCGATAGACTGACGCGTGTGGATCATCTGCAGCGCAGTATCGCCACCGGGCGCAGTCATGCAACTGATGTCATTGAGGCTTAGAATTTCGGCCAGCAGCTCTCGCGCGTCGCTGTCGTCATCGACGATCAGGACCCGTTGCGGGGCGTCGCGGGCGGGCGTGAGCATGACCTCATGGAGGGCATCGCGCTCATCGTCGCTCAGAATATCGTGGTCAATCATTGCAGTCTCATCATTCCCTGAACTAATCCGACAGCAGATACGGGTCAATCTGCGATGCATTTCGTCGGCATCCCGGCCAGTCTCCGCTCGCAATCCATTGCGCTCGTCAAATCAGTTATGTCGCAACCAGCACGACTGTGTCACTGGGTTCAAGGTAAGACTTACGTCCAATGGGCACCTGGCTGCAAGCGGCCGACCATGAGCACCAATAACAAGAACGCGGAACAGGCCATGAGCAAGGCAGATGCTTTCACCCAGGCAGGCAAGACAGCCGTGCTGCAGAACATACACGGCACCATGCAGTTTCTGCAAAAATTCCCGCCGTTCAATCAGATGGAAAACGCTCACCTGGCCTATCTGGTCGAGCAGTGCCAGCTGCGCTTCTACGCTGCCGGTGAAAGCATCATCAAGCCTGGCGACGGACCGGTGGAGCACTTTTACATCGTCAAACAGGGTCGGATCGTCGGCGAGCGTCCGCATTCTGCCAAAGGCGGTACGGAAACGACATTTGAAATAACCACGGGTGAGTGTTTTCCGCTCGCCGCCCTGCTCGGCGAGCGTGCCACCCGCACCGAGCATCTGGCTGCCGAGGACACCTTCTGCCTGCAATTGAATAAGCAAGCGTTCATCAAGCTGTTCGCGCTCTCCACAACTTTTCGCGACTTTGCCCTGCGCGGGGTCAGCAGCCTGCTGGATCAAGTCAATCAGCAGGTCCAGCAGCGCGCCGTCGAAACCCTCGGCACGCAATACTCTCTGAACACCCGGCTGGGTGAACTTGCCATGCGCCATCCGGTGATGTGCAGCCCGGAAACGCCCATGCGCGACGCCGTGAAGCTGATGCATGAGCAGCAGGTAGGCAGCATCGTGATTGTCGACGAGCGGCAGGCGCCGCTGGGTATCTTTACCCTGCGCGACCTGCGTGAGGCGGTTGCCGATGTGAATGCCGACTTCAGCGCGCCGGTCAGGCACACCATGAGTCTGTCACCGTTCCACCTGAGCCCGGACGCCAGTGCGTTCGACGCCGCCATCGCCATGACCGGACGCCATATCGCCCACGTGTGCCTGGTCCGGGACGGGCGGTTGTGCGGCGTGGTGTCGGAGCGGGATCTGTTTTCCCTGCAACGGGTCGACCTGGTGCACCTGGCGCGGACCATTCGCAACGCGCCACGCATCGAAGCGCTCACCGGCTTGCGCGGCGATATCGTCCAGCTGGTCGATCGCATGCTTGCCCACGGCGCGTCTTCGACGCAGATAACCCAGATCATCACCCTGCTCAACGATCACACCGTATGCCGGGTGATCGAGCTGACGCTTGCAGAGAGAGGCGACCCTGGCATTGCGTTCAGCTGGCTGTGTTTTGGCAGCGAAGGCCGTCGCGAGCAGACGCTGCATACCGATCAGGACAACGCCATTTTGTTCGAAGCGCGCGATGCCGCAGAGGCAGAGCAGATTCGCAAAGTACTGCTGCCAATTGCCGAACGCATCAACCAGAGCCTGGCGCAATGTGGATTTACCTTGTGCAAGGGCAACATCATGGCCGGCAATCCCGACCTGTGTCTGTCACAACTTGAATGGTCACAGCGTTTCTCGACATTTATTCGCGAGGCGACGCCGGAGAACCTACTGGCCTCGAGTATCTATTTCGATCTGCGCGTGGTCTGGGGTGATGAAAGCGGCGGCGAGCAACTGCGCCGCGGCATTCTTGATCAGGTCGCAGACAACCGGCTGTTCCAGCGCATGATGGCCGAGAATGCGCTGCGCCAGCGTCCGCCGGTGGGTCGTTTCAAGGATTTCGTGCTGGCCCGCAAAGGCAGTGAAAAGGACACCCTGGACCTCAAGGTCGAAGGCCTGGCGCCCTTCGTCGACGGGGCGCGCCTGCTGGCACTGGCCAACGGTATCGGCGTGAGCAACACGCAGGAACGCCTGCGCCAACTGGTCGAGCGCGAAGTCATCGACCCGCTCGACGGTGCTGCGTATGAGGAGGCCTATCACTTCATTCAGCAGACCCGCATGCAGCAACATCAGCTGCAGAGTCGCCAGAATCTGGCTTATTCCAACCGCATCGACCCCGACACACTCAACCATCTGGACCGGCGCATTCTGCGCGAATCGTTTCGCCAGGCGCAGCGATTGCAAACCAGCCTGACCCTGCGTTATCAACTATGAATCTGTTCGAATGGCTCAAGCCACGGCCGAAAAAAACGCCTTTGCATGCACATCAACTGGAGCGCCTCGAACGACTGCCGGTGTGCGCGAACCTCAGCGGCACACCGCTGCGTGAACAGCGCTGGGTCGTGCTGGATCTGGAAACCAGCGGCCTGAACATGAACCGTGATCAGGTGCTGTCCATGGGTGCGGTGGTGATTGAAGACGGCGCCATCGATCTGGGCCAGCAGTTCGAGCGCACGCTGTTGCGCGTCGACCACAAGATCAGCCCCGCCGTTCTGATTCATGGGCTGGCGCCCAGTGCGATTGCCGCGGGCAGTGAGCCGGTCGAGGCTTTGCTGGACTTCATGGAGTTCGTCGGTGACAGCCCGATCCTCGGCTTTCACGCGCCATTCGATCAGCACATGCTGTCGCGTGCCTTGAAGGAAAGCCTGGGCTATCGCTTGCAGCATCCGTTTTTCGACGCTGCCGAAATAGCTCCGATGCTCTGCGAGCACGCCAACCTGCGTCATGCCGGGCTGGATGACTGGACCCGTTTCTTTGGTCTGCACGCCGAAGAGCGTCACCACGCCAGCGCCGATGCGCTGGTCACCGCAGAACTGGCGCTGATCCTGTTCAGCCATGCCCGTCGCCAGCAGATCGACAGCCCCTTGCGGCTGGAGGAAGCACTCGGGCAATGGCGCAGACGCAGACAGTCGCATTCGTTCTGAGTGCGACTGGGTCAGCGCCTCACATTCAGTTCGGGGCGATGGTCTTGGCGATCACATCCACCGTCGCTTCGACCTGCTCCCGGTAGCGCTTGAGCTCGACCTTGTGCAATTGCTCAAGCTCGATCTGCTGCGAACAAAGGTTCAGCGCAGCAAGGACCAGCAGACGGTCACCGATCAACGTCGGGTATTTGCGCTTGGTGTCGGCCAGCGACGCATTAAGCATCGCAGCGGCCTTCATGAGGGTCAGGTCTTCGCCAGCCGGCGCCTTGACCGAGTACTCATTGCCCAGAATAGTGAGGACGGTTACACCGCTGCCATCGACGTTCATGCGCCGACAGCACTTGCGCTGGTCGCGCGATCAACCAGTGCCTGGATGCGCGCGGCAGTGCTGCCATGCTTCTCTTCCTGCTCCATCAGACTCAGTTGCAAGTTCTCGTTCTCGTCCTTGGCTTTTGCCAGCTCGGCACCGAGCTGTGCATTTGTTTCCTGAAGGGCCTGGTTCTGCTGCACCAGATCGCCGACAAGTTGTTCCAATTGGCTAAGGGAGGCTTCCAACATTTTGATTTCTCGAGCAAATTTCAACGGGCGCGTACGATAAAGAAAAGTCGCTGCGCATACCAGCGCTCAGGCTTCGATACCGCTCTGTCATGACATCGACATGTCGATAACGTAGACGCGTAGGGGGCTGTGACTGCGTATTCGGTATCCGGTTCCTGCTGTTCGTCAGACTGCCTGAAACTGCGACAAATGCGCGCAGCCAATGGGCAGACTGCCATCGCAGAAAAAGCCCCCGCCCCGTCTTTTCAAGGGGTTGCGCCCGATCCGCGAGAGCAATGAAGAATTCGTCACGATTAAGTCACAGGCGATACGTGCCTATTAACTCAAGACTTCAGTCGCACGTCCGATAGGCACCCCACTCACGGCTTTATCCCCGTCTCTAAATCGCATGGAACGCGTAAATGACCCTGGAAGCTTTCTATGTCCCTGCGAAATATGAACATCGCGCCCCGAGCGTTTCTTGGATTTGCCATGATCGGCACCCTCATGCTGATTCTGGGCGTCTTTGCACTTTCACAGATGAGCAAGATCCGCGGCGCCACCGAGGTGCTGGCCGACAGCAACGTGCCCAGCATCAAGAGCCTCGATCGCTTCGCTGAAGTCAGTATTCGTCTGCGGGTATTGTCCTACCGATTGCTGGTCAATCGCGATCCGGAAACCCAGCAGAAAACCATCGAACTGATGGCGATGCGCAACAAGCAGATCACTGACGCTCAGACCGTTTACGAAAAGCTGATCAGCGCGCCCGAAGAGCGCAACCTCTATAGCCAGTACGTGCAGTTGCTGGGGCAGTATCGCCAGCTTGAGGATCGTCTGAAGACGCTGAGCCGTGCGAACAACATCGACCAATTGCAGGAGTTGCTCAACAACGAAATGGTCAGCAACTCCGACCAGATGAACGTTGTGCTGCGCAAACTGGTGGAGATCAATACGGCGCAGTTGAATGAGGTCAAGGAACAGGCTTCCAGCGAGTACGACTCGGCATTCAATATGGTGATCGGACTGCTGATCGCCGCCACCCTGCTGACCCTCGTGTTTGCCTGGATGCTGATCAAGAGCATTACCACACCGATTGCCACCGCACTGCTTGCAGCAGAGACCATCGCGCAAGGCAATCTGACCCGGCCGATCAGTATCGATGGCACCGATGAAGCCGGTCGTCTGCTGCTGGCCATGAAAACCATGCAGGACAAGCTGCGCGATACCTTGCAGGGTATTTCCGGCTCGGCCACGCAACTGGCCTCGGCAGCCGAAGAGCTGAATGCTGTCACTGACGAAAGCGCACGCGGGCTGGTGCAGCAAAATGATGAAATAGAACAGGCAGCCACTGCGGTCAACCAGATGACCAGTGCCGTGGAAGAAGTTGCGCGCAACGCCACCAGCACCTCGCAGGCCTCGCGCAGCGCGGCCACCTCTGCGGGCGATGGCCGCGACCTAGTTCAGGAAACCGTCAGCGCCATCGAACGCATGAGTGGCGACGTGCAAGGCACTGCCGAGCTGATCATCAGCCTGGCCAATGAATCGCGCGATATCGGCAAGGTGCTCGACGTGATTCGCGGCCTGGCCGACCAGACCAACCTGCTGGCATTGAACGCCGCCATCGAAGCCGCGCGCGCCGGTGAAGCAGGACGTGGCTTTGCCGTCGTCGCCGACGAAGTCCGTGCCCTGGCCCATCGCACCCAGCAATCGACCAGCGAAATCGAACGCATGATCAGCAGCATTCAGACCGGCACGGAACAGGCCGTCAGCTCGATGCGCAACAGCACCGAACGCGCCGAATCGACCCTGAACATTGCAAAGGGCGCGGGCCAGGCATTGAACACCATCAACAGCGCCGTGGAGGAAATCAACGAACGCAACATGGTCATCGCCAGCGCCGCCGAAGAACAGGCACAGGTCGCTCGCGAAGTGGACCGTAACCTGGTCAACATCCGCGACCTCTCGGCACAATCCACCAACGGCGCCAACCAGACCAGCGCAGCCAGCACCGAGCTGTCACGCCTGGCAATCGACCTCAACGGCATGGTGGCGCGCTTCGCGCTTTGATGCTTGAAAACGGGCGTTTTATTTCCGGAAGATATGTTGTGTGAAAGCCAGTCTTCGCGAACAAGTTCGCTCCTACGCCCTACGGGCAGAAGCAAACCGTGATCCCCAGCTTCTGGCCGCAGGCCGTAGGAGCGAACTTGTTCGCGAAAGCTGCCCGTGCCTCAAACCCAGATAGCATCCCACAGCGGGTAATCCCCAAGCTTTTTAACCAAGCCCGCACGTAAAGGATTGGCCACGATATAACGGGCTATCGGCGCAATATCCTTTTCGTCGCGGATTGCTCTGTCGTGGTACCCGGATTGCCACAAAGCGTGAGGACGGACACACAGTTTTCCAACTGCAATCGAGCTTCGGGCCTTTAATTGTTTCATCAAACTGGGCAAATCACCGGCCTTGAGTTCAAAAAGCCAGTGGAGATGGTCAGGCATGACTACCCATGCCATAGACTTGACAAGCCCCTGCTCTTCGCAACGCTTCATTTCTCGTACGAGCAGCCGTCCCAGCTGTATTTCGGCGAACACAGGTACACGGCCCTTCGTTGCTGAAGTGACCATGTAAATCTGACCAACTGCCGAGTATCTGCCTTTGCGCAGGTGCCGTGTCGTTGCGCAATGAGGCATTCCATCGCCCTCCAGAACCGGTTCAACGTTGAACCTTAGCGTCTGTAGGGCGATGAACAGAGCGAATGTTTTACAGCCTGTGAGAGATGCTTTCTCGTCGTGGGCATTTGCAAACCGGACGTTTTGTTACAGCCTCACACTCGCAAACGTCGACTCATTACGCGCCTGACTCAAGGCCGACATCGGCCCGGACAACGGGGCGAGCACCAAGGCCTGCGGGATTGGCATCATGGCAACCTGCTGTGCGGTGTTGGACCCTACGCGCTCGTCACGCGGCGGGATGCCGAAGTATTCGCGGTAGCATTTGGAGAAGTGCGGCGTCGACACGAAGCCGCACACCGACGCCACTTCGATGATCGACATCGGGGTCTGCTTGAGCAGTTGCCGGGCGCGAATCAGGCGCAGTTTCAGGTAGTAGCGCGAAGGCGAACAATGCAGGTATTTCTGGAACAACCGCTCCAGCTGCCTGCGTGAAACGGCGACATACACAGCCAGTTCGTCAAGATCGATCGGCTCCTCGAGATTGGCTTCCATCAGCGCCACGATTTCCTGCAGCTTCGGCTGATTGGTACCGAGCATGTGCTTGAGCGGCACGCGCTGATGGTCCTGTTCGTTGCGAATGCGCTCGTAGACGAACATCTCGGAAATGGCTGCCGACAACTCGCGCCCATGATCACGACTGATCAGGTGCAGCATCATGTCCAGTGGTGCGGTGCCACCCGAGCTGGTGAAACGGTTGCGGTCCAGCGTGAACAGCCGGGTGCTCATCGACACCCGTGGAAAGGCTTCCTGCATCGAAGCCAGACATTCCCAATGCACGCTGCACTCGAAACCATCCAGCAGGCCCGCGCACGCCAGCGCCCAACTGCCGGTGCACACCGCGCCCAGACGACGCGACTGACGTGCCTGGCTCTGTAGCCAACTGACGTGTTCACGCGTGACGGAGCGTTGAATACCGACACCGCCGCAGACGATAACCGTGTCGAGCAAAGGAGCCTTGTGCATTGCCGCATCCGGCGTGATCTGCAGACCATCGCTGGCCCAGACCTGTCCGCCGTCGACACTCAGCGTGGTCCAGCGATACAGCTCGCGGCCCGACAACTGATTGGCCATGCGAAGGGGTTCTACCGCCGATGCGAGGGAGATCAGGGTGAAGTTATCCAGCAGCAGAAAGCCGATGGACTGTGGCGCGCGGTTCTGGGGTTGAGTCCCTTGATTGAACGATGTCATCACACTATCTCCTCTCATATGGCAATGGTTGGCCCCAGAACAGGCTCTTCTTGTAGCCCTCGTCATTGCAGGGCCTGGTGATGACATCGCAAATCCCATGCCGGAAATTGATCGCTCATTCAAGAACACCTGAAAACGACGTCGCGAAGCGTCTAACCGGCTGCGACCCACGTACCTGTCAGCGACGCCAAGGCCGCCGCAGGCGCAGTTCGATGAGCAGTTCGGTAGCACTTGGCGGAAACGACCAAGGGGCCTTCGCACGCCAAGTGCTACTCAAGGCACATCCCGATAAAACCCTGCCGAGGGCAGGCGTTCGCGCTAAAAAGTGGCGGCCTGCAGGGCGCGTGATCGAAAAGCGCGCAGCCGCCCAAAATGGCATGCGACCGGGCATGACCACTGCCGGATCTGACCCGATAATGAACTTGTCGGCGTTACCCCCCTCCAAAAGACCGCGTTCGCGCAGGCACCGACCTGCCAACCGACCGCTGCCGAACTGCGCAGCGACTGTGTAACGTACTGGCCGTTTTTTCGCAGTTCCGACACTGCAACCGGGCGTGCGTACGATGCAACGAATCTGTAAGCGACCTTGCGCGCACTGGATACGACGCCTCCTGCACTGGATACGACGCCCCCTGTAGGCGTTTGATTTTCCCTGTTACATGATCGGTTCCGACTCGATCGCCCGGCGCAGTGATGGAGCTTCGCGAAAAGCCTCGCCAACCCATAAGCCGCGTCAGCGTTCACCTGCTGATGACCAGAAGAAACTCACAGGAGTCCACCCATGAAAGGTTCCAAATCGTTGCTGTTGGCCGCCACGCTCTGTATGCCGGTGCTCGCTCAGGCAGCCGAGCCAGAGGCCTGTCATACGGTCAACTTCTCCGACGTAGGCTGGACTGACATTACCGTCACCACTGCGGTAACCAGCGCCGTACTCGAGTCACTGGGTTACAAGACCAAGACCACCATGATTTCCGTACCGGTGACCTACAAGTCGCTGGCTGACGGGAAGAACATGGACGTGTTCCTCGGCAACTGGATGCCGACCATGGAAAACGACATCAAGCCCTATCGCGAAGCAGGGACCGTCGAAACCGTGCGTGCCAATCTGGAGAACGCCAAGTACACCCTGGCTGTCCCGGAAGCGCTCTATAACAAAGGCCTGCATGACTTCGCCGACATCGCCAAATTCAAGAAGGAACTGGGCGGCAAGATCTACGGGATCGAGCCTGGCAACGACGGCAATCGCCTGATCCAGAGCATGATCGACAAGAACGCCTTCGGCCTGAAAGATGCAGGCTTCAAGGTTGTTGAATCCAGCGAAGCCGCAATGCTTTCGCAGGTCGACCGCGCCGTGAAACGCAAGAACGATGTGGTGTTCCTCGGCTGGGAACCGCATCCGATGAACACTCGCTTCAAGATGAAATATCTGACCGGCGGCGATGACTTCTTCGGCCCCAACTATGGCCAGGCGACCATCTACACCAACACCCGCAAAGGCTACAGTCAGGAGTGCAGCAACGTAGGTCAGCTGCTCAAGAATCTGTCCTTCACGCTGGACATGGAAAGCAGCCTGATGGGCAATGTGCTGGACGACAAAATGAAGCCTGATGCCGCCGCCAAGGCGTGGATCAAGAAAAACCCGCAAGTACTCGACACCTGGCTCGCAGGCGTGACCACCGTCGATGGCAAGCCAGGCCTGGAGGCAGCCAAAGCCAAGTTGACCCAGTAAGCCGACAGCAGGCGGGGCTGACCCGCCTGCTGCCCTCTTCACCTTCCGCAAGCGGACACCCGAAATCATGCTGACTGACCATAAAATCCCTCTGGGCGAGTACATCGCCGCATTTGTCGATTGGTTGACGGCCAACGGCGCCGATTACTTCGACGCGATAGCCTCGACACTGGAAATGATGATCCACGGGTTCACTTTCGCGCTGACCTGGTTCAATCCATTCGTACTGATCGGCCTTATCGCCGCCCTCGCGCACTTCATCCAGCGCAAGTGGGGCCTGACGGTTTTCGTCATCCTTTCGTTTCTGCTGATCCTCAACCTGCATTACTGGCAGGAGACCATGGAAACCCTGGCACAGGTGCTCTTCGCCACACTGGTGTGTGTCGTCATCGGCGTGCCGCTGGGCATCATTGCCGCGCACAAGCCGCTGTTCTACACCATCATCCGGCCGCTGCTCGACCTGATGCAGACCGTGCCCACCTTCGTCTATCTGATTCCGACACTCACGCTGTTCGGTCTGGGCGTGGTACCCGGTCTGATCTCGACAGTGGTTTTCGCCATTGCCGCGCCGATTCGCCTGACTTACCTGGGTATCCGTGATGTACCTCAGGAGTTGCTGGATGCCGGCAAGGCCTTCGGCTCATCACGCCGCCAGTTGCTGACACGCATTGAACTGCCCTACGCGATGCCCAGCATTGCAGCCGGGATTACCCAATGCATCATGCTGTCATTGTCGATGGTGGTCATCGCGGCCCTGGTCGGCGCCGACGGCCTGGGCAAGCCAGTGGTCAACGCGCTGAACACAGCCGACATCGCGCTCGGTTTCGAAGCCGGTCTGGCAATCGTATTGCTGGCCATCATGCTCGACCGCATCTGCAAACAACCCGAAGCCAAGGTAGGGTCCGACGCATGAGTATCATCAAATTCGACAAGGTAGACGTCATCTTCTCCAAGGACCCGCGTGAGGCCCTCAAGCTGCTCGACGAAGGCCTCACGCGTGACCAGATCCTCAAGAAAACCGGACAGATCGTCGGCGTCGAGAACGCCAGCCTGGATATCGAGAAGGGCGAAATCTGCGTGCTGATGGGCCTGTCGGGCTCCGGCAAATCCAGCCTGTTGCGCTGTATCAACGGTCTCAATACCGTCAGCCGTGGCTCGCTGTTCGTCGAGCATGAAGGCTCACAGATCAACATCGCCAACTGCAGCGCGGCCGAACTGAAAATGATGCGCACCAAGCGCATTGCCATGGTCTTCCAGAAATTCGCCCTGATGCCCTGGCTCACGGTGCGCGAAAACATCAGCTTTGGCCTCGAAATGCAGGGTCGCCCCGAAAAGGAACGGCGCAAGCTGGTGGATGAAAAACTCGAGCTGGTGGGCCTGACCCAGTGGCGCAACAAGAAGCCCGACGAGCTGTCTGGCGGCATGCAGCAGCGAGTGGGCCTGGCGCGGGCCTTGGCGATGGATGCCGACATCCTGCTGATGGACGAGCCGTTCTCGGCGCTCGACCCGCTGATCCGCCAGGGTTTGCAGGACGAACTGCTCGCCCTGCAAACCAAGCTGAGCAAGACCATTGTGTTCGTCAGCCACGATCTGGATGAAGCACTGAAGCTCGGCAGCCGGATCGCCATCATGAAAGACGGCCGCATCGTGCAATACAGCGTGCCAGAGCAGATCGTGCTCAATCCGGCAGACGAATACGTGCGCACCTTCGTTGCACATACCAACCCATTGAACGTGCTGTGCGGTCGCAGTCTGATGCGCACCGTCGACGAGTGCACCCACGTCAACGGTTCGGTGTGCCTGGACCCGAGCGGCGACTCATGGCTCGATCTGGCCGAAGGCAACGTGATCAAAGGCGCGCGGCAAGGTGCCACGGCCCTCGATCTGCAGAACTGGGCCCCCGGTCAGGACGTCGCCACCCTGGATCGACGCCCTACGCTTGTGCATTCCAACATTGGCATGCGCGACGCGCTGCAGATCCGCTACCAGACCGGCAACAAGCTGGTCCTGCAGGACGGCAATAAAGTGGTCGGCATTCTGGGTGATACCGAGCTGTATCACGCATTGCTGGGCAAAAACCACGGCTGACAAGGCCTGAAACCGACAAGCCCGCTCAACCGCGCTGGACTCATCCAGCCGGGAGCGGGCTTTTTTCGTCTGCAGCGTTGTCACGGGTAACTCCCTTCCGCTATTTCTGCTCCCTCCGCCGCCATGTCGTAAACGCACCTTTGTGTGGCGTCCATAGGCATTTGGCGTCTTCGGTCCGGCCCTACCATCGCTCTCAGAGGGCTCTGTTCAGCCCGAACGACAAGTCAGGCGCCGCGCCGCCGCTGGGAGATCCGCGATGTTCAGCAAGCAAGACCAGATTCAGGGTTATGACGATGCACTGCTGTCGGCGATGAACGCCGAGGAGCAGCGTCAGGAAGACCATATCGAGCTGATCGCCTCGGAGAACTACACCAGCAAACGCGTGATGCAGGCGCAGGGCAGCGGCCTGACCAACAAGTACGCAGAGGGCTATCCCGGCAAGCGTTACTACGGCGGTTGCGAGCACGTCGACAAGGTCGAGCAACTGGCCATCGAACGCGCCAAACAACTGTTTGGTGCCGACTACGCCAACGTTCAGCCGCACTCCGGCAGTCAGGCCAACGCAGCGGTCTATCTGGCGCTGCTCCAGGCCGGCGATACCGTGTTGGGCATGAGCCTGGCGCACGGCGGTCACCTGACCCACGGCGCCAAGGTCAGCTTCTCGGGCAAACTCTATAACGCCGTGCAGTACGGCATCGACACCGCGACCGGGCTGATCGATTACGACGAAGTCGAGCGTATTGCCGTCGAATGCCAGCCGAAAATGATCATTGCCGGCTTTTCGGCCTACTCCAAGACCCTGGACTTCCCGCGCTTCCGCGCAATCGCCGACAAGGTGGGTGCCTACCTGTTCGTCGACATGGCGCACGTTGCCGGTCTGGTTGCCGCCGGTCTTTATCCGAATCCGTTGCCCTACGCAGACGTGGTCACCACCACGACCCACAAGACCCTGCGCGGCCCACGCGGCGGCCTGATCCTGGCCAGGGCCAACGAGGAGCTGGAAAAGAAATTCAATTCCGCCGTCTTCCCCGGTGGCCAGGGCGGCCCGCTGATGCACGTCATTGCCGCCAAGGCGGTATGTTTCAAGGAAGCCATGGAGCCCGCCTTCAAGGCCTATCAACAGCAGGTCATCGACAATGCACAAGCGATGGCGCAGGTGTTCATCGATCGGGGCTTCGACGTGGTCTCCGGCGGCACCGACAACCATCTGTTTCTGGTCAGCCTGATCCGTCAGGGCCTGACCGGCAAGGACGCAGATGCGGCGCTGGGGCGTGCGCACATTACCGTCAACAAGAACTCGGTGCCCAACGACCCGCAGTCGCCGTTCGTGACGTCCGGCCTGCGCATCGGCACACCGGCCGTGACCACACGCGGCTTCAAGGTGACCCAGTGCATCGAGCTGGCAGGCTGGATCTGCGACATCCTCGACAACCTCGGTGATGCCGATGTCGAGGCTGACGTTGCCAGCCAGGTCGCCGCCCTGTGCGCCGATTTTCCGGTTTATCGCTGAGTCAGGAGTAGCCTCACATGCAGCATTACTCAGGCTTCGGCCTTCTCAAGCATTCCCTCAGCCACCATGAAAACTGGCAGCGCATGTGGCGCACGCCGACCCCGAAAAAGGTCTACGACGTGGTCATTGTCGGCGGCGGCGGGCACGGCCTGGCGACGGCCTACTATCTGGCCAAGGAGCACGGCATCACCAACGTGGCCGTGGTCGAGAAAGGCTGGCTGGGCGGCGGCAACACGGCTCGCAACACGACCATCGTGCGTTCCAATTACCTGTGGGACGAGTCTGCCCACCTGTATGAACATGCGATGAAATTGTGGGAAGGCCTGTCCCAGGACCTGAACTACAACGTCATGTTCTCCCAGCGCGGCGTCTACAACCTGTGCCACACCCTGCAGGACATGCGCGACTCCGAGCGCCGCGTCAGCGCCAACCGGCTTAACGGCGTGGACGGCGAATTACTCAACGGCCAGCAGGTCGCCGAGGAAATCCCGTACCTGGACTGCTCGAAAAACACCCGCTATCCGATCATTGGCGCAACGGTTCAGCGCCGTGGTGGCGTCGCCCGTCACGATGCGGTGGCCTGGGGCTTCGCCCGTGCGGCCGACGCGCTGGGCGTTGACCTGATTCAGCAGACCGAAGTCATCGGCTTTCGCAAGGAAAACGGCGTGTGCATCGGAGTGGAAACCAACAAGGGTTTCATCGGTGCCAAACGGGTCGGCGTGGTAACCGCCGGCAACTCCGGGCACATGGCCAAGCTGGCAGGCTTCCGTCTGCCCATCGAATCGCATCCGTTGCAGGCACTGGTCTCCGAGCCGATCAAGCCGATTATCGACAGCGTCATCATGTCCAACGCGGTACACGGCTACATCAGCCAGTCCGACAAGGGCGACCTGGTGATCGGTGCCGGCATCGACAGTTGGGTCGGCTACGGCCAGCGCGGCTCGTACCCGGTGATCGAACACACCATCCAGGCCATCGTCGAGATGTTCCCGGTACTGTCCCGCGTGCGCATGAACCGTCAATGGGGCGGCATCGTCGACACCACGCCGGACGCCTGCCCGATCATTTCCAAGACCCCGGTGCCGAACATGTTCTTCAACTGCGGCTGGGGCACAGGCGGCTTCAAGGCCACGCCGGGCTCGGGCAACGTATTTGCCGCCAGCCTGGCCAAGGGCGAGATGCACCCGCTGGCCAAGCCGTTCTCCATCGACCGTTTCCACAACGGCGCACTCATCGACGAACACGGCGCTGCAGCCGTAGCCCACTAACAGGAGAACCCGACCATGCTGCATATCTTCTGTCCTCACTGTGGCGAACTGCGCTCCGAAGAGGAATTCCACCCGTCCGGTCAGGCGCATATCCCGCGCCCGCTGGACCCCGGTGCCTGCACCGATGAGCAATGGGGCGATTACATGTTCTTTCGCGATAACCCGCGCGGCCTGCATCACGAACTGTGGATACACGCCGCCGGTTGCCGCCAGTATTTCAACATGACGCGCAATACCGTGACCTACGAGATTCTCGAGACCTATCCGATCGGTACCAGGCCGCAGTTCACGGATCAGGGAGAAAAGGTATGAGCCAGACCCATCGCCTGCCCAACGGCGGCCGCATCAACCGCAGCAAGGTGCTCAACTTTACTTTCAACGGCCAGACCTACCAGGGCTTTGAAGGCGACTCGCTGGCCTCTGCCCTGCTGGCCAACGGCGTCGATATCATCGGCCGCAGCTTCAAATACTCTCGCCCGCGCGGCATCTTCGCAGCGGGTTCGGAAGAGCCCAACGCCGTGCTGCAGATCGGCGCGGCCGAAGCGACGCAGATCCCCAACGTGCGTGCCACGCAACAGGCGCTCTATGCCGGACTGGTCGCGACCAGCACCAACGGCTGGCCGAGCGTGAATACCGATGTCATGGGCATTCTGGGCAAGGTCGGCGGCAAACTGATGCCGCCGGGTTTCTACTACAAAACCTTCATGTACCCGCAATCGTTCTGGATGACTTACGAAAAGTACATCCGCAAGGCTGCAGGCCTCGGTCGCTCGCCGACCGAAAACGACCCGGACAGCTACGATGCGATGAACCAGCACTGCGACGTGTTGATCGTCGGCGCAGGCCCGGCCGGTCTGGCTGCCGCGCTGGCAGCAGGTCGCAGCGGTGCCCGAGTGATCATTGCCGATGAACAGGAAGAGTTCGGCGGCAGCCTGCTCGACAGCCGTGAAAGCCTCGACGGCAAACCCGCCGCCGAGTGGGTGTCTACGGTCGTCGCCGAGCTGAAAAGCCTGCCCAACGTCACCCTGCTGCCGCGTGCCACGGTCAATGGTTACCACGATCACAACTTCCTGACCATTCATGAGCGCCTTACCGACCACTTGGGTGATCGCGCGCCGATCGGCATGGTTCGCCAACGCATGCACCGGGTACGTGCCAAGCGTGTGGTGCTGGCCGCCGGTACTCACGAGCGTCCGCTGGTCTACGGCAACAACGATGTGCCCGGCAACATGCTGGCCGGCGCCGTATCGACTTACGTTCGTCGTTATGGCGTGGCGCCGGGCAAGAAACTGGTGCTTTCCACCAACAACGATCACGCCTATCGCGTCGCTCTGGACTGGCTCGACGCCAGTCTGCACGTGGTCGCGATTGCCGATGCACGGCATAACCCGCGCGGCCCGCTGGTTGAAGAAGCGCGGGCCAAAGGCATTCGCATCCTGACCGGCAGCGCGGTCATCGAGGCCCGTGGCAGCAAGCGTGTGACGGCTGCCCGCGTTGCCGCCATCGACGTCAAGACGCACAGCGTGACCAGCCCTGGCGAATGGCTTGAATGCGACGTGGTTGCCAGCTCCGGCGGTTACAGCCCGATCGTGCACCTGGCCTCGCACCTGGGCGGCAAGCCGGTCTGGCGCGAGGACATCCTCGGCTTCGTGCCGGGCGAAGCACCGCAGAAACGTATCTGCGTAGGCGGCGTCAACGGCGTCTACAGTCTGGCTGACAGTCTGGCCGATGGTTTCGAAGGCGGCGTGCGCGCTGCCAGTGAAGCGGGCTTCAAGGTGGTCGAAGGCGTGATGCCCAAAGCCCTCAGCCGTGCGGAAGAGCCGACGCTGGCGCTGTTTCAGGTGCCGCATGAGAAAGGCACCGCTCGGGCACCCAAGCAATTCGTCGACCTGCAGAATGATGTGACCGCAGCGGCCATCGAACTGGCGACCCGCGAGGGGTTCGAGTCGGTTGAGCACGTCAAGCGCTACACCGCGCTGGGTTTCGGCACCGATCAGGGCAAGCTGGGCAACGTCAACGGTCTGGCCATCGCCGCGCGTTCGCTGAACGTGTCGATCCCGGAAATGGGCACCACCATGTTCCGCCCCAACTACACGCCGGTGACCTTCGGCGCGATAGCCGGGCGTCATTGCAAACACATCTTCGAACCCGTGCGTTTCACTGCGCTGCACGCCTGGCATGTCAAAAACGGTGCCGAGTTCGAGGATGTCGGCCAGTGGAAACGGCCGTGGTACTTCCCGAAGAACGGCGAAGACCTGCCCGCAGCCGTCGCTCGCGAATGCAAGGCGGTGCGCGACAGCGTCGGCCTGCTGGACGCTTCGACGCTGGGCAAGATCGATATTCAAGGCCCGGATGCACGCGAGTTTCTCAACCGCATCTACACCAACGCCTGGACCAAGCTGGACGTGGGCAAGGCGCGCTACGGCCTGATGTGCAAGGAAGACGGCATGGTCTTCGATGACGGGGTCACTGCCTGTCTCGCCGACAACCACTTCCTGATGACCACCACCACGGGCGGCGCAGCGCGCGTCCTGCAATGGCTGGAAATCTATCAGCAGACCGAATGGCCGGACCTGAAAGTGTATTTCACCTCAGTGACCGATCACTGGGCGACTCTGACGCTGTCCGGCCCCAACAGCCGCAAGCTGCTCAGCGAAGTCACCGATATCGATCTGGGCCGTGAAGCCTTCCCGTTCATGACCTGGAAGGAAGGTCTGGTCGCCGGTGTGCCAGCTCGCGTATTCCGTATCTCGTTTACCGGTGAGCTGTCCTACGAGGTCAACATTCAGGCCGACTACGCCATGGGCGTTCTGGAAAAGATCGCCGAGGCAGGCAAGCAGTACAACCTGACGCCTTACGGCACCGAGACCATGCACGTACTGCGCGCAGAGAAAGGTTTCATCATCGTCGGTCAGGACACCGACGGCTCGATGACGCCCGACGACCTGAACATGGGTTGGTGTGTCGGTCGTACCAAGCCGTTCTCCTGGATCGGCTGGCGCGGCATGAATCGCGAAGACTGCGTGCGTGAACAGCGCAAGCAACTGGTCGGCCTCAAGCCGGTGGACCCTGCCAAATGGTTGCCGGAAGGTGCGCAACTGGTGTTCGACACCAAACAGACGATCCCGATGAGCATGGTCGGCCACGTGACCTCCAGTTACGCGCACAACTCGCTGGGCTATTCGTTCGCGATGGGCGTGGTCAAAGGCGGTCTGGCGCGCATGGGAGAGCGGGTCTTCGCGCCTCTGGCCGATGGCAGCGTGATCGAAGCCGAGATCGTTTCTTCGGTGTTCTTCGATCCGAAAGGCGAGCGGCAGAACGTCGAGTAGTCCACGGTGAGCCGATCATCCGCAGCACACAGAATTCAAGCAGGTGAATCATGAGCACAGCCAACGTTTACCAGCAGCGCCCGACCACCGACGTCAAAGCCGAGTCGCCGCTGTTCCACGCAAACCTCGACAGCCTGATTGGCAAGGGGCGCGCCAGCCCGGGGGTTTTCCTGCGCGAGAAAAAGCTGCTGGGCCATCTGACGATTCGTGGCAATGCCCACGATCCGGCCTTCGCCGCAGGCGTACACAAGGCGCTGGGCATGGAGCTGCCCGCCGCACTGATGCTGGTCATCAGTGGCGAAAGCTCGCTGCAATGGCTTGGCCCGGATGAGTGGCTGCTGATTGTGCCGAGCGGCGAAGAGTTCGCGGCAGAACAGAAGTTGCGTGACGAACTGAGCGGGCAACACATCGCCATCGTCAACGTAAGCGGCGGGCAATCGATTCTAGAACTGAGCGGGCCGAAGGTGCGCCAGGTACTGATGAAGTCCACCAGCTACGACGTGCACCCGGACAACTTCCCGGTGGGCAAGGCAGTCGGCACCGTGTTCGCCAAGTCGCAACTGGTGATCCGCCGGACCGGTGAAGACACCTGGGAGCTGCTGGTCCGCCGCAGCTTCTCGGATTACTGGTGGCTGTGGTTGCAGGATGCGAGTGCCGAGTACGGGCTGAGCATTCAGGCGTGAAGCGCCGGGAACCGGGGCTGAAACCGTAGCGTCGGTCTCAATGAAGACTCTTGGATTATCGTTCCCACGCTCCGCGTGGGAACGCAGTTCCGGACGCTCTGCGTCCTGCCCAAGCCTACAGGCTGGCACTGTCAGTCATATTTGCGGATAACAAATACTCTGGAGCATTGATTCAATGAGCCGCGCGCCCGATACATGGATTTTGACCGCCGACTGCCCCAGCATGCTGGGTACGGTAGACGCAGTGACGCGCTTTCTGTTCGAGCAGGGTTGCTACGTCACAGAACATCACTCCTTCGATGACCGTCTCTCGGGACGCTTCTTCATCCGTGTGGAGTTTCGTCAGCCCGAGGCTTTCGACGAGCAGGCGTTCAGGGCCGGGCTGAGCGAGCGCGGTGAAACGTTCGGAATGATCTTCGAACTCACGGCGCCCAACTACCGGCCAAAAGTAGTGATCATGGTCTCGAAAGCCGATCACTGCCTCAATGACCTGCTCTACCGCCAGCGTATCAATCAACTGTCCATGGACGTGGTCGCGGTGGTGTCCAATCACCCTGATCTTGAGCCATTGGCTGCCTGGCACGGCATTCCGTACTACCATTTCCCACTGGACCCGAACGACAAGCCCGCGCAGGAAGCCAAAGTCTGGCAGGTCATTGAAGAGTCTGGTGCAGAACTGGTGATTCTTGCCCGCTACATGCAGGTCCTGTCTCCGGACCTGTGTCGCAAGCTGGACGGTAAGGCGATCAATATCCACCACTCGTTGCTGCCCGGTTTCAAAGGTGCCAAGCCCTACCATCAGGCTTACAACAAGGGGGTAAAACTGGTCGGAGCCACGGCGCATTACATCAACAACGATCTGGACGAAGGTCCGATCATTGCCCAGGGCGTGGAAGTGGTCGATCACAGCCACTATCCCGAAGACCTGATCGCCAAGGGTCGGGACATCGAAGGACTGACACTGGCCCGTGCGGTCGGTTATCACATCGAACGGCGGGTGTTTCTCAACGCCAACAGGACGGTGGTTTTATAGCTGCAACGGCTTCTCTCTGCTCCACCACAATAAAAGCGAGGTGACATGTATGTCTGGTAATCGCGGTGTAGTGTATCTCGGCGCTGGCAAGGTCGAAGTGCAATCAATTCCTTTCCCGAAAATGGAAGACCCACGCGGCAAGCGCATCGAACACGGCGTGATCCTGCGCGTGGTCTCCACCAATATCTGCGGCTCGGACCAGCACATGGTACGCGGCCGTACCACGGCGCAGACCGGGCTGGTGCTCGGTCATGAAATCACCGGAGAGGTGCTGGAAGCCGGTCGCGACGTGGAGCATCTGAAAGTCGGTGATCTGGTTTCCGTGCCATTCAACGTGGCGTGCGGCCGCTGCCGCAGTTGTAAGGAACAGAACACCGGCGTCTGCCTGACGGTCAACCCGGCGCGTCCCGGTGGTGCCTATGGTTATGTCGACATGGGCGACTGGGTTGGTGGCCAGGCTGAATACGTGCTGGTGCCTTACGCGGACTTCAACCTGCTCAAACTCCCGGACCGCGACGCGGCGATGGAAAAAATCCGCGACCTGACCTGCCTGTCCGACATCCTGCCCACCGGCTACCATGGCGCAGTGACTGCCGGGGTTGGCCCTGGCAGTACGGTTTATGTTGCAGGCGCCGGCCCGGTCGGCCTGGCTGCGGCGGCGTCAGCGCGCTTGTTGGGCGCGGCGGTGGTAATCGTCGGCGACGTCAACCCGAAACGCCTGGTCCACGCCAAGGCCCAAGGCTTCGAAATTGCTGACCTGTCCCTGGACACGCCACTGCACGAACAGATCGCTGCCCTGCTCGGCGAGCCTGAAGTGGATTGCGCCATCGACGCCGTAGGCTTCGAAGCACGCGGTCACGGCCATGCTGGCGCTCAGGCCGAAGCACCCGCCACCGTTCTCAACTCGTTGATGGGCGTGGTGCGCGTCGCAGGCAAGATCGGCATCCCCGGCCTGTACGTCACCGAAGACCCGGGAGCCGTGGACGCCGCCGCAAAAATGGGCAGCCTGAGCATTCGCTTCGGCCTGGGCTGGGCCAAATCCCACAGCTTCCACACCGGCCAGACCCCGGTCATGAAATACAACCGCCAGCTGATGCAGGCGATCATGTGGGACCGCATCAAGATCGCCGACATAGTGGGTGTCGAGGTGATCAGTCTGGATGAGGCGCCGCGGGGTTATGGCGAGTTTGATGCGGGCGTGCCGAAGAAGTTTGTGATTGATCCGCATCGGTTGTTTGGTGCTGTGTAGGCATCTAACAGAAAATGGGGTTATTGACTAATTACGTCAGCAGATTCAAGAGCGGGGAATGCTCTCTCACATCTGCTGGCGTATTAATCTTAACTCTTCTTCAGCATTAGAAATTTTAAGGGCTAATTTGTAAGAGGGTGGCGTCGATAGATTCTGAATAGGGTTAGCGAGGTTTTTCTGCGATTTCTTGTATTGTTGAACCAGATCATACTCATAAGAGAGACCCTCCTCATCATACAAACTTAACGCAGTGTTTGCCTCTTTTTTCAGCTGTGGAGCCCTTTTAACATACTGTCTATAAAGCTTATCGTTGGCCTTAACCTCTTTTGCAGACTTTCTATAGTCAAGACCTGCTTGTTTATTCAATTTTTTTGCAGACACACTCACTGACTCGACTTGTCGCACCGCTGCAGAGCGACTTAACTGTGGCGCACTCGCACTTAAGTTCATCCCGTCAGAACCGCGCAACACAGAACTACCAATAACGTCATCCGTAGACAAACGCCGGGAAGGCTTCATTATTTTAAAAGCTCTTAAAAGTCCCTTCATCAAGGTTGGTGTACTCCCTGTCAAGTCAACCCAATTAACCGGATCCCCCCCACAATACCCATACGCATTCACCCCACCCTCACCAAACGGGCTCAGACTGTCCGGGCTGTTGAACCTCATCAATACCGGGTTAAACGCCCGATACCCATTCCCCAGCAAATAGTGCCCCGTCACCGGGTCAACTCGCTGGCCAGTAAAGCCCGGCAGGCTTGCGCGGCCTGAAGGATGACGATGTCCGTAAGGTGTGTAGGCAAACGCCAATCCCTGAGCGGCGGTCACTGACTGCTGTTGATCCGTCGCCAACAACGCGCCGTCGCGCTGATTATTTTCTGTACTCAGGCAAGCCAGCACATGCTCATCCGTGCGTATAAGCGTGTGCTGGACCTGCCCCTGAACCTGCGTAGCCAGATGTGTCTTCTGATAAAAAAGGCGAGTGCTGCCCTGCCCCGCGGCCGAACAATCGGCCAGGCGATCCAATGGATCGTAGCGATAAACACAGAGCACGGATTGCCCAGACGAAGCCATGGCTTCACTCCTTGAAGTCACCCATTGCAGCAAGTCTGGGCTGAGTCTCTGTTTCCGCCCAGCTAGCAGAACTACTAGGCTGTTCCGCCTGCGGGACGACAAACGCTGGAGACGTGCCCTACTGCCGCACGGGCCTCACCAATACCGAGTAGTAATGCTCCTGCACGTAGGCATTGCTGTCAGGTTCCGGCACCCCGCGCATGCTGTCGATCGAAGGGAAAAGACCCAGATTCCAGTTCCGTCTGGCGGGCAATTGCGGCGTAACTCCATTTTGATCAGACTCACGTGCAGGCTCGGACAAGTCCGAGGCCAGCACGCCGGTAATTTGCCCGTTCCGGTCCAGTACTTTCCCCGCCACGAACATGAAATGAAACGGGTAGTCCGATGACGGGCTGCCTTCCAGCCCCCCTCGCTCGATAAAACCGATACCTTCGCCGATCTCGGGAAATGACTGCTCGCCGACAAAATAGTCAGAGTGGCCGCGTGCATTTATCCAGTCATCGAGCGCTGTTGTCGTGATATTCAGGCTCACCAGCTGACCATCCTGCCTCGCGACGACCTCGACATTGGGCACCACTGGAGCCGGATCACCCAAGCTCTCGCCCTTGTAATCGAACGCGACTTGCCCTCCGGCATATTTCGATACCAGGAACTCTGTGCTGGAGATGCAGCTTTCAGGCACCGCTGCCCTGGCTTCCAGCCTCACGTAACCGTCACGATCCGCTGCGATGGAGTGGAACAGGCTCGATGGCACATTAAGCTTGCCGGGTACCAGAACGTCGTCGCTCATGATGTGCAGGTCTTCGTGGTGAACCTGAAGCGTTCCGCTCGCTGTGTCATGAGCGGAATGGGACTCGTGAGTTGCCAAACGACCGGCCGGCCGCCGGGTGCGGATGCTACAGATCATCTGATCGATGAGATTGCCGCCCTTGAGCGCTGGACGGTTGATCAGCGTGAACTCATGTCCGCCGATGTGACGCACCCAGGGCAGTGCCAGGGTCTCGGCTCGCGACCTGCCTTGCGGTGGTACCAGCAGAAACACCCCGTTGCGCTCATCCCAGTCGGCACGGTAGATCCTGCCGTTATCCAGCTTGATGTAGTCACGTCCCTCAATCGAGTAACTGCCACGCTTTGGCCCGCTGCTGAGCGCCTCTGCACCGGTCAGGTCGACAATCGCGCTGGCAATCCCCACACCTCGGGTCCGCTCGGGATAAAGGGCGTCATCGATGTGCAGTTGCAATTGCGCACCGCTCAGATGTGTATGCTCGGCCGGCTGCTCCAGACTGGTGACCGACTCATAGGTATAGCCGCGCTGCGAGGAGAGAAAAATGCGTCGCGCATCGGCTTCCGGGACGTCATCAAGGGACAGCACGGCGATACGTTCAATTCTCGACGGGTCGGTAAAACAGGCTTCGATATGATCGATGATTGACCCCGCATGACTCAGGTAAAACTCGTCGTGCAGATGCCCCGCCAGCATGCCGAGACGCCTGGCAGGCGAATGGGCGAACCAGGCTTTTCCCCCTGACTTCAGGCTGACTTCTGCCATCATCAGGTTGTTGCGGGCCAGCTTCTCCTTAAGCTGACTGACGAAGGCGCTCCGTTCGCTGGCGAGCGGCGGAATGTTTTCCTGAGCAGCCAGAAGCGGCTCGTTCAGACGAAGCTGTCTGAGGATATTTTCCCCCAGGCGTAACTCTCTGGATCTCGATGCAGCTCCCCATTCAACGGTATGGCCCAGCAAGGTATTGGCCAACGCCGCCTGGCTGCGCGCAGCAAAAAGAATGGCCAGTTCCTCGGGGGTATCGAGTACATAAAACGGATTTTCCACTGTGGTAATGGACGAGGGCAGCCGCGATTTGATTTTGGCCACAGCATCGATGTTCCTGGCGACCCATTGAGGGTTGCGCACATAGGCTTCGTTCGCCGCCTTCGCGCCATAGAACAGCTCCAGCGCAAAGTCATCATGGGCGATGCCGTTGCGATAATCCGACTGGTCGTGCCACAGCTGAGGCAACGCTCGTTTGGGATCGGCGTGCGGGCTGATTTTCTGCAGGCTCAGGGCAACAGGCTGCTGGTCGTGTAACGTCTCGCCCGGCGCCAGCGCCAGGAAGTGCTCGATGGGCAGCGTGCCGCGATAGTGAACGCCGCGATCCGCTTCGATCACCAGTTCCTGTCCGCTGCCATTACTGAGCGTCGCCAGAACACCCGCCACGGTCTTGCTGCCGACCAGACCTTGCAGCGTGTCGCTTATTCGGACGGTCACGAACATGCCTTGAGCCGCGACAATCTGTGCCTGAATTTCAGGCTTGTAGGCCGGTATGGCAGGCAACACCCTGGCGACTTCCATGCGGCTGCCGTCGGCGCGAATGAAGGCGGTCGTCTCAATATTGGTGCCCGCATGTTCGAGTACTTCGACATGACCATTACGCTCGGTGACGTATTTGTGCTCGATCACACCAAGCACCATGCTCTGCTGCCTTACCCTGCCATCTGCGTCGATGACCCGCACGGAGGCTGTTTCAAGCGCCGCCACGCAGTTGTCATACCAGCTGACTGTGTTGGTGGGAGCCAGAAAACGCTCCGGGCGACCGCTGAAGCCAAGCGGAAAATCCTCGGTGTGGGCAAAACGCGAAAGCTGCGGGGCGTCGACCGTTGACTGCGGGTGCCTGCGCCATTGACCTGCTTCGAGGTCCAGCGCATGCAGAGGTCGCAATTCCGGCCCTGTCAGTCCGCTGACTGTCCGGCAGGCATGGCCGTTGAGCATGTAAATCTTCTCGCTGATTCCACCCAGCAGCACCGCCCGAGCGCCACCTTCGACCATCGCGTTGCCGTTCCAGTCGAGGCTCGTGACCTTCCGGCCCATCGGCAGCTCGGAGATCTGCCCATCCTCCGAGACCCGCCAATAGGAGCTGCTTGTGGATAGCCGACGCCGCGCGAGGTGTGCGCCCTCGGCTTCGCGTTCGATGGCATCGCCGTGCTCGCTGTGTCGGGCCGTTTCGTTCAGATCAGAGCTGTCAGAAACAGCGCGCTCGCTGACGGTCTGTTGATAACGCAGTATCGCGGACCGGAGCCCTTTCACCGCCGATATGCCGCAATGCAGCGCCGAATGCAGACCGACCAGCAGAAAACCGAAGTTCTTCACCGACTCCTCGTAGTCGTTGGCCTTGATCGAATCGCCGAGGGCCTGGACCTGCTGGCTCATCGTCCAGATAGTGGTGCCTTGCAGCATCAGCACACCCGCCACTCTGGGAGGGAGCGTGCGCATTTTGCACAGCACCAGCTCGGCAATGATGTTGAGTGCATCCAGCGCGATGCCTTCATCATTGCCGTCGTAAATGTCGAATCCCAGGTTGATGAAGTTGCCCAGCACAGGAATCAGTCCGCCGACCTGATGCACCAGTTGCAGCACATGCTGCGCGCTGGTCGACATGTTCTGAATGTCATCGTCGTTCGCTCGGGCGCTCAACATCTGCCTGAACGCCAGAGCACTGGCTTCAAGCCGGACCTTCTCGTCGGCGCTCAATAACTCGATGCAATGAACCGGCCTGTCACTGTCCGCCAGCGCAACCCCTTCCAGAATCTGCAGGCGCTCGGCGGCAGTACCGGATACCAGCACCAGCCGCTCGGCCTCCAGCATCCGATACGTTTCGGTCGCCTGAATGGCGTAGTTCTCGGCCTCGAGCCTGAACGCTGCCTGTGGTGCGGTCAGTCGAGCAGGCAGGTGGCCGTTGTTGACGAAGGCAGTGTTCGCGTCGAATAACCCCGTCAGCTTCGCTTGCAGCACGTCCAGACTTGCCGTGTAACGGGTTTTAACGGCGAGCGCCTGAGCCAGTTGCCCGAGCCGTTCATCACGATTGTCGGCAAGCGCCAGCTCGCGGCGCAGGTCTTCGTCATACACCACACTCAGCAGGGTTCGATAACCGACCGACTCTTCGTGCCGGAAAAACGTACCGGTATTGATCCAGCCGGCCCGGTAACTGATATCGAACGAAGACCGTGCAATCACCGGCCAGCAGGCTTCATTCAACCCCAGATAACGGCATAGCTCACGCGCCACGAATTCCGGCTGGGTCGGCTGCAGAACGACTTGCAGGCGCTGTTGGTCCTCGAGGTTCTGCGCAATCACTCTGTAGTAGGTGTTGACGGCATCATTCAAGCGCCGGGTATAGGCCGCCTGACGCTGCGCGTGCGGCAACGCCGGCAGGTCCTCCTGGTAATGTGCCAGCAGGTGACGGACCGCACGCAGCAACGTGACAGAGTGGCCGACGTTCCATTGCGCCTCGCGCAACTCATCGGTCAACTCCACGAACCGTGACCTGATGACGTCATAAGCACCCAGCGCCAGGGGATCCACGTATAGAAACGGAGGTTCTTTGCTGCGGATATCGAAGGCTTCGATGTCGATATCGGCCAGCGGATGACGACGCCGGACAGGATTGGGCACGATCACTTCCACGATCAGCCGCTCAATATTGATCGCCCCCTCGGCTTCGCCATAGCGAATGGTGTTGATCATGTAAGACGACAGTTCCTGGCGCGCCGCGTCGAAGTATTCGGCAAGATCCTTCACGCTCCAGGGATTGACGGTGTGCTGCTCGCGGTAGATGTCGTGGTGGCCATCGCTGTCGTAAACGACCAGTTTCAGCGTGATGCCACCGGTTTGCTGGAGCATTGTCAGCAGCGCGTTTTCGTTGTCTTGCAGCGACGCGCCAAAATGCCGGTAACTGTTCAGCAAGGTGCGGCATCGACCAAGATGCCACTGCATCTCTTTCTTCAGCTCAAGGTCGATGACACCGTAGTCGTCAGTGCCGTGCGCCTGAACCTTGTGCTGCCGAAAGGTGTAGACCTGCGAGGTATCGAGCATGAAACGCTGCTGTTCGGCGAGGGTGAAAGGCAACGCGGGTGCCATCCCCGCAGGATGGGCTTCGCGCTCTCCGGGCAACAGCGCAGTGATCGCCTGCAGCAGATGGTCGCGGGTGGCAGCCAGCGGAATGTCGACGCCGTAGTAATCGAGCAGACCATGCAGTGAGACGGTTTGATCGTCGCGAATGGCCAGGATGCACTTGGCATCTGCCGATTCAAGGTGCGGTACCAACCGGGCCAGGCAGTCGGTGAAACGGATAAATCGCAGGTGCAGGTCAGACAGCGTGGCGTGCGCAGGTTGCCGTCCCTCGGAGATGCCCTGCAGTCGCAGCGAGTGAACCGGCCTGCCTTCATTCATCCTGATATGCAGCACACAGGTGAAAGACTGCCTGAAGTCCACCTGAGACGTGTTGACCAGATCAAGAACGTAGCGCAGGTCTTTACGGCGTACCCCGGGCAACAGATCGTCATCGACCTCGCCAGCCGGACCCGCGCTGGCGATAGCCCTGAGCAACGCCTTGAACCGCTGCAATATCGAACCGCCAAAAGTGACGCCGGCGAACAGCGGCGAGTCGTCGGCCACGGTCATGAATACTCTGTTGGTCATACAGGTGCCGGTCTTCACGTCGCGCATTCGTGCCCGCAGCGTGTTCAGCAACCTGCGGTAATCGCCCCGCGTGCGGTCTATGCGCTCGATTCGGATGCTCGGCGAATGTGACTCGCGCTGATGACTCTGCGCAATATCGAGCGCCGCCTTGGCCAGTTCGTGCTCGGGGCCTGCCTCCGAGGCTGGCGAAGCGACGGAACGGGTAACGCGTTCTGCGCTGTCCCTGAGCACGTTCAGTTCATCGTCGAACAGCACTGATTTCAGGGTGTTCAGGAGCTCGATGTCGTCGGCCCATCGCCCGAACACGCTGGCAGCCCCAAGTACCTGGATCTCGTCCAGTAGCGTGAAACCTTCAGGCCGCGGCCGTTGCAGAATGGCGGCCAGTTGCTCGCTGCCTTCGGTTGCCAGCACGTGCTGAAGCCTTTCCCGGCCGGCGGCTGGCATGGAAGGAAATGATGAGGTGTGGGTATCGGTCATTGCTGATGCTCCGTGCATTCCAGATGACCGACACCATGCTGTTTCGCGGAAAAACGAGGTAATACATAGATGTTTTCGGACGACACGGGCCATACACCGGGCAAATACAGGCTCTGCCGTTGTTCGCTACCGCGCGCTGGGAACAAGCTTCTGTTCCTCCAGTCAAACCCTGTGCTTCATCGCCCACTCACGGGCGGTTCGAGCTCGATAAAGGTGACGCAATGAAAACTGCACGCGCAATGGCTTTGGCAACGTTGATGGCAGCGGCTGCAAGCCCTGCATTTGCCTTCAATCTGAATGACGCCGCGAACGCGGTCTCCAATGCCACCAATGGCAATCAGAAAGCCACGGCGGCACCCGAAGTCGCGGGGCTGCTCAATACTCTCGGTACGCAGCTCAATGTCACCCCGGAACAGGCGGTTGGCGGGACAGGTGCGCTGCTCGGGCTGGCGAAGAACAAACTGACCAGCACCGATTATTCGCAGTTGGCCAAATCGGTCCCGGGCCTGGAGCAAATGTCCGGCACTTCCGCACTGGAAAGTCTGGGCGGCGCCAACGGGCTGGGCAGCCTGCTGGGCGGCAAGTCGGGCAATAGCTCGATGCTCAACAGCGCGCTGGGCAACGTGCAGAGCATGGGTGATGTGAACAACGCCTTCAAGGCGTTGGGCATGGACAGTACGATGGTCAGCCAGTTTGCCCCGCTGATTCTGCAATACCTGGGGCAGCAAGGTGCCAGTGGCTCGGCGTTGCAGAGTTTGAGTGGGTTATGGGGTGCCGGGAGCTGAACCGGACCTTATACGTGTAGCGTTCCTCAATATATCTCCGGTCTTGTACTGCTTTTTTTGCACAGCGCCTGAGATCAACGCACCTGCTGAATTGAAGGCCACACCCACCATGGCGGTGCTGCGGTCTTCAGGAAATTGCCTTGCCCATTTGATAGCAGCCGCCCCAAAGGCGGCCGGGTCGCTTTTTTTCCCCGAATACACTTGCGACGCCAGCCCCGCGTAATACTCGGCCTGCTTAAAACTTAACCTTCCGTCTCCGTGAGTCGCAAAATGGCGATTCACTTGACGGAGGTTTTTGATGAAGGAAGACTGGCTGTCATTGAATCGCTCAAGCGCGTCATCAAGCCATTTTCTACTGCCTTGCAGAGGCATCGATGAGCCAACCGCAGGGATCAACCCTTTGCGGGCTGTTTCAATCACGTCGTTAAATTGCTCGCTGATCAGCTTTACAGACTTTATCGTACGCGTACTGAAAACTGCTACAACCACCTTAAATACTCGCCCCGTCGGATCGACATTATTGACAGGGTTTCCTCCACAGTAGGCATAACCATTTATCCCGCCCTCACCAAACGGGCTCAGCGTATCCGGGCTGTTAAAGCGCATCAGCGTCGGGTTGAATGCGCGAAGTCCATTGCCCAGCAAGTAATATCCAGTGATCGGATCAATCGTCTGCCCTGTAAAACCAGGTACGCTCAGTGCGGATGTTTGCAGGGATCGCAGGCCATAAGGACTGTAGACAAACGCCTGATTGCGCATGGCATCAAGGCTGTGCAGCACCGAGTTGGCTTGATCTGTCGCAAGCAGATCGAACAGGACCTGATCAGATTCCACACGGCGCAACGCCAGTAAAAGACCCTCTGCCTGAACAACAGAATGGTGGGAAGTGCCCTGTATTGCTGTGGTCAGGCGGTTGTTTCGATAGAAACGCCTGACGACCTCCTGCCCCGCAGGGGCGATGCTTGCCAGTCGGTTCAGTGCGTCGTAACGGTATAGGCCGATCGGCGAAACATGGGGCAATGACATGAGAGCGGATTCCGGCAACATTAAAGGCCAGTTTCATCCGCCCGTTTCGCCTCGTCTACCTGTCAGAACTGTCAGTGCCCAGGCAACTCCAGCCGCAACGCCGCAATACGCGCATCCTTTTCGTCCCAGAGCTGATTGACCCAACCCTGCACTTTCTCGCGAAATGCAGGATCGTTTTCGTAATCGCCCTGCCACAGCGCCGGGTCCAGCTCGCGGGTTCGGATGTCGACGATCACGTTGGAAACCCGGCCGCAGAGCATGTCCCAGAAACCGGGAATGCCTGAATCGGGATACACGACCGTCACGTCCAGGATGGCATCGAGTTGCTCGCCCATTGCCGCCAGCACGAAGGCAACGCCGCCGGCCTTGGGCTTGAGCAGATGGGTATAAGGCGAGCCCTGGGCCGCATGTTTGGCCGTGGTGAAGCGCGTGCCTTCCAGGTAGTTGACGATGGTCACCGGCTGACGCTTGAACAGTTCACACGCGGCCTTGGTGATTTCCAGGTCCTTGCCCTTGAGCTGCGGATGTTTCGCCAGGAACGCCTTGCTGTAGCGCTTCATGAACGGGTAATCCAGCCCCCACCACGCGAGGCCCAGCAACGGTACCCAGATCAGCTCTTTTTTCAGGAAGAACTTGAAGAACGGCGTGCGCCGGTTGAGTGCCTGGACCAGCGCGGGGATATCCACCCACGACTGGTGATTGCTGATAACCAGGTAGGACGTGTCACCGCGCAGCCCTTCATCGCCACGGATGTCCCACTGCGTCGGTATGCAGGTGGCGAAGATGACCTTGTCGATCTCGGCCCAGGTTTCGGCGATCCACATCACCGCAGCCGAACAGCGATCGCGCATACGGCCTCTGAACAGCAGTTTGAGCAGCGCAAAAATCAATAGCGGACCGATAAGCACCAGCGTATTGATCAGTAACAGCAGGGCAACAAAACAGCCGGTGAACAGACGGCGCATGACGGACTCTTGAAGGTTCAGGGGCGGCAATAATAAAGACCCACGCGTTTTACGCCAATTACACAGGTGCTTACAAATGTTTCACGTCTCGGCCTTTATGCTGACGTCATATTCATCCTGACGAACCTACTGCAGGTTCGCTGTCTAAAAACGGGCGCCAATCAGGCGCTGACTATTGCGAGGAACCTCTCACGTGAAACCGATCCTGGCGCTATTGTCTTTGCTGGCCCTGCCGGTCATGGCCGCTGAACCGACGTTGTATGGTCGCTACGAGAACATCAAGGTTGCGGAAATAGGCCAGACCTTCAAGGCCAAGATGGACACCGGCGCACTGACCGCCTCGCTGTCGGCAAAGGACATCGAGTTGTTCAAACGCGATGGTGATGACTGGGTACGTTTCCGCCTGGCAACCAAGGGTGCGGACGACAAGGTGTATGAGCACAAGGTCTCGCGGATCAGCAAGATCAAGGGACGCGCCGAAGGTGACGACGACGATGACGAAAGCATCAACCCCGCCAAGCGCCCTGTGGTTGACCTGGAACTGTGTCTGGGCGACAAGAAGCGTACGGTCGAGGTCAACCTGGTGGACCGCAGCCACTTCAACTTCCCGCTGTTGATCGGTGCCAAGGCGTTGCGTGAGTTCGACGCCGCGGTCAACCCGGCCCGCCGTTATACCGCTGACGAGCCTGATTGCTGAGGTTGTCCACAGTCCTCAGTATCGTGTGACGCTCCGCGCCCGATCCGGGATGTGCGGCGCAGCGTAGATCTGTGACGCAGAGCGTCACCCACGGCATTCCCACGCTGGAGCGTGAGGAACGATCACCTTGTAACTATCGTGCCCATGCTCCGCGTGAGTATGCACTTCTGGACGCTCCGCGTCCTATCCGGAATGTGCGGTGCGGCGCAGATCTGTGACGCAGAGCGTCACCCACGGCATTCCCACGCTGGAGCGTGAGGAACGATCACCTTGTAACTATCGTGC